>CASETY010000006.1 GCA_949291115.1 uncultured bacterium
GTAAATAAAAGAGTATTAGCTATGATTGTTTTGCTTTAATCTATGCTAATACTCTTTTTTAATTACTAGTATTCTAAATTTATAATTTTATTAATAATATTTTAAAGCTATACTACAAATAATTTATAGTTCTAATAATCATTATTTATAGTTATAATACTTTTTGTTTATAGCTCTAAACACTAAATACTACTTAGAATTTAAAGAACCTTAATTATTCAAATTCAATAGTTGCTGGTGGTTTGGAAGTACAATCATAAAGTACTCTATTAACACCTTTAACTTCATTAACAATTCTTCTTGATACAATATCTAAAACATCGTAAGGAATTTTAGCCCAATCGGCAGTCATAAAATCACTAGTTAACACAGCTCTTAGGCAAACAGCGTAGTCATATGTCCTTTCATCACCCATAACACCAACTGATTGCATATTAGTTAAAGCTGCAAAATATTGACTAAGTGTTTTATCTAAACCAGCTTTTTTAATTTCTTCTCGATAAATATAGTCGGCATCTTGTACTATTTTTACTTTTTCACCAGTTACTTCACCAATTATTCTGATACCTAAACCAGGACCTGGGAATGGTTGGCGGAAAACTAAATAATCTGGTAAGCCAAGTTCTAAGCCAACTTTTCTTACTTCATCTTTAAATAATAATCTTAAAGGTTCAACAATTTCTTTAAAATCAACTACTGATGGTAAACCTCCAACATTATGATGTGATTTGATAACAGCTGATTTACCAAGACCACTTTCAATAACATCGGGATAAATAGTCCCTTGGACTAAATAATCAACTTTACCTATTTTTTTAGCTTCTTCTTCAAAAACTTTGATAAATTCATTGCCAATGATTTTTCTTTTCTTTTCTGGATCGGTCACACCTTTTAAAGCTTTATAAAATCTTTCTTTAGCATCAACTTTAATAAAGTTTAAATCATAATGACCATTCTTACCAAAAATTTCTTCAACTTCTTCACTCTCATTTTTGCGAAGAAGACCATGATCAACAAATACACAAGTAAGATTTTTGCCACAAGCTTTCGCAAGTAAAATAGCGGCTACCGAACTATCTACACCACCTGATAAAGCGCATAAAACTTTACCATCTTTGATTTTTTCTTTTAATTCTAAAATTTTATCTTTAACAAAATCAGTCATTTGCCAATCTTTATTAACTTGACAAACATTAACTAAAAAATTGTTTAATAAAGTATTACCATATTCAGTATGCATCACTTCCGGATGGAATTGAACTGCATATAATTTTTTATCTGCATTTTCAAAAGCTGCATAAGGACAGTCTTTAGAAAAAGCTATCTTCTTAAAACCGCTAGGTAATTTACTAACATAATCAGTATGGCTCATCCACACAACATTTTCACTTGGAATTTCTTTAAATAATAACGACTGATTATCGCTTGAAATAAGGGTTTTTCCATATTCTGAAGTCAAAGCTTTTTCAACTTTTCCACCAAGTAAATGAGCCATTAATTGGGATCCGTAACAAATACCTAAAATAGGAATGTTTAAATCAAAAATTCCCTTATCACATAAAGGTGAATCCTCTAGGTAACAACTATTAGGACCACCTGTAAAGATAATACCTTTAGGATTATATTCTTTTATTTTTTCAATAGACATTGTATAAGGATGCACTTCTGCATAAACATTCAAGTCACGAACACGTCTACAAATCAACTGATTATACTGACCACCAAAATCTAAAACTAATATCTTTTCATGCATAAATTTGACCTACTTTGTATAATTTGGAGCTTCAACAGTAATATCAACATCATGTGGATGACTTTCTCTTAAACCAGCATTAGTAATTCTAACAAAAACATGATGTTTTTGTAAGTCACTAATTGTTTTAGCACCACAATAACCCATACCAGATCTAATACCACCACAAAGTTGGTAAATAGTATCACTTAACATACCTTTATAAGCAACACGACCTTCAATACCTTCTGGTACTAATTTTTTAGCTGTAGTTTCTTTAGCTTGGAAATAACGATCAGCTGAACCACGTTTCATCGCTGCCAAACTACCCATACCAACATACACTTTAAAACGACGTCCTTGGAAAATTACTTCATCACCAGGTGATTCTTCACAACCAGCTAATAAAGAACCAAGCATAACAACATTACCACCAGCCGCTAAAGCCTTAACAATATCACCAGAAAATTTAATACCACCATCTGCTATTACACAAATGCCTTTGTCTTTACAATATTCAGCTACATCCGCAACAGCTGTAACTTGTGGTACACCAACACCAGCAATAACTCTCGTTGTACAAATTGAACCAGGACCAATACCTACTTTTACCGCATCAACGCCTGCTTTAATTAATTCTTCTGCTGCCTCTTTAGTAACAATATTACCAGCTACTAAATCTAAATTAGGATAAGTTTTTTTAATTTTTTTGACTGTTTCAATAACATTTTTAGAATGACCATGCGCACTATCAACAGTAATTACATCAACCCCAGCTTCTACTAAGGCTTTAACTCTATCCATTGTATCAGCACCAACCCCAACAGCGGCCCCGCAACGTAAACGACCATTCTTATCTTTTGAAGCATTAGGATAATTTAAAGCATTATCAATATCTTTATTAGTAATTAAACCAACTAAATGATAATCTTTGTCAACAATCGGTAATTTTTCAATACGATGTTCCCATAATATTTTGCTAGCTTCTTCTAAAGAAGTACCAACTTTAGCGGTAATTAAATTATCTTTAGTCATTACTTCTTTTACTAAAGTATCATCGTGATTCATATATTTTAAATCACGACTAGTAATAATACCTAATAACTTATTATCATCATCAACAACAGGGAAACCACCAATCTTAAACTTAAGCATAATTTCATAAGCTTCTTTAACTGTTTGATTTGGTTTTAAAGTAACAGGATTAGAAATCATACCACTTTCATTTCTCTTAACTAAATCAACTTCATTAGCTTGCGCTTCAATACTCATATTTTTATGAATAAAACCAATACCGCCTTCTCTAGCTAATGCGATAGCTAAGCGTGATTCGGTAACTGTATCCATCGCCGCACTAACAATAGGAATATTTAAAACAATATTTTTAGTTAAATTTGTTTTTAAAGAAACTTCACCTGGTAATACTTCTGATTTTTGGGGAACTAACAATACATCATCAAAAGTTAAACCTTCTCTAATATTTTCAAATGCCATTATTTTTCCTCCTTGATTCCTACTTTATCATAAATATAATCAACATTTTTGTAATAATAATCTAAAGTAAAACAATCTTCTAATTCTTCTAAAGAAAGAACATTTCTAACATTCTCATTTTTCTTTAAAAGCTCTTCATAATCTAAGTTATTGTTATAAGCTTCCATCGCAATAGGTTGAACTAAATCATAAGCTTCTTCTCTAACTAAACCTTTATTGATTAAAGCATTCATAACTCTTTGAGCGAAAATAACTTTATTAGTCATATAAATATCAGACATCATTTTATCTTCATAAACAACTAAATTATCAATAATATTAGTAAAGCGCGTTAACATATAATCTAATAAAGAAGTTGCATCTGGTAAAATGATTCTTTCCGTTGAACTATGAGAAATATCTCTTTCATGCCACAAAGCTACATTTTCATAAGCTGTAACCATATAGCCACGCATTACTCTAGCACATCCACAAATATTTTCTGAACCAATTGGATTTCTTTTATGAGGCATAGCTGAACTACCTTTTTGGCCTTTTCTAAAAGCTTCTTCAGCTTCATGAACTTCTGTTCTTTGTAAGTTTCTTATTTCCGTTGCCATTTGTTCTAAAGTTGAAGCAATAACTGCTAAAGTAGCCATATAATAAGCATGACGATCTCTTTGTAAAACTTGGGTTGAAACATTAGCACTTTCTAAACCTAAATTCTTACAAACTTCTTCTTGAATAAAAGGTGGAATGTTACAAAAATTTCCAACTGCTCCACTTAATTTGCCAGCTTCTACATGCTTAGAAGCTTCTTCAAAACGTTCTAAGTTACGTTTCATTTCTTCATACCACAAAACAAACTTTAAACCAAAATAAGTAATATCTGCATGAATGCCATGAGTTCTACCAATACATGGTGTCTTTTTATATTCTAAAGCTTTCTTCTTTAAAACATTTAAAAATTTCTTAATATCTTCTCTTAAAATATTATTAGCTTGTTTTAAAATATAACCATTAGCCGTATCAACAACATCAGTAGAAGTTAGACCATAGTGAACCCATTTTCTTTCTTCTCCTAACGTTTCAGAAACAGCTCTTGTGAAAGCTACAACATCATGACGAGTTACTTCTTCAATTTCTTTAATTCTTTTAATATCAAAACTAGCATTCTTTTCAATTAAAAGAACGTCTTCTAAAGGAATTACTCCTAATTTAGACCAAGCCTTACAAGCTTCAATTTCTACTTTTAAATAAGCATTAAACTTAGCTTCTTCAGTCCAAATATCATGCATTTCTTGTCTACAATATCTATCAATCATACGTTTCTCCTTCTAGTTTATTTATTTGGTCATCTAGTTAATTTTATTTGGTCATTTATTGGGTCATTTTGTAAAAAACATTGGAATTAAGCCAAAATTATATTTAATAAAAATAATTTATTTGGTCATTTACTTAATTTTATTTGGTCATTTATTGGGTCATTTGTCTAATAAAATAACCGCCTGTTTTTTTAGAGCCCTTAAAAATAACATATTTTTCAAGTTTTCTTTTTAATGCGTTTCTTATTACATCTATTGTTACTTTTGTATTATTATCTAATAAAATATTATATATATCATTAACTTTTATTCCTGGATACACATTAATTATTTTTAGAATTTCTAAATCATCATCATTTAAAGAATTATCGACAAATGATATATCATTATTTGGTTTGTTTTGGTTATCTTTATAGTTTAAATTAGGAAGATAGACATAAAAATGATTATCAGTACTTTCAAATTTTGGTTTTAAAGAACTATTAGCGTATGCTGATTGAATCCTTAGAATACCCATACCAAAATTTTCAATAATTTTTAATTTGTCAAACACATGTACAAGTTTTGGATTACGATATGTTTGAGTTCCATTTAATATTTCTTCTAAAGTGGCATTAAAAATTCCACCAGGATTAGATATTTTAACTTTATCTGGATAAAAATATATTGAAATATCTGAGCGAATAAAATAATTAGCATGGCAAAAAGCATTTACGATAGCCTCTCTTAAAGCAATCTCTGGATATGATTTTTGCTCAATTCTCATAAATGTACTAGCATTAATAATTGCAGATGTGTCATTTAAACGTAATACTTGATCCCTTACTTCAAAGAAACATTTTATTAATGAACCAACAAATTCTTTCTTTACTTTAAAATTAAGATTTTCATCAAATTCTGCAACTTTAATTTTTATATTAGATTGATCAGATAATAACCACGCTAAATTAGTATACTTTGAATTTTTATTATAAAAGCCTAATGAATTAAACGTACGTTTATTTAAAATAACACCTTGTTCATCAAATACATTTTTGAGGGCTTTAAAAGTCAAATCTTGTTCTTCGGATTGTCCATTTTCATACACATATGAATTCGAATTCATAATCATTAACAAAATTTCATCTTCATTCACTTTTCTTATGGTACTACCAACTCTTTTATATACACCGCTTGGTTTTGGTCCTTTATCTCTTAAAAAATAAGGCTTTTTTTCACCCATTTTAATATTAATTACTAAGACGTTATCGTCATTAAAACTATAATTTATTAAATTACTAGGAGATGGGTAAAAAGAATCTTCTAACCAATTTGCTAATTTATTATTAATGGCATCTTTATCTAAATTTTTAACGAAATCTCCATTTATAGTACCATCATCGTTTACACCAACATAAATTGTTCCACCTGATGTGTTTAAAAAAGCCAAGATTTCTTTTTTTATGTCATCAACCATTTCCCTTTTTAATTCTGTTCTAGCATCTTCAAAATACATATTTTCACCTCGTTTGTTTGGTCATTGTTATAATTATATTATAATTTATTTGACCAAATAAAACAAGTCTACTTTTTAAAATGACCTAAATAAGCAATAAATGTATTTTCTAATAAACAACAGATGGTCATTGGGCCAACACCACCAGGAACTTTAGTTATATATGATGCCTTCAAAGAAACATTGTCAAAGTCAACATCACCACATAATTTATTAGTTAGTGGATCTTTATTAGCTCCTACGTCGATAACAACCGCTCCTTCTTTAACCATATCTGCAGTTATATATTTAGCTTTTCCTAAACAAGCAATTAAAATGTCTGCCTCTTTAGTAATAGAAGCTAAATCTTTAGTTCTAGAATGACAAATAGTAACTGTAGCATTTCTATCTAACAACATTTTAGCCATCGGCATACCAACAATGTTAGAACGACCTACAACAACCGCCCTCTTACCTTCAATAGTAATGTTTTTGCTATCTAATAAAGTAATGACTCCTTTAGGTGTACAAGGACTTATACCTGTTTGTTTTAAATATAAAGATGCAACATTACGGGGATGAAAACCATCAACATCTTTACTTGGATCAACTAAATTAATTATATAATCGGTATTAATATGTTTTGGTAAAGGCAATTGAACTAAAATACCATCTACACTATTATCATTATTTAATTCTCTTATTTTATTTTCAACATCTATTTCTTTTATATCTTCTTGATAATGATAAGTATCGATTAAAATACCAACTTCTTTAGCTGCTTTTTCTTTACCTTTAACATAAGATAAAGAACCCATATCATTACCAACTAAAATTACCGCTAATTTAGGTACACGACCATGAATCTTAGCTGCCACTAAGATATCTTTACTTAATCTTTCTCTAATGCTTAAAGCTAATTTAGTACCACTTATAACAATTGACATATATAAAACCCTCTTTTTTTATTTTAAATATAATTATATAGCTTAAAACCTATTTTTTAAAGAGAATCTTTACCAATGTCCTTACGATAAAATAAATTAGCACATTCGATAGAATCAACCATATCATAAGTTAAATCCTTAGCTTCTTCTAAAGTATAACCTTGATTTACAACCATTAGAACACGACCACCATTAGTATATAACTTATCATCATTAATCTTAGTACCCATATGGAAAACATAACCATTTTCAAAAGGTGGAATAAAAATCTCAAAATTCTTTTGATAAGTTTTTGGATAACCTTTAGAAGCTAAAACAACCCCTAAAGTCGGTCTATTATCCCAAATTAATTCAGGTTCTTTATCATTTAAAATATCAATAATAGCTTGATATAAATCACTTTTTAAACAAGGTAAGACAACTTCTGTTTCAGGATCACCAAAGCGAGCATTAAATTCAATAACTTTAATACCATCTTTAGTCTTCATTAAACCACCATATAAAATCCCGGTAAAAGGATTATTTTCTTTAACGAGTGCCTTAGCCATCTTTACCATAATTTCTTCATAACTATAATTAATATCTTCATTAGTTAAAAACTTAAGTCGTGTATAAGCTCCCATACCACCAGTATTAGGACCTAAATCATTATCAAAAGCTCTTTTATGATCTTGAGCAGGAATCATTTTATAAACATTTTCCTTATTAACAAAACACATGAAAGAAAATTCTTTACCAACTAAATATTCTTCAATAACCACACTACTTTTACCAAATTCATGTGCTACTAACATATCATTTAAAGTAACTTTAGCCTCTTCAAAATTATTAACAATAACTACACCTTTACCTAAAGCTAAACCATCATATTTTAAAACTAGTGGATAAGTGTTATTAGACTTAACATAATTTATAGCGCTATCATAATCACTAAACACTTCATAAGAAGCAGTTGGTATATTATACTTTTTCATAATATCTTTAGCATAGGCTTTACTAGATTCAACCATTGTAGCTTTTTTAGTTGGACCAAATATCTTTAAACCATGTTTATTAAACTCATCAACAATACCTAAAGCCAAGCTAGCTTCTGGACCAACAATAGTTAAATCAATTTTTTCTTTTAAGGCAAAATTAACTAAACCATCAACATCATCTACAGCAATAGGGACTAAAATCGCATAACGAGCCATGCCAGGATTACCTGGTGCGGCAAATAAAAAATCAATTTTTTCGCTTTCTTTTAGCTTCATGCAAATGGCATCACATCTGCCACCACTACCAATAACTAAAACCTTATTCATTAGTGTTTAAAATGTCTCCTTCCTGTAAATAACATTGGAATATTAGCTTCATTACAAACAACAATTGAATCTTGGTCTCTTACTGAACCACCAGGTTGAACGATAGCTTTAATACCATGTTCTACTGCAAATTTAGCGCAATCATCAAAAGGGAAGAATCCGTCAGAAGCTAAAACTAAGTCTTCATTATGTTTAAAACTTAAAGCTTCGTTATAAGCTATTTCTAAAGAACCAATTCTATTCATTTGACCAGCACCAACTCCACAAGTAGTGCCATCTTTAGCTAAAACAATGGCATTAGACTTAACATGTTTAACAATTTTAAAGGCAAAATCTAAATCTTTCAAAGTCTTTTCATCAACACTTGTATTAGTCACATTCATTTCTTTAGTTAAAGATAAAGTATTTAAACTATTATCTAAATCTTGAACTAATAAACCACCATTTACAAAAGTAAATTGTTCCTCTTTGGTAACATTATCCATTTTACAAGTCATTAAACGAATATTTTTTTTCTTAGAAAGTAAAGCTAAAGCTTCCTCACTAAAAGCAGGAGCGATAATTACTTCTAAGAAAATAGGCTTTAATAAATTAGCTAATTCTAAATTAACTTCTCTATTTAAAGCTACAATACCACCAAAAATAGAAACTGGATCAGCTTCATAAGCTTTCTTAAAAGCTTCTACAATATCACTTCCTAAAGAAGCTCCACATGGGTTCATATGTTTAACAGCCACGGCAAATGGTTCTTTAAATTCAGAGGTAATCATTAAAGCAGCATTCGCATCTTGAATATTATTATAAGATAAAGCTTTACCATGTAATTGTTTAGCATTAGCTAAAGAATAAGATAAATTATCTTTTAATTTATAAAAAGTGGCCTTTTGATGCGGATTTTCACCATATCTTAAATCTTCAACTTTAGTAGCGTGAATGAAATAATCATTATTGTTTCCACTAATTTTTTCTAAATAATTGGCAATCATCATATCATAAGAAGCAGTATGACTAAATACTTTAGAAGCCAAATATAAACGATAAGTTTCATCATCTTCTTTAGCTTTTAAATGATTAATTACATCTTCATAATCATTAGGATCACATACAGCATAAACACTCTTATTATTCTTAGCGGCACTACGTAACATTGAAGGACCACCAATATCAATATTTTCAATAGCTTCTTCTAATGTTACATTTTCTTTTTCAATTGTCTTTTTAAATGGATATAAGTTAACACAAACTAAATCAATAGGAGTAATATTATTTTCTTTTAAAGTCACCATATGACTTTCTAAATCTCTTCTAGCTAACAAAGCACCATGAATGGCTGGATGAAGTGTTTTTACTCTACCATCTAATATTTCTTTACTATGAGTGACATCTTCAACATATATAACTTTAATACCCGCTTCTTCTAAAACTTTTTTAGTTCCCCCTGTCGCAATTATTTCAAAACCAAGTTTAACTAATTGACTTGCAAACCAAACAACTTTCGTTTTATCACTAACACTAATTAAAGCTCTCATCCTATTCCTCCAACAATTTCTTTAATGTTTTTACATATAACCTATGTTCAAGTAAATGAATTCTCTTTTCAATTTCTAAAATATTCATTCCTTCTTGATAATTAATAACTCCCTGGCTAATAATCTTACCACCATCTACTTCTTCACTTACATAATGAATAGTAACACCGTAAACTTTAACACCATAATTATAAGCATCTTCTATTGCATGAGCTCCTTTAAAAGCTGGTAATAAAGCTGGATGAATATTAATGATTTTATTATTATAAGCTTTAAGTAAAGTATCACTTATAATCTTCATATAACCAGCTAAACAAATTAATTCGACTTTTAAAGATTCTAACACCTTCAAGATAGCTTCTTCATAAGTTTTTTTATCCCCATATTTTTTTAAACTAAAAACAAAACTTTTAACCTTATATTTCTTCGCTCTTTCTAAAACGTAAGCATCTTTCTTATCACAAATTAAACAAACTAAATTAGCTTTTAATTTACCATTTTTTATCGCTTTGGCAATAGCTTCAAAATTAGAACCATTACCACTCGCAAAAACCGCTATTCTTTTCATTTAATAGTTACACCTTCTTGGTTAGTAACTTCACCAATAACATAAGCTTTTTCACCATTTTCTTCTAAAAGCTTAATAATTTCTAAACTATCTTCCTTACTAGTAACTAAAACCATTCCAATACCCATATTAAAGACATTATACATTTCCCTATGATTAATCTTGCCATAACCTTCTAAGAATGGGAAGATAGGGTGAATAGGCCAAGTACCTTCATTAATTAAAATACCTTGCCCATCTTTAATACCTCTTACCAAGTTTTCATCAAAACCACCACCAGTTACATGCATAACTGAGTGAACTTTTTTAGTTTTAATGGCCTTTAAAACAGGCTTTACATAAATTCTAGTAGGTGTTAAAAGCACTTCTCCTAAAGGTTTAGTAAAACAATAATTTTCCTTTAAATCTAAATTATTATCACTAACAATCTTTCTTACTAAACTAAAACCATTAGAATGAACACCACTAGACAAAAGGCCAATTAAAACATCGCCTTCTTTAACCTTACTACCATCAAGAATTTCACTTTTTTCAACAACACCTACCGAAAAACCAGCAATATCATATTCACCATCTTGATATAAACCAGGCATTTCCGCTGTCTCACCACCGATTAAAGCTGAATTAGCTAATACACAACCATCACTAACACCCTTAACAATTTGTTCAACTAAAGCTGGATAATTTTTGCCAACCGCTACATAATCTAAAAAGAATAATGGTTCTGCCCCTTGCGCTAAAACATCATTTACACACATTGCCACTGCATCAATACCGATTGTATCGTGCTTATTCATTTGAAAGGCAATCTTTAATTTAGTACCAACACCATCAGTACCAGATACTAAAACTGGTTCTTTATAATTTAAAATACTTAAATCAAACAAACCACCAAAAGAACCTATACCACCCATTACACCTATACGATTAGTATTTTTAGTGTGTTTCTTTATTCTTCTTACTACTTCATAACCAGCTTCTAAATCAACACCAGCTTTAACATATTCTTTTGAACCCATATTTACTCCTCCTAGAACTTACCGTCTTTATTCGCATCTTCATAACTTTGATATAAAGCCGTTGGATATTTTCCACAAAAACAAGCTGTACAAAGTTCACTGCGCTTACTTGCTTCAAATAAATTCTTTTCATCTAAAAAGACTAAAGTATCCGCATTTATCATCTTTCTTACTTCTTCTACACTATGATGTGCACTAATTAACTCATCATAAGTAGACATATCAACACCATAAAAACAAGGATGTGTAATTTGTGGAGAAGCAATCGCTACATGTACTTCTTTAGCTCCTGCATCTCTTAACATTTGAACAATTCTTTTAGAAGTTGTACCTCTAACAATTGAATCATCAATTAAGATAACTCTCTTATCTTTAACAATACTTCTAACTGCACTTAATTTTAATTTTACGCCGCGTTCTCTTAAAGCTTGCGAAGGCTCAATAAAAGTACGAGCAACATATTTATTTTTAACTAAGCCCATTTCATAAGCTATTTTAGACTCTTCGGCATAACCAATCGCCGCTGATAAAGAAGAATCAGGTACACCTACTACAATATCACCTTCAATTGGGTGTTGTTTATATAAAAGCTTACCTGTTTCTTTTCTAAAAGTATGGACATTTAAAGACTCAATATCACTATCTGGACGAGCAAAATAAATATATTCCATTGCACACATCTTGTTTTTCTTAAAAATAGAATATCTAAAACTTTCCATGCCATTATCACTAAAAACAACTACTTCACCTGGATTAACATCACGAACATAAGTAGCTCCTATCGCATCAAAAGCACAAGTTTCACTACTTATAACAAAACCATCTTCTAATTTGCCAATTGAAAGTGGTCTTAAACCATATTTATCACGACAAGCATATAATCTATCCTTAGTTAAAATTAAGAAAGAAAAGGCTCCTTCTAACATATTTAACGCATCAATAATCGTAGGGATTCTATTTTCATCATTACTGTTTTTCTTAATTAAATGCGCTAAAATTTCCGTATCTGATGTAGATTGAAAAATACTACCTTGATCTTCTAAATACTTTTTTAATTCCTTAGAATTGACAATATTACCATTGTGAGCTAAAGCAAAATCACCTGAATTATGTCTAAAAAATAACGGTTGAACATTTTCTAATAAATTACCACCACTAGTTGAATATCTAACATGACCAATGGCGATATTACCTTTTAAACTAGCTAAAGCCCCATTTCTAAAAACTTCTGTAACTAGACCTTGACCTTTTTGTTTATAAAATGTTTCTTCATCTAAGCTTACAATTCCACAAGCTTCTTGCCCACGGTGTTGTAAACTATGAAGACCATAATAAGTTAAAGAAGCGGCGTTTTTGATATTATAAATACCAAAAACCCCACATTCTTCATGCAATTCTTTACTAAACATCTTATAAATTACCTAAACGATTATAAATTTCTTGATAAGCTTCGCTAACATGACCAAGATCACGTCTAAAACGATCCTTATCTAAACGATTATGAGTTTTTTCATCCCATAAACGAGCTGTATCAGGAGAAATTTCATCAGCTAAAACAATCTTACCATCTTTAGTTTTGCCAAATTCAATCTTGAAATCTACTAAAATAATACTCACTTTTTTAAATAAAGCAATTAATAATTCATTAATACGAGCTGTTAAATCATAAATTTCATTCAATTCAGCATAAGTGGCAGCCTTTAAAGCTACGGCATGATGATCATTAATTAATGGATCACCTAAACTATCATTTTTGTAACAAATTTCATAGATGACATTTTCCGGTTTAGTACCTTCAGGTATACCTAAACGTTTAGACATTGAGCCAGCAATAATATTTCTAACAATTACTTCTAAAGGAAAAATAGTTACTTTTTTACATAATTGATCACGTTCATTTAAAGTTTCAATATAATGAGTAGGAATACCATTTTCCATTAAATATTTATAGATAATAGTTGAAATCTTGTTGTTTAATTCACCTTTATCTTTAATTTGAGCTTTCTTAACTCCATTATAGGCAGTCGCATCATCTTTATAATGCATTATAATTTCATCATCTTTAGTAGTTTTATAAATTTGCTTTGCTTTACCTTCATAAATTTTTTCTAATTTTTCCATATTATCATTTCTCCTTACTTTCTAAAATAATTAACACCATTTCTAAAAATAGGTTCTACTTTATTCCCATATATATTTTTAAAACAACCTTCTGTATAACGTTCTGTATGACCCATCTTACCTAAAATTAAACCATCTTCACTAACGATACCTTCAATACCATAATAAGAACCATTAGGGTTATATTTACCATCAACAGTAACATTACCATCATCATCAACATAACTAAAGGCTATCATACCTTTATTTAAAAAGTCCTTAAACATCGCTTCTCTAACCACAAATTTACCTTCACCATGTGAAATCGCAATTTCATGGACTTCTCCTAAATTAAGTCCTGCTAACCAAGGTGAATTATTACTCATAACCTTAGTCTTAACAATCCTAGAAGCATGTCTATTGATATCGTTTTTAAATAAGGTAGGACTGTTTTTTTCAACCATACCTAATTTAGAATAAGGTAATAGACCTGATTTAACTAAGGCTTGGAAACCATTACAAATACCAATAATTAAATTCTTCTTTTCTAGATGTTTATTAATCGCCTTTTTTACAACTTCATTATTAATAACATTATAAATAAACTTACCAGAACCATCTGGTTCATCACCAGCACTAAAGCCTCCGGCAAAAGCTAAAATATCACATTTTTCAATTTCTAAAGCTAAATTCTTAATTGAATTTAAAATATTTTCACTACTTAAATTATTGAATACAAAGAAGTTTACAGTAGCACCTTCGGCTTCAAAAGCTCTTTTTGTATCATAATCACAGTTAGTACCAGGGAAAACTGGAATTAAAACTTTTACTTCTTTTTGATTCTTACCTTTAAATTCATTATTAGTTTTATAAGGCTTATAATCAACTAGCGGACTGTTTGAATTAACTTCATCTTTATAAATATTAATAAATGGTTTACGATTAACTTCATATAAATCATTAATATTGAAACTATTTTGATTAATTATTAAATTATCCTTAATTGTTTTACCAATTAAAATACCATTATCTAATTTAGTCTTAGACTCAACTATTAAAGAACCATATAAAAACTTATTCAATAAAGCCTTATCAACACTAACATCACAACCAATATTATTACCAAAACTCATCTTCGCTAAAGCTTCAATAATACCACCATTTAAAAGTGGATGAGCAGAAATAATGTCATTGTTAATTACATGTTCATGAATATAATCATAGATTTCCATTAAATATTTAGTATCTAAAATATGCTTATCATCTTCTTTATTTAAAAATAAATAAACATAATTACCATCTTCTTTAAACTCTGGTGAAATAACATGATTAGCCTTAACCATCGTAACCCCAAAAGCCATTAACATTGGTGGAACATTTAAATCTTTGTAAGTTCCACTCATTGAATCCTTACCACCAATAGCTGGTAATTTAAAATCCATTTGACACTTTAAGGCCCCAAGTAAAGCCATTAAAGGTAGGCCATAATCTTTTGCGCTTTGCATCCTCTTAAAATATTCTTGGAAAGAAAATCTAATCTTTTTATAATCACCACCAGCAGCAACTATTTTACTAATCGCTTCAACTACAGCATAAATAGCCCCAACATAAGGATTATATTTAGAAATTAAAGGATTATAACCAAAAGCCATCATTGAAGCATCTAAAGTGTTAGTTAAAACTGGTAACAATTCACAACTTACTAATGACTCTGTTCTATATGTTTTGCCACCAAAAGGAAGTAAAACAGTTGATCTACCAATGGTTGAATCAAACATTTCAATTAGACCTTTTTGACTAGTAACATTAGGTAATTGTAAAACGTCTAACACCATTTCTGAAATCGATGATTGCATACAAATAGTTGGAAATTTATTAGTGTTACTATCAACAATAACTTCTGTTTTATGTAAAGCTCCATTACTATTTAAAAAATTACGATCAATATCAACAACAACTTGACCATTATAACGCATCACTAAGCGATTTTTATCAGTTACAACTGCCACCTTAGTTGATAAGATATTTTCTTCTTCACAAAGCTTTTTAAATAAAGCTTCATCTTTTTTATCAATCACAACTGCCATTCTTTCTTGTGATTCAGAAATTGCTAATTCAGTCGCATTTAAACCTAAATATTTAACCTTAATAACATCTAAATTAATATCTAGACCATCAGCCAACTCACCAATCGCAACACTAACGCCACCAGCACCAAAATCATTACTCTTTTTAATTAACTTACAAACATCTTCTCTTCTAAATAAACGTTCTAATTTTCTTTCTTCTAAAGCATTACCTTTTTGCACTTCTGATGCACATTCAGTAATACTCTTATCATTATGTTCCTTAGAAGACCCTGTCGCCCCACCTATACCATCACGACCTGTTAGACCACCAAGTAATAAAATCACATCGCCTGGCTGTGGACTTTCTCTTCTAACATTTTTAGCCTTAACTGCTCCTACTACAGCACCAACTTCTAAACGTTTAGCTACATAATCTTCATCATAAATTTCTTTAACATGCGTAGTCGCAAGCCCTATTTGATTACCATATGATGAATAACCAGCAGCCGCTTTTTGACTAATGACTCTTTGAGGAAGCTTATTTGGTAAGGTGTTTTTAACTTCTTCATAAATATTAGCAGCTCCCGTAACTCTCATTGCTTGATAAACATAACTTCTACCAGATAGTGGATCTCTAATTGCCCCACCTAAACAAGTAGAGGCCCCACCAAATGGTTCAATTTCGGTTGGATGATTATGAGTTTCATTTTTAAACTGTAATAGCCACTTTTCTTTTTTACCATTTTCTTCTACATCAACATAAATGCTACAAGCATTATTTTCTTCACTTATTTCTAAATCATCTAAATAGCCAGCTTTTCTTAAAGCTGAAGCTCCTATTACCGCTAAATCCATTAAACAAAGTGGTTTATTTTCTCTATTAGTTTCTTTTCTTAAATTTAAATATAAATTATAAGCATTCATTAACTCAGCTTTTAAAGGTGAATCTAGAAAACTAACTTTAGTAAATAAAGTATTAAATGTAGTATGTCTACAATGATCTGACCAGTATGTATCTAATATTCTTAACTCTGTTTCCGTTGGATCACGACGAACATCTTCAAAATAATCAATAACCGTTTTTAAATCATCTTCTGACATCGCCAGACCATAATTACTTATAAATTCTTTTAAATTAGTCAATTTTCTAAAGCCATCTAAAACTTTAACTTCTTTAATTGTGGTGTTAATTGAATCACTTAAAACATTTAAATCTTTTTCTCTAGCTTCTACTTTATTTATTAAATAATTTTTAATCTTATTTAAATCATTATCATCTAAATCTTTATTAAATAAATAAAGTCTACTACTTTTAACATTAACTAAACTTTTAGGATCAATAATCATTAAACAAGACTTAGCCGCTTCTGCCCTTTGATCAAATTGACCAGGTAAATATTCAATAGCTAATACTTTATAAGGACTTAAATCTAAATCTAAATAAACATTATCTGTTTGTACTTCCCCAAATACTAAATATTTACTCTTTTCTAATAAAGTCTCTTCTATATTAAAAACATCATAAACATTTAAATACCTTAAAGAACTTAAATTAAGATTTAGATTCAAATTTAAATCATCTAAAATAGACTTAGTTTCTACTAAAAAATTATCTTTTTTTTCAACATAAATACGACAGTTCATCTAATTACCTCTTAAATTTCTTATTGTAAGTATTAATAAAATCATCATAATTAATATCAGTAAACGTTATATGAGCCATTTTTCTTAAACTCTTAACTTCTTTTTTATGATAATCATGAATATAAACATTATTTAAATCTTTAAAATCATTTAAAGAAGCATAATCAACACCTAAAATATTTTTCATTACACTATTTTTTAACAAAATTGGTTCTTCTAAAGGAAGGTCTAACAAATAATTAACTAAAAGATCATATTGACTTAAAGAAGACCCCTCAATCGAAAAATGTCCACTATTATGAGGCCTTGGTGCCATCTCATTAAAGTAAAAATCATCACCTTTTACAAAATATTCAATTGTTAAAATACCATATATATCTAACTCTTCCATAAACTTATAAGAAGCTTGTTTAAGCTTAGTAAACACTAAATCATTCTTCTTACATGCATAACTAATATCTAAAATACCATCTTTATGATAATTGATTGTCGGTTCTAAACTTACAGTTTTAAACTTGTCTCTTACCATAATAATAGAAGTTTCATAATCAAAATCAACAAAGCCTTCTAAAATGCCTTCTTCACCAAGCTTAACCTTTTCTAAATCTTCTAAATTATTAATAACATATTGGCCATGGCCATCATAACCTAAAGTAGTTGTCTTATAAATAGCTTTTCCATTTAGCTTGTTATAAGCTTCTTTTAAATCTTCATAACTACTAATTTTGTAAAAAGGAGCCGTCTTTAAACCACAACTTCTAGCAGCTTCTTTCTCTCTTAGCCGATTTTGGGAAATGTATAATTGTTTAATCCCTTGTTTAAGATTATAATTTTTAACTAAAAATTCTAAAGGCTTAGCTTCAATGTTTTCAAATTCATAAGTAATAACATCACTTTTTTTGCCAAGTTCTTCTAACTTATTAACATCATTATAATCACCAACAATAACTTCATCACAAATATACTTACATGAACAATTAGGATTTGGATCTAAAGCGATTGTTTTAACATTTAACTTTTTAGCCGCCTCGGCAATCATCATACCTAACTGTCCACCACCAATGATACCTATTTTCATACTATCACCAAAACAAAAAAAGACGCACTAATTGCGTCTTTTAGATTTCCAAATATAAATGATTTATTTTGCATTAGATTTTTCATATTGACCTTCCAATCCAAGCAATAAATCTCTACAACAACAAAAAATAAAATCTTATAGTCCTAAAATTAATGGTTTTAGGGTAGAGACTTGCTTACCATATTAAAGCTATTATATAAGATTTCAACTAAATTATATCAAATTATAAAAAACTAGTAAACAATTAAAGCGCTATCATTAAATATAAAAATTAACACATAACTTAACAACCTATCTAATATAGTTCCATCAAACATTTTCATATAAATAAAAAACTCTAATTTTAACTAGAGCCTAATTAGAGTTTTTATAATAAGTTAATTATTTAAATTTATTTTGTCTTTTTTAGGTAGATAATATATAACTATTGGATAAATAATAATAGCTAAAAAATAAATTAAAAGAATAACGCTATAAGCTATGAAAGCTTTAAAAGAAATAATAATTCCCATTATTCCTAAAATAGGTGTAAGAACTACCAAACCCATAATAATAAATCTATGAATAGCTAATTTTTGATTAACAATTAAATTGCCAATCAAATAAGGGATTAGAACTATACTTATATAAAGTCCTAATGAAGTAAAATTCGTTTCATGAACGCCATGCATAGATTCACCAGTACTACTTGTATAATTTAAATTACTAAAGGCAATCGCAATTACTACCACTATATAAAATAACAAGACACCTAAATTAATAATAACTTGATTTTCATTATCCTTATTAACAATATTTAAAACTATATAAGGTATAAAAGATATCGCTAAAATACCAAAAGCTAAATTTGTTTCTTTCATGGCTTGAATCCCTGTAACAACCATTAAAATTAAAGTCATTACTGAAACTAAAGCTATGTTTATTAAATTCTTTTTCATGTTTTCATCCCCTTTTTAAATGTTAATTTATGATGAAAGTGATTTCATCAAGTATATAATAACACCCCCCCTTTTTTTGTCAACTAAAAATGTTTTTTAAATACTTTTTTAACTTATATTTTGAAAATAAATAATAATTGACGTTTTTGATACAAATTGTCTATTGAAAAAAATAAAAATTAAAAAGTCACTAAAAATAGAATTTTATTCTATCTTTAATGACTTTATTTTTAATATTCAGCTTGTGGATTTTCTTTATTTACTTCTTTTTTAATGCCAACAGCAGCCTCTGTAGTTAAGAAAAGGCCAGCTATTGAAGAAGCGTTTAATATAGCACTACGAGTAACTTTAGTAGGGTCTACAATACCAGCTTTAAACATATCAACCCATTCACCAGTTTTCGCATCAAAACCATAGTTTTCTTTTTGACTAAGTTGCATTTCTACAATATCTTTACCACTATAACCAGAGTTTTCAGCAATTTGATATAAAGGTGCTTGTAATGAATCTAAGACAACATTAATACCTCTTTGAATATCAGTTACATCACTCTTTAATGTTTGTTTTATTTCTTTATAAATGGCAAGTAATGAAGAACCACCACCAGTTACAATACCTTCTTGAACAGCAGCTTTAGTAGCATTTAATGCATCTTCAATTCTTAATTTCTTCTCCTTTAATTCTGATTCAGTAGTTGCGCCTACTTTAATTAAAGCTACCCCATTCGCTAATTTAGCTAAACGTTTTTGTAATTCTTCTTTCTTATATTTATTATTTTCATTATTTATTTTTTCTTTTAAATCAGCTATACGTAAATCAATATCAGCTTTTTCGCCAGCTCCATCAATAATAGTTGTTGAATCTTTTTCAACAATAATTTTCTTGGCTAAACCTAAATCATCAATAGTTACATCTTTTAATTCTTGGTTTAAGCCCTTGTCAATGAAATTAGCTTTACAAATTAAGGCAATATCGCTTAGATTTTCTGTCAAACTATCACCAAAACCTGGAGCTTTAGTTACAACAACATTAAATGTACCCCTAATTTTATTAAGAATAATTGTGTTAGTAACTTCTTGATCCATATCATCACAAATAATAAATAATGGTTTGTGAGCTTTAACAATTTGTTCTAACAAAGGTAAAATGTCTTGAATGTTACTAATCTTGTGATTAGTTACTAAGACAAAAGTGTCTTCCATAGTAATGCTTGTCTTATCTAAGTCACCAACCATGTAAGGTGAAATATAACCTTTATCATATTTTAAACCTTGAGTTACTTCTAAAGAAGTTTCAAAGCCACGTGACTCGTCAACATTAATTACCCCATCTTTACCAACGGTATCCATCGCTTTAGCAATAATATCACCAACTTCTTTTGAAGAAGATGAAATAGTAGCTACATTGGCAATATCGGCTGTACTATCAACTTTATGTGACTTAGCTAGTAATTTATCACTTACTACTTTAGCTGCCTTTTCAATACCTTCACGCATTAAAACAGGGTTAGCTCCTCTTTCTACTTCTACCAAACCTTTATGAATCATGTCTTGAGCAAGTAGAGTGGCTGTTGTTGTTCCATCACCAGCAACATCATTAGTATTATTAGCAACTTCATAAATTAATTTAGCACCCATATTCATAAATGGATCTTCAAATTCAATTTCTTTAGCAATGGAAACACCATCATTTGTAATAAGTGGTGAACCATAACCCTTATCTAAAACAACATTACGTCCTTTAGGTCCTAAAGTAACACTTACTGTGTTAGCAAGTTCATCAATACCTCTTAACATTGCACTTCTTGCATCTTTATTAAATTTAATTGACTTAGCCATACAAAAACACCTCTTATTCAATAGTAGCTAAAATATCTTTATTAGCGACAATAAGATATTCTTCATCATCAATTTTAACACTAGTAGTACTATAACTACGATATATTACTTTGTCTCCTACTTTAACATCCATAGGAACTAAATTACCTTTTTCATCTTTACTGCCACTTCCAACAGCAACTACAGTAGCGTATTCAGTTTCTTTTTCTTTATTACTTAAAATAATACCGCTAGCTGTTTCATTTACAACTTTCTCTTTCTTTAAAACTACATTATCATTTAAAGGTTTAATCATAATAATTCCTCCTGTTTTGGCACTCTATATATTAATCTGCCAACAATTAATAGTATAGTCACTTTTGTTAATCTTGTCAATAATGAAAACAACAAATTTTATGTTTGTTTTATAAAATACTATTCTAAAAACGAAACTATAATCTATTAAATATATTTTCTAAAAGTAATTCACCTTGATATTAGTTAATTAAAAATATTAGTTCTAACTTTACCTTTCCGTATTTTTTTTACGGATTGTGTTGCTTTCGTTGTTTAAATTGTGTTAGAATAATCTAAGAAAGCGGGGATGTTTATGCTAATAAAATTTAAAGTTTCAGGCTATAAAGGCTTTAACGAGCCTTTAATTCTTGATTTAAAAGCACGAGAATATGCTTTTAATACTGAAATAGTTAAGAATAATATTGTTAATAAAGGCTTAATTTATGGTAAAAATGGTATCGGCAAAAGTAATTTAGGAACAGCTCTCTTTGATATTATTTTACATCTAACCGATAAAGAAAAATTACCAGTTCAATATTTACAAAATTATTTAAACTTAGACTCTAAAAACAACTATGCTGAATTTTCATATGAGTTTATGTTCGGCTCTGATAAAGTTGTTTATGAGTATAAAAAAAGCTCACCCTTTGATTTGATAGAGGAAAAATTAAATATTAATGATAAAAACACAATTTATTACAACTACTTTAATAAGAAAAACAATTATGTTGATTCAAACTTAATAGGCTCTTTAAATATAGAATTAATTGATAATAAACTATCAATTATAAAATATATATATAGGAATATGCCTACTAATCCTGCCTCTTTACTTTATAAAATGATGAACTTTGTCGATAATATGCTTTGGTATAGAGGGCTTAGTGAAGGTAATGCCTATTGCGGCTTTAAAAATGGTGGAGAGCTATTAACTGAGGGATTATATAAAAGTGGTAAAATAAAGGAATTTCAAAACTTTTTAATAAGTAACGAGATTTACTATGATTTAGACTGGCAAATTATCAATGGCATGCACGAACTTATGGTAAAATTTCCATCTGGAAAGGTGGCTCCATTCATGAATATTGCGTCTACGGGTACAAAATCATTGTTATTGTTCTTCTATTGGAGTATTTCTTTTAACAAAATTTCCTTTCTATTTATAGATGAGTTTGACGCCTTTTTTCACTATGAAGCAGCTAAAAATATTATAACTATACTCAATAATAACCAAAATTTCCAAACTTTAGTTACTTCTCATAACACATACTTAATGCAAAATAAATTAACACGCCCTGATTGCTGCTTCTTAATGACTAAAAATAGTATTAAAAGCTTATATAATTCTACTGATAAAGAGATACGCGAAGCCCACAACTTAGAAAAAATGTATATAAATGGGGTATTCACTGAATAATGGCAAAAAATGTATTAATTATTGTTGAAGGTAAAAAAACAGAGCCAAGACTCTTTGAGCAATTAAATAAATGCTTTTTTAGATCAAACCTTACGATTTATTGCTTAGAAACTAATATATATTCTTTATATGTTAAATTAAAAGAGTGCGAATTCAATGCCAATATAACTGATTTATTAATAGAAATTCATCCTGATAAAGAAGAAATTTTAAAACAAAGTTTTACTTATACATATTTATTTTTTGATTGTGATCCTCACCATCCAAAAAAGGAAGACAATCGTTCTATAAAGGAAATAGTATTAGATAATTTTGAAAAATTAAGCGAATTAGTTTCTTATTTTATCGATGAAACAGATCCAACAATTGGAAAGCTCTATATTAACTATCCTATGATGGAATCATACCGCGATTGTGATGATTTTTTTGATAAAAGTTACGAATCAACTGCCATAAATATTAACGATATAGTAAAATATAAATCACTTGTTCACAAAAAGAAACTAGCTGGTTACAATATAAATAAATATACAACTTCTAATTTTGAATCATTAATATTACAAAATTTGTATAAATTAAATAAAATTTCATCGAATAAGTGGGCAAAACCAAGTTATGATCAATATTTAAAAATGGTAGATTCTATAAATATTTTAAATAAAGAAAAAGAATTTGTTGAAAAATATAATTTAATTCAAGTTTTAAATACAGCCTTACTTCTTGTCACCGATTATTATGGCAATAGAAATTACTTTTATGATAAATTAGATGAAAATGACTTAAACTCAAAATAAAAACACTTGCATTTTAAAATAGACCCTATAAATAAAATGTAAGTGTTTTTTTTATTTCATTTAAATATTAAAATTCATTTGGTAAGTCAGTGCTTAAAACATCGTGTGTTTGTTTATTTCTAAAGTTTTCTAGTTTCAAAGCTAATTCTTTATCTTCTAAGGCAAGTATTTGAATAGCACTTAAAGCCGCATTTTTGGCACCATTAATAGCGACTGTTAAAACAGAAACACCAGCCGGCATTTGTACTATTGAAAGTAAAGAATCTAAACCATTTAAAGTTCTAGATTTGACAGGTACACCAATAACTGGTAGTGATGTGTTAGCCGCTACCATACCTGGTAAATGAGCAGCTCCACCAGCTCCCGCTATTATTACTTTAAGGCCTCTATTTTTAGCTTCTTTAGCATAATTAAATAATAAATCAGGGGTTCTATGTGCACTTACAATCTTTTTTTCATAAGGTACATTAAATTCATCTAATAATTTACAGGCATCTTTCATAACTTCAAAATCAGAAATAGAACCCATTATTACTCCTACTTTAACCATAATTACTCCATTAATAATTTAAATAATTTTTTACTAACTGCTTCTGGTCCTTCATGTTCATACCCATCAACAGCTAATCTTGTATAAATTTCCCCAACTTTAATGTTGTCTTTAAATAATTTAGAAAAATATTTATCTAATAAAACTCTAGTTTCCGCTTCTTTTTGAACAGGACCAAATGGGTTAGCGAAGAACGATTCAACTAAACCAATCTCGCCGGTTGTTCCTTTAGCTTTACGAGCTCCTCTAATAAAACAGTTTAAAGCTTCTTCTTTATCGGTAAAAAACTTAATCTCATCAGAATCATCATAATTATTAGCGTATAGTACCATATCTATTTTATAACCATGCATAATTTGTAAATAAGTAGATACTGGAATTACTAAACGGGCATTAATTTTATCAGGATTCATGAAAATAGCTCTGTCCATTTCACGATAAGCATAGTCACTAGACATATCATCAAGTCTAACAAAGGCTCCTATTTCAGTTCCATAAGCCATCACTTTATTATCATTGATTTTAAAAGTACCCATGTCATCAAAAATTGTATGCATAGAAATAATATTATCACCAGCACATTCACTTAAAGCCGCCAAAGTCTCACTCTTACCAGCACCGCTGTCACCAATAATAACAACTGTTTTTTCTTTTTTATTTTTTAGTTTAAAGTGAACACAAGCACCATGAATTGGTAAGCCACCTTCTTTAATCATCTTTACATTATATAAGGTTAATAACATTTTTTTCATATAACCAAAATAATCAACACTTGCATCTAAAGGGGCAATACCAACATAAATATTTTCTTTTTCATCATAATAAAAGGCTGATTCATCTTTGCCATAGCCAAATAAATAAATTAAATCTGGTTTTCTATTTTCAACTTCTTCAGAAGAAGCAAACTCAAACAAATTAGAAATAGTTATGCCATGCGCCATAAATTGTTTATTAAAATAAACATAAGTTAAGGCACTACCAACTTTACAAGGATAACATAGATAATCTTCAGCTTTAATTTGAACATTTTTTAAAGGATTTTCAAATACTTCTTTATATACACCAGTTCTTTTATTTTTAGCTGAATAAGAAATAAATGGTGGACGAATTAATACAGATTCAATAGCGCCAACATTATTAAATATCTTATATAAAGAATCCGGACTAGCCCAGTCTAATCTACTAATTAAAATAGAAGCGTTAACGCCAGCTGGTAATTGACGATAAACTGAGAATTGATGATTATATACTTTTTCACTAACCGAACGATAAGTCTTTAAAATTGTATTAGTAAATTCTTCGTTATATTGTCTAAATACTGATTTTTGAAGACCTGTATCAACTTTCTTCGCAACAATTACTGAATAACGTTCTAACTTACGCCAATAATCATAAAAATCTTCAGTTAATTGATATAATAGTTCTCTTCTTTTTAACACTTCTTTAAATTGAGGAGCTATCTTAACAATTTCTTCATATTTAAAAGTATGTATTAATTTAAAAAGCTCAATAAAGGCTAGTTTAGGCCTTTTTACCAAATTAAGCAAGTCAACTAAATCAACTTTATTATGCTTAACTAAATGATCAACAAAGGAACCAAAAACCATCTTAAAACATTCGCTGTTTAAAACTTCAGTTGCACTCTTACAATAAACTTGAGTAAAGTTTAAAACAACCATCTTTTCTGTTTGATAAAAACTTTTTTTAAGCATTATAATACCCCCTTAAAATAAACCTTCAATCTCACCATCAACTAAATCAATCTTATTAGCTGCTGGTTCTTTTGGTAAACCAGGCATTCTAATAATATCACCAGTTAAACAAACAACAAAGCCAGCCCCACTAGCTAAAGTACAATCACTAATTGTTAAGACAAAATCAGTAGGTGCCCCCATTAATTTTGGATTATCAGAGAAAGAGTACTGAGTTTTAGCCATACAAATTGGTAAATTACCATAGCCAAGTTTAGTATAACGAGCTAATTTATTTTTTGCTTTATCGGTATAAATTACATCTTTAGCACCATATATATTTAAAGCTATTTCTTTTATTTTCTTTTTTAAAGGTAAATCTAATTCATATAAACACTTAAAATCATTATCCTTTTCAACTAAAGAGACAACTTTATTAGCTAAATCAATTGCTCCTTTACCACCATCTGTAAAGACAGTTGATAAACTAAATAAATAGCCTTCTTCTTTACAAAAATCTTCAATTACTTTAATTTCATTAAGAGTATCAGTACTAAATTTATTAATCGCTACTACTAATGGTAAATTATATTTTTTAATATTAGAAGCATGTCTTTTTAAATTAGCTAATCCTTTTTCTAAAGCCAAAACATTTTCTTCTTTTAATTCGTCTTTTAAAAGCCCACCATGCATTTTAAGAGCTCTAATGGTTGCGACTAAAACAACGGCTTTAGGTTTTAAATTGCCATAACGACATTTAATATCAAAGAACTTTTCAGCCCCTAAATCAGCACCAAAACCAGCTTCTGTAATTACATAATCAGCTAATTTTAAACCCATTTTAGTAGCAATTAAACTATTACAACCATGCGCAATATTAGCGAAAGGCCCACCATGAATTAAAGCTGGTGTATGTTCTAAAGTTTGCACTAAATTAGGCTTAATCGCTTCTTTCATTAAAACTGTAATAGCTCCTTCTATCTTTAAATCACCAACTGTAACTGGTTCTTTATCATATGTATAAGCAACAACCATTCTTTTAATTCTTTCCTTAAAATCAGCTAAAGAATTAGAAAGACATAAGATAGCCATTACTTCGGAAGCTACTGTTATATCAAAATGATCTTCACGTGGCATCCCATTAGCTGTACCACCAAGACCAATGACTACATTTCTTAAACTACGATCATTTAAATCTAAAACACGATGAATTTCAATTCTTGTTGGGTCAATTTTTAATTCATTACCATG
Organism: uncultured bacterium; assembly: GCA_949291115.1. Taxonomy (GTDB): domain Bacteria; phylum Bacillota_I; class Bacilli_A; order Acholeplasmatales; family Anaeroplasmataceae; genus CALUXS01. The sequence goes on from CASETY010000006.1 coordinate 27,021, forward strand.
CATAATGTGATTATCAATCATGGCACAAATCGTATTATTAGCACAAGTTATGGCATGTAAATCACCAGTAAAATGAAGATTAATATCTTCCATCGGAATAACCTGGGCATAGCCACCACCACAAGCACCGCCTTTAACACCCATAACTGGACCTAAAGAAGGTTCTCTTAAACAAACAATAGCATCTTTACCAATTTGTCTTAAACCATCAGCTAAACCAATTGTAGTTGTCGTTTTGCCTTCACCAGCAGGTGTTGGGGAAATAGCCGTAACTAAAATTAAATTACCTTTATCTTCTTTATCTAATAAAGATAGTTCTAACTTAGCTTTATCTTTACCATATAAAGTAACATCGTCTTCTAAAATACCTAGTTCTTTGGAAATTTCTAATATATGTTTTCCTTTTGTTTCTCTTGCGATTTCTAAATCTGTCATTTCTAACCCTTCTTTCTAAAAATAACAAAAAAAGGCAACCTCTAAAGATAAAGGTTGCGCATTAGAGGCGTTAAAAGAATAAATAAAGAATCTTTAATCATTCCTAACACCTTCTTTCTAGGTGATATTTTATCATAATTTAAAATCTATTTAAATATCTAATTTTCAAAAATAGAAGCTACTTCTTCTAAATAACTAGTAATGTTTAAATGCTGAGGACACATTCTTTCACACTGTCTACATTTAATACAACTAGATGCTTCCCCAAATTCTAAAATTTGTTTTTGATATTCTTCTTTTTCTTTATTATAGTTCTTATTTAAATTATATTTAGCTTTATTATATAAACTAAAATAAAGAGGAATATTAATATGTTTTGGACATTTTTCTGTACAATAGTTACAAGCTGTACATGGAATAGTAATAGCCTCATTAATTAACTTTGCACAATCTAAAACCATCTTATTTTCTAAAGTTGTTAAAGGTTTAAAATCCTTCATATAACTAACATTATCTTCCATCTGTTTAAAATTACTCATACCAGATAAAACAACCATTACCTCATCTAAAGAAGCTGCATACCTAATAGCCCAAGAAGGAATTGACATTTTTGAATCATAATTTAAAAAGACATCACTAGCTTGTTTAGGTATGTTTACTAATGTTCCTCCTTTAACGGGTTCCATTACAATAATCTTTTTATTATATTCTCTTACTGTTTCATAACATAGTCTAGATTCTACATTTTCTGAATCCCAGTCAATATAATTAATTTGTAATTGGACAAATTCTATATCTTGATGATGCTTTTCTAGTATTTTTCTTAATTCAAAAGCTTTGCCATGAAAAGAAAACCCTAAATGTTTAATTAAACCTTTTTCTTTCATTTTTAAACAAAAATCGAAACTATTAAACTTCTTTGCTTTCTCATAATTATTAACATTTAAATTATGTAATAAATAATAATCAAAATAACTAACACCACATTTTTCTAACTGCTCATTAAAAAACTTTTCATTATCTTCTTTAGAAGTCAAAAACATCGTTGGTAACTTAGAAGCTAATGTATAAGAATTACGATCATATCTTTCAACTAAACACTTCTTAACAATTCTTTCACTTTCATGATTATGATACATATAAGCAGTATCAAAATAAGTAAAACCATTAGCTATAAAATAATCAACCATTTTATTAACTTCTAAAATATTAACACTAGTTGGATCATCTTCTTTTAAAAGAGGAAGTCTCATCATTCCAAAGCCTAATTTTTTCATATTATCGCCTCACTATCTAATATTATTTTAGAATAATAATTACAAAATAGCTAGTTTTTTATAAAAAAAGAACTTCTAAGAGTTCTTAAAGACTAATTGTTGGCGCACTCAGTAGGAATCGAACCTACCTTATAACCTTCGGAGGGTTATGTACTATCCACTATACGATGAGTGCGTACAACAATTATATACTAATTATTTTAATTTTAAAAGTTTAAAAAGAAGCTAAAATAATCTCTCTAACTTCATCACTATTAAGCTTTTTATAGCCACCACCTAAAGCTGTAGCTTTAACAATATCATCAACCATATCTAAAGTAGCCCCTAAATCTGTTAGATTCATCACCAAACCAATTTCTTTCATCCAAGAAAGCATTTCATTTAATCCATCTTTAGCTACCTGTTCATCCGTTTTATTAGTAGGATCTACATTCCAAACATTAATTGCAAAACGTTTAAAACGATGTAAACCATATGGCATAATATATTCATAATAAGCTTTAGTCACAGCTGATAAAGTCATACCATGAGTCGCATCAGTAACTGCCCCTACGGCTTGTCCTAACATGTGAACCATCCAATCTGTTTCTTTACCCATTGCAACTAAGGTATTTAAAGCTAAAGTTGCATCCCACATAATATTAGAACGAGCTTCATAATCATATGGATCTTTAACTGCTTTTAAAGAGGCTTTAATTAAATTCTTCATTAAGCCTTCACTAACATAATCAGAAGTATTATCATCATCACCAGAAAAATACTGTTCTAAAATATGAGACATAATATCATAAATACCCGCAATCATTTGATATTTAGGAACTGTATAAGTTAATTCTGGATTTAAAATTGAAAACTTAGGGAAAACATTAGGCCCAAATACATGACCAATTTTTAACTTTTGATGAGGGTTGGTAATAACCGCCCCTCCATTAGCTTCGCTACCAGTTCCTGCCATTGTTAAAATAGAACCAACTGGTACAATTTCATTATCCACATCTTTAAAATCTAGATAATATTTTTGCCACGGATCTTCTTTACAATGAATAGATACCGATACCGCCTTAGCATAATCAATAACTGAACCACCACCAACAGCTAATAATAAAGAAGCTTTACTATCACGAGCAATTTTAATACCCTCATATAGCTTATCAACAGTTGGATTAGGCATAACTCCTGCATCTTCAACAACTGTCTTATTAGCTTCTTTTAAAATCGCCATCACCTTATCATAAAGGCCAGTCTTTTTAATTGAACCACCACCATAAATTAAACAAACAACATCACCATAGTTTTTTAGTTCATCCTTTAAATTATCTAAGGCATCCTTACCAAAATAAATCTTAGTTGGATTATAAAAAGTAAAATTACCAAGCATATAACATACCTCTTTTCAAAAATACTTGCGTTAAACGCATTTTTAGTATAACATTAAAGCAAACTTTAAAGTCAAGAGGGATAAAATGTTAAAAATAAACGAAGTGGCGAAAATTTATAATTTAAAAGAAAGTACAATAAGATATTATGATAAAGAAGGATTATTACCAACCATTAAAAGAGACGATAACAACTATCGTTATTTTAATGAAAATGATCTAGAGGTTTTTAATGTAATTCGTTGTTTAAAAAATAGTGGTATGTCAATTAACAAAATTAAAGAATACATGATAATGGCTAAACAAGGCGATAAAACTATAAAAGATAGATACGAATTTATGTTAAAACATAAAGAAGATATTTTAAAGAAGAAACAAGAACTTGAAGAAAGCCTTAAACTAGTTAATTATAAAATTACTCTTTATGAAAACTATTTAAAAAAACAATAAATTAAAAAGCATTCGTAAAAACTTTAATGTTAATACAAATGCTTTTTTTCTATTTAACTTTTTCTTCTAGTTTTGTTAAGGCTTTTTTATAGATGTTGTAACAATTAGTCTTTTTCATATTTAAACTATTCGCAATATCTAAAAAATTCATCTTATAAATATAATGACGAACAATGATCTTTTGTTCCAAAGGGGATAAATATTTTCTAACTGCTTCCCAAATTAAATCTTTAAAAGCAGGAACCGTAAAGTAAGTTTCATATTTATCTATGATATTACTTTCTCTTTCTTTAAACTTTAAATAATTATAAGATTCGTTTTTAGCGATTGTTATTAAAAAGTATTTTAAATTTCCATCCCTAAAAGTATCTATTTTATTCCATAATTTCATAAAGACAATTTGTAAAATGTCTTCCGTAGTTTCTTTATTCTTAATAATGTCTAAAATAATATGTCTTAATAGTTTTTCATATTTAACATATAACATATTAAAAGCTACTTCATCTTTTTGTCTTAAGCCCTCAACTAATAACTTATCTTCCATAATAAATCTCCCTATTCTTCTATTTCATATTGATTATCCTTACAAATTAAATAAATATAATTCATAATATCCCTAATAACCTCATCTTTGTTTTTCCACCAAAGCATAACAAAGATACGATAAATATGCCATGATCTAGCTTCTAAATATTTAATTCTGAAATAATCACGCTCTCTATAATTTGTTTCTAGTCTTACTAATGAGGTATCAAAATCTAAACCCAATATGAACTTATCATTTTGTAAAATAGCTACATCAATACTATATTTACCAATGCCTACATTATATTTAATATTAAAACCATGTTTAGATATTTCCTTATAAACATCTAACATAAAACTAGATTTATAACTTATAACTGAAAATTCTTCGTGTAAAGAATATAAAGTATTCTTGGCTTTCTTAAAATCAGCTTCACTTACACTAAAGCAATATTCTAAATATTTTTTTAACATAAATGGACCTGTATTAGTAGTCTTATCAATTTTTAAATCTGTAGGTCTTATCGAAGTTACAATAAAAATATGTTCTTTGGCTCTTGTTATCGCTACATTTAACCGGTTTTCGCCACCCTTTTGGTTTAACCAACCAAAATTATGAATAAATTTGCCAGCTTCATTCTTAGCATAACCAATAGAAAAGATAATAATATCTCTTTCATCACCTTGAACATTTTCAATATTCTTAACAAAAAGGCCAATATCTTCACCATCTAGTTTACGCGCGAACTCAACTTCAACATTCTTTTGAAATTCACCATCATGCATACATTCTTCATCAATCATATCATAGATTAAATCACGCTGTTGACTATTGAAGGTAATAATACCAATAGTTTCATTGTGCAACCTAGTTTTAAAAATTTGTTTTAAAAGTTCGATAACTTTCTTCGCTTCAACCACATTTTGTCTATTAATCCACTTACCATCAACCTTAAATACTTCAATTGGTTTAAAAGAAGAAATGCTGACATTAGGTGAAATATATAAATTGTCTTCATAAAAAGCATAATTAGAAAAAGAAATTAATTCCTGATAACGACTTCTATAATGAAAATTTAAAACCACTGGCGGCATTACTTTATACTTCGCTAAATTAAGTAAACTTTCTTCTTCTAAGGCAATATTATCTTCATCATATTCATCAAAATCATATTCTAACCTACCACTACCAAGCGAAGATGGTCTTAATTGCTTAGAATCCCCTGCAATTACAATCTTTTTACCTCTAAATAAAGAAGGAATACTCTTTTCTACATATAACTGAGATGCTTCATCAAAAATAACTAAATCAAATGAAGATTCAAAAAGTGGAAATAAAGAGGATACAACTTCTGGTGTCATTAACCAGATCTTAATACCATTATACAATTCATAATAATATTTATTAAAAAATCTTTCGACAGAAAATCTTTTTTTCTCACTTAAGGCATTATGATTTAAATCATTAAAATTAGCACTCGCAAAAATATATTCTTTAATATTTTTAGTTAAAGTATTAGTAACTTCTTTTTTAACTAGTTCTTTTTTCTCATTAAGCAAATTATCAAGCTTATTTACTAAAGCTTGGTAGTTTTTACAATCATTAATTAACTCTAAATTGTTATTTTCATAAGTTTTAATAATTTTATAGAAAATGTAATTTAATAACTCTTTATTCGCTAAACTATAATTATTATTATAATACTTAACAACCTTAATTAAGGCTTCTAAATATAGTTTATCTAATTTATCTAAACTATTAAATATAGTCTTCGAACTATTAAAATTATAATAATCATCTAAATAACTAACATCTAATTTATCTGTTAATAAAATTTTATAATTACGATGTTTTTTAACCTTAAAATATTTATCAATAAACTTATAAGCTTCTTTTTTAACTTTACCTTTAAATAGCTTACTAAAGCCATTTTTATTATTATAATCATCAATAATTTTAACTAGCTTCTTTAAATCACTTCTTAAATCAACTAATACTAATTCACTAAAGCCTTCCGTTAAATAACCCATAAAAGAATGTTCATATTTTTTATATAAGAAAGACTTTGTTAAAATAGAATTATCATTAAACTTATTAAAAGTATTTTTTAAAGAATGATAATCATAAGAACTAAAATCAAAAGAACTTAAATTTTCTTCTAAAGATAAATAATTTTTCTTTAATTCTGGTTTATTAAAATCATAATTATAACTATCTAAATAAAACTTATAAAAAGGAACTTTATATAAATCATTAACTTGATAAAAGGCCTTATCTATCTTTTCTAAACGTTTAAAAGTGGATTCTAATTCACTATTTATACTAGAAATAGGAATATCATTATAAACATTAACGTCTAAAGCTAAAATATCTTTTAATTTATCATAAAAAGCTTTCTTATCATTAATATCATCAATTTGAAAAGCAAATTTATTAAGCGATTGTAGCCTTGAATAAACAACATCTAAAGCTGCTTTCTTTTCAGATACCAATAAAACATTTTTATTATCTAAAACAAAATTAGTAACTAAAGAAGTAATAGTTTGACTCTTACCTGTTCCTGGTGGTCCTTCAACAACCACAATATCTTTTCTTTTTATCGCCTTAATTACTTCTTCTTGACTACTATTTAAATTACCAACATAACTTAAATCTTTTTCACTTAATTCCATTTTGTGTTCTTTTAATTCTTTATTATCTAATAAAACACTTAAATTAGGAGTAGTTACATTATTATTTAAAAACAATTCAAAATCTTTTTGAATAACTGTTGAATAAGAAGAAAATCTACCAAATATTGCAAATCCTTCTAAAGAATAATCACCTTTTTTATAATATTTTAAAGTTAAAGGACTAGCTTCCACAAAATTCATAGGTCTGCTGTTATCACTAAAGAATCTAATTCCTTCTTCTTCATAAAAAGCTTTTAAATTAGGAATAAAATTCTTAAGTTCTACTTCATCTAAAGTAACATCAGGTAAAGGTTTATTTATTTCATTAAACTTATAATGAGCTAATAATAAATGACTATTATAAGTAATTTCTTTAGAACTATCTAATTTAATTCTTAAATAATCAACACCCTTTTCAATGGCAATTGGAAATAAAACTAAAGGCGCATATAAATAAAAATCTTCATCTAATTTACCCTTAATAAAAGGATAACCCACATATAAATCCATAATCCCTTTATCACGATAATTCTTACTGGCATCACGATAAATATTATTAAATACTTTATATTCAAAAGTCATATCTGAAGTAATCTTTAAAGACTTATGTCTAAATAACAAATCTAATGGATCAGCATTTAAAGTTAAGTCATAAGCTGTTAAAGGCACTTTAGGAAAATAAAGCATTCTATTTCTTTTATTAATATCAATTAATTTCTTTTCTAATTCTTTTAAAGTCTTAACTGTTAAATTTGAAGGTTCTTCTAAATTAGCTTTTACTTTATTAAATTCATTAATTAAAGTGAAAAAATCTTTTAAATAACGTTCTTCTACTAAATTTAAAGAAGCTAATTCTTGATAAGACCTAACATTTAAAATCTTATCAATGTTTTTATCCTCAATAATAATAGGTTTTTCTTTTTTCTTACTTTCAGAAATTAATCTATCTTTTAATCTAATAATTTCATTTTTTAAAACATTTTCATACACACTATCACTTCCAGTTAAACCAATTATACCATTAAATCAATTAAAAATAACCTTATTCTTAACAAATATTAAAATCAATAAAAAACACTTGTATTAGTTAATGTGTTATATTAACCAACCAAGTGCTTTATTTCTTTAACTTATATTTTCATAAAATCTTGAACTTTTAAGCCTAAATCTTTAGCGAATTTAATGACCGCTTTAACATCATCATTATATAAATTATTAGGATTGTGAGCATCTGCCCCAATTAATATTTTTAAATCTTTATATGAACTAGCAATTTTCCAAAATTCTTTTCTAGGATATAACCAATCACTACTATCACCAAAACGACGAGAATTGCTAGGACCATTAGCGTTTATTTCTAAATAAACATCGTTTTTAATAGCTTCTTCAATAATCATTTTACTAACTTTTTCACAATGTTTATCAAAAGTGTGACAACCATTTTCATCTTTGTAACTAAAAAAGAATAAATCAGGATGAACTAAAGTTTTATAAAGACCACTTTTAATACCTTTAATAGCTACATTTGCATAATCATAAATAGTTTTATAATTAACATCATCATAACTATTTAAAAAATGACCATTAGATTCAAAAAAGTGAATACCTAAATTTAAATAATCTAAATTAGCTTTTAAACCAATATAATATTCTTCATGTCCTTCAATATATTCAACTTCTAATCCTTTATATATTTTAATTTTATCACCATATTTTTTAATAGCTTCATCTAAACTTGGTAAATAAATATCATAATAATCTTCTAAAGACATTAATCTTTCTAACCAATTATTTTTATACTCTTCTTCACTCATAAATGCAGCTGGTACGTGCCCGTGATCAGAAATACCTATTTCTTTAAAACCAAGTTCTATAGCTTTTAAAATATAATCTTCTGGCATCCCTACAGCATGATTACATAATTTTGTGTGTGTATGATAATTAGCCTTTAACATTCTATTTTCCTTTCTAACTTAAAAATCGTAAGTATATTTTAATTTACCCTTACCGAAAAAGCAAGCATTACATATCATATTTAGATACAAGCTTAGCTGGACTATTTCTTAAATAAAGCAAAATAGGTAAAATACCGATAACGATATTTATTACATAAATAATTATAAGGCCACTAAAGAAACTTAGAAAATTTAAATAATAAAATTCAAAAGCTATTATATCTTTTACTAAACTATTTAAAGTAAACATAAATAAGTAAACTAATAAATAACCAAGAGTCGAAGTAAATAAAGAAAGCATTATAATATTCTTAATGTATTTAGCATAAAAACTCTTTTTAGTCGCTCCTAAAGAACGATAAATAGCTATATCTCTTTGTTCCTTTAAAATTTGGGAACGCATAATTAAGAAAATAAAGCTAACATAAACAACCGCAAGTACACCTAAAACCGCCCCTAAACTAATTAAATCTTCTTGACGGTCTTCTTCATTAATCCTAATGAGATTATCATAAGCATTAACCACACTAACTTCCGAAGTTAATTCATTATTAATTAAATAATTATTTAAACCATCAAAATCAATAACATAAAATTGTAAATAGTAAGGCCTTACAACATTTATAATAATATCATTTGTATACATTAAAATACTATTATGAGTTTCATTGTAATTACCTTCATATAAGCCTACTACTTTGATGTCATTAAACAAAGAGTCTACATTGTAAAAGTAATTAACTGGTGCTAAACATTCTTTAGGTGATTCTGGTAATCTACCTTCCACTAAATTAAAGTCAGTATATTCAATTCCTTGAAAATTTCTATTAGTATCTCTAACATTATTTAAGGTTCTAACTTTATCTTCATCTAAAATAAATAAAGTAGATTCATCATAGCCTCTTAAATCATCTAAACTGACTTTACCAACAATTTCTACATTATTATTTTTAATAATAGAACCAACAACATATTTAGAATTAACTAAAGCATAAGCCTTAATAGTATCATTTGAACCAGCTATTTCTTCACTAACTATGCCACCTTCAAAGTCACCATAATAAACATAATTAGCTATTCCACTATCATAATTGTTTTTACTAAGAGTAATATAATTAATTAAATCATAGTCAGGAACGAAACAAGCCTTTCCATTATCTTTAACAATACCAGTAATTTTATATGACTTTTCATAATTAGAATTCGCAAAAACAATTAATTTTTCACCAACTATTTCTTTATAATTAGTAGTTGAAAAAATATTTTTTGCTAATGTAGTTGTTAAACATAAACCGCTATTATCACCAACAATTATTTTACTAGTATTTAAAGAACTTAATAAAGTGATTGATTCATAATTTCTTTTTCCCTCAGCATAAGTATTATCATTATCAACTTTAACATAAGTTTTTGCATAACCAAAATAATTTTCAATATACGGACTTATATCATTATAATCTATTCTTTCACTATCATAATTATGATAAACAAGTAGTGACTTACCATCTAAAAAAACAAAATTACTAGTGTCAATATGCATTGAATTAAAAAACAAGAAAGTTACAACCGCAAATAAAACCCCTAGAAAAAGAAAGGCTATTTTCATAAAAAAGTCTCGTTTACGCCTTAAATTAAAGAAATTAATAAAAGCCTCTTTCCAAGTTAATAAAGTACCACTTTTTTTATTATCAACAAAAAAGGAAGTGTCATAATTAGTATTATCGTCATAAATGGCTAATTGTTCCCTTTTTTCTTTAACATTATTAGGATTAATTATTTGTAACTTCTTATTGCTTACTAAATATAAATTCTTACCTCTTAGAATAATCTTAAGTTCTAATTTAGAAACATCACCATATAAACTTAAACTAACATCATCATTACTTAAATCTTTTTTATCATAATCTTCTAAATAAATAACATCATCTAAATAATCTACTTTATTATAATCTAGATTAGTATTATTATCTAAAACATTACCATCAACCATTTGAATAATTCGGTCACTATAAACACTAGCTAACTCTTTATTATGAGTAACTAATAATACTAAAGTTGTTTTACTTAAACGCTTTAAAATATTCATTATTTCAATGGAATTACGTCTATCTAAATTACCAGTTGGCTCATCAGCTAAAATAATTTTAGTATTTTTTACTAAGGCTCTAGCAATACTAACCCGTTGCATCTGTCCACCAGATAAATTCTTAGCTAATTTCTTTCTTTGTTTAAACATACCAACCTGTTTTAAAACATAAGAAATTCGTTTATCAACTTCTTCTTTATCTTTAATACCAATAGTTCTTAAACAAATAGCTAAATTTTCATAAACAGTTAACTCTTCAAACAACAAATAATTTTGAAAAATAAAACCAATATTATCCTGTCTAAACAAATCTAAAGCTAGTCCTTTATAAGTTTTACCATTATAAGTAATTGTCCCTGCATAAGAATCTAATCCTCCAATTGTGTGTAACAACGTCGTTTTACCACAACCAGATTCCCCAACTATACTTATTAGACCATTATCTTCCAAACTTAAACTAACATCTTTTAAAACATGCAGGTTGCCATAATATTTATCTACATTTTTTAAATCAAGCATTTATCTCACCTGCCTTTAATGCCTTAGCATTTGTCTCTTTATATAATCTTCTATTTATTTGATAAGCTAATAATAAAGCAAAGATTAACATAATAAAGATAAATACTAAAACAATATATGCATTAATATAACTATAAAGAACAACTTTTAAGCCTAAAATAATACTTAAAATAAAAGTTAATAAAGATGTAAAAATAACTTCAATAATAACTTCTAAAAATAAAATCTTATGCATATCTTTTTTTAAAACACCAATGTCTCTTAAAATCGCAAAATCTTTAAATTTAGAAGTATAAACAATTCTTAATAAAATATATGAAATAAAATAAATTAAAATAACTGGAATCATAAGTAAGATAGTAAAAACAAACACAATTGCTTTTTCTGCACTATTAGCTTCTAAATTATCACTTGGTCGATATACAAAATAACCTAAATCTTCTAATTTATCTTTAACCTTACTTGCATCACTACTATATAAAGAAGCTTCATAAACTCCTAAATCATCATAGCCAAAATCAACTGGTAAATAAATAATAGGCGTTAAAATGGTTGAATCATAAACAATATCATAATCAATATCAACTTTAAAATGAGAAGATGTAGTAAACGTAATATCGCCATAATCAAGATAACTTGGCGGAATAGCTAGAGTTACTTTTTGACAGTTGATATTTTCTTCTGATTTTATAGTAAGTCCTTCATAATTACTAAAAGTCGCATTTAATAAATTAGAAATAGCGTAATCATTTAAAACCTTTAAAGACAAATCATCATAAGTAACTATTGATGTTTTTCTTACATCAGCATAGGCTACACCGACAACCTTTTGCCCTAGAATCTCTGCATTAGAAATCATATTCTTATAATAATCAACATTCGATTTATTAGAAAAAATGATATTACACTCACCAGACCTAGTAGGTTTTTCACCAATTAAATATAAATAATCAGGCTTAAAATTAAGATAATAAAAATAACCTAATAAATCATCTTCGATACCAACATAACTAACATTATTATAAGCTTTAATATTAGAATTAACACTTAAAAGTTCATCCATATCTAAAGCACTCTTATCACTATTTTGGATAATTAGATACTTATCACTAGTAGTTATAACAGAATCATTACTACTTCTACTAATATGGCCAAAGTTATAATTAATATTTTGAAACATAGTTAAAATAAGAAAAGATGATATAAATAAAATAAAGAATAAGAAAAGAGTCTTTTTAGGTGTAGATAAAATATTATTTTTAACAAAATATAATAAATTTTTAAAACTTAATTTTTGGCTTGTTAAAACCATTTTTTGGCTTTCATCACTATCAACTTCTTTAATCACTTTATCTTCTATAACTTCACCATCTAATAAAGTAACTTTTCTTGTGACAATGTCCTTTACTTGTTCATAATTGTGAGTAACTATTAATACTAATTTATCTTTAGCTACTTCTTTTATTAAAGAAATTATCTCTTTAGCTGTATTACTATCTAGATTACCAGTTGGTTCATCACAAGCTAAAATCTCAGGATCTTTAGCTAAAGCTCTTGCGATAACTACTCTTTGTTTTTGCCCACCCGATAACTTTGTGCCTCTGTGTTTTACCCATTTTGTTAAACCAACTTTTTCAATTAATTCTAAGGCTTTTTTCTTCGCATCTTGATAAGCTAAGCCTTTTATTAAAAGCGGAGCCATAACATTTTCTAAAACAGTATAAGAATCAATAATATTATAATTTTGATAAATAAAACCAACATAATTATTTCTAAAATTGTCTTTATCGGCCAAATCAAAATAACTTGTTTCTTCACCTTTAAAATATATTTCACCATCTTCATAACTATCATTTGCGCATATTACATTTAATAAGGTAGACTTACCAGAACCAGATTCGCCTGTAATCGCCACAATATCACCCTTATTAAAACTTAAATTAATATGTTTTAAAGCAGCTGTGATGACACCATTAGAATTATAATATTTAGATACATCTACTAACTTAACCATAACTACCACTTCCTTTAACTTTTATAAATAAACTGATTCACCTTATCATCATAAAAGTAATTAATTTTTTCTAAAACTTTTCTAACTTCCTCTTCATCATAATCTAAATCTTCACATAATAAAGCTAAACTATCATAAGCATCTCTTAGTTTAGTATTTATAAAAGATAATAAAATATTAGGATCACTTATCATAAAAAAGCCCTCCTTATAACATCAACATAAGGTGTTGGATTATATTTTTCATCACTAGAAAGCTGGCCACCACCTGTGATATTACCAAACATTTGACCAAAACCACCCTCATAATTTAAATATTCTTGAAAATCATTATAATGATTATAAGTATAAAAAACATATCTTTCATCAGGATCAACTATATTATTACCATCAACATCATATCTAGTATAAACGATACGAGCAGCCCCTCTTGTTATAGATATTCCGTTATTATAAAGCTTAGCTTGATAATATGGATCACAAGTAGTGCCTGTCGTTCCTAAGTCTATTTCATAATAATCATATATTTTGCCAGTTCCTGGTAATAATGGTTCATATGGGTATTTTTCTGTATCACAAGAAAAATAAGTATTGTTCAGTCTTAAATATTCTTTCCAAGCACTATATGTTGGCTTTAAACTTTTACCACTTACATAATTAACAGGTACATCACCAAAAGCTAACAAATAAGCACATACTTCTTCTAAGGTAATGTAAGCCCCTCCTTTAAAAACATGATCAACTACATTACCATAACCATCTAAAATATAATAAGTATTATAATCATCACTATAATAATAAGTTGTATTCCTTATAAAAAGATTATTTTCTTTTGGTTGATAACCTGCCAAAGTAGGCGCTTCATCAGGAACAACAATATCACCACTCATTAAAAAATTAGCGGTTCTAAAACAAGCTTCTTCATAAGTCCTTGCCTCTTCATAGTCAGTATAAAAATCTTCTTCATTCGTAAATTCATAGGTTATCTCTTCTTCAATAACCTTAATTATAATACTAGAACTATATTCACCTAAACTTAAATCAACAATACTTTCACCAACAGATAAGGCCTTAACTAAGCCAATTTCACTAACTGTTATATTATCAGCTTCTGTCTTAAAAGAAACTTTACCTTCTAAATTATTAATTTCACTTTCAATTTGATAAGTATCACCAACATTAATAGTAACATCATCAAATGTCGCATCTAAACTTGGCTCATTTTTATCTTTACAACCAGTTACCGTAAATAATAAAATTATAAACATTATTAAAATACGCATAAAAACACCTCAACTAAATTATAGCACAATCAAACATAGAAAAATATATAATTATTTTAGATAAATACAGTAAAAAAACCTGTAGTTTTTATCCTACAGGCCTTCACATATTAACTTAAAAATTATTTATTAAACCAATCAGGAAAATCTAAACCAGCAATTTGATAACCTTCTAAAAATTCATGTTCCAAACTATATTTATTAAGATAATGCTTAGAAATACTGCAGTAACAATCTTCATAATAAATTAATATTCTCCTGTCGTCAGCTATTTTAAGACCACGCCATTCTATTCTATAACGATAATTTTCTATAAAATCATTAACTTCATCTAAATATTCTTCACTAACTTCTCGATCAACACTAGATGCGCCGTTAGAAACCTCCCATTCAGCATCATCATCTAAGCTTAAATCTTGATAATAAACTTTAACTATATCTTCATCTGGTAAAAAAGAACTTATCTTTCTTGGAACATAATAATAAGTTACCCATACAATTGGCCCAATTAATAATAATAGTAAAACAACCAAAATAATTATCTTTATTTTTTTAGCCATAACTAGCCATCTCCTTCTATATATGATTCTTGAATGTGTCCTTCTAATTTTATTGTAATCTTTTTTTTATTTATGTCAACACTAAAAAACTACTTGTAATATTTAACTACCACAAATACTTCTTAACATAATTATATATTTTCTCTTTTTATTCTTATAAAATCATCTACTATTAGATATGTGCATAAAGCGAATTGACATCCATATAAACAAGCAAGAATTGCATACTTGATATTATCGTGTTCTTGAGTAGAAGGATAAGTTCCGTAACAAATAGCTATTATAAATATAACAACAAAAAGTATAACAATTAAAACTTTAAAAATAACTTCTAATAATAACTTATTACCAGTAGTTGAAAACAAAGTATAGCACCATATTATTATTGAAAAATAACAAATCATATAAAAAATTTCAAAATTATAACTAGAAACATAACCGCCAAAATAAGCTATTAACATAAATATAACAGTTGAACCTAAAACTATAAATAATTTATATATTTTATTAATATTTATAAATTTTAAAGTTAATGTTAATAAAATCCCAAAAGGTACAGCGACAATAAAAATTACGCCGTTATCGCCAACAAAAGAATCTACTAATCCATAAACTAAGCAAACTAAGCTTAATAAACCAAATAAAATAGGCCACTTATATTTCATAACTATCCATCTCCTTTAATCTAATCTTCTATTTAAATTATAAACCTATAAAGTATGCTTGTCAAATTAATTTATATTTTATTATATAATTCTAAAAATCTATTTTTTTTGAATAATATTCAAAAAAGGACTATTTTAAATACTCTATTGAATTTAATTTTTTTAAAAATTAAAATAAATAATAATATAACAAAAAAAAGATGAGCTTAAACCCATCTTTATCTATAATTTATATTAATAACGCATTAAATAAGTTTTAATTTCCCATTCTGTTACTTGTGTACGATAACGATCCCATTCAATTGATTTGGCTTGGATAAGTTTTTCAGTAATATGTTCACCTACTGCTTCTTGCATCAATTTATCTTGTTTGAAAGCTTTAATGGCTTCATGTAAATTAGCAGGTAATGAATCAACACCTTTTTTCTTACGATCTTCATCGGTCATTTTAAATAAATTATCATAAATTGGTTGAACTTTTTTACAATTACCTTTTACACCATCTAGGCCAGCTACTAAAATTGCTGACATAGCTAAATATGGATTAGCGGCAACGTCAACACTTCTAACTTCTGTTCTTGTTTTTAAGCCACGGGCAGCTGGAATTCTTATCATTGTTGAACGGTTAGAATCACTCCATGATATATAACAAGGAGCTTCAAATCCTGGCACAATTCTTTTATAAGAGTTGACAATTGGATTTGTTAATAGACAAAAACCTTTCGCATGATCTAAAATACCAGAAATCCAGTTTAAACATAATTCAGAAAGACCATTCTTAGCATTTTCATCGTAAAAAGCATTCTTACCATCTTCTTTTACTAATGAACAGTTCGCATGCATACCAGAACCGTTAATACCAGCAATAGGTTTTGGCATAAATGTCGCATGTAAACCATGACGTCTAGCTACATTCTTAACCACAATCTTAAATGTTTGTACATGATCGCATGCTTCTAAAACAGAATCAAAGCGGAAATTAATTTCATGTTGAGATTTACTAACTTCATGATGAGCAGCTTCTACTACAAACCCAATTCTTTGTAACTCAGCTACAATATCACGTCTACAATCTTCTGCACAATCTATTGGTGATAAATCAAAATAACCACCATTGTCATTGAAATTTAAAGTTGGATTGCCCTTTTCATCTAATTTAAATAAGAAAAACTCTGGTTCTAAACCAACGTTAAATGACTTAAAACCCATTGCATTCATTTTCTTAACATTACGTTTTAACACACCTCTAGGATCCCCTTCAAAAGGAATGTGTTTACCATCTTTACCAGGACGATAGATATCACAAATAAAACGAGCTACTTTCCCATATGAGTTATTTTCCCAACTTAATACTAAGAAAGTATCTAAAT
Source organism: uncultured bacterium (assembly GCA_949291115.1). Taxonomy (GTDB): domain Bacteria; phylum Bacillota_I; class Bacilli_A; order Acholeplasmatales; family Anaeroplasmataceae; genus CALUXS01. The sequence goes on from CASETY010000006.1 coordinate 44,208, forward strand.
CTGGATGTAAAAACATATCAGCTTCATAAATACGTACAAAACCTTCAATTGAAGAACCATCAAACATAACGTTGTTATCTAAGGCATCTTCCAAACGCGTAATTGGAATTTCAACATTCTTTACAGTACCTAAAATGTCTGTAAATTGCATTCTAATGTAGTGAATATTTTCCTCCTTGCAGATTCTTCTAATGTCTTCTTTTGTGTAGTGTTGCATAATTTCCCCTTCTTTTTAATCAAAATAAAAGGTCGCAAAAAAACTTGCGACCTTGCATTTCGAATTTTTTTATTATTTTGAGCCCCATTGCTCATTTGTTATAATACCAAAAAATAAAATTAGTGTCAATTACTATTTTTAGATAAAATCAATTTAAATCTCTTTCTTAATAATATACAAATAATTCCACTAAAAACACCAGTTGCAATTGATAATAAAGCTATTAATGGAAAATAATAGATTACTCCTTTAGTACTAACTAAAATTATTAAAATTGTAATTTGACCGATAGTGTGAAATACTGATCCTAACACCGAAACACCAATACTTGAAAATAAATTAAATCTTGAAAAGATAGTCATTATTAAAAAAGCTAATATTCCTCCAGCTAAAGACATATACCAAGTTGGCGTTAAAAAAGTACCTAAGATAAAACCCGTTAAAAATATTCTTAATATTAAAACTATAAAAGCATCAACAATATTATCTTCATACAATAATAAGAGAATAACCACATTAGCTAAACCAAGCTTAACCCCAGGAACAGGAATAGGAATAAAACTTTCAACATAGCCAACTACTATCGCTATCGCTAGCATAATAGAAAGAAGAACTAATTTTTTTACTTTGCTTTTCATTATTCTAACACCGTCACTTCTTCATTATAAATTTGAATAGTAACAAAATTAGGCAAACAAACAATTGGCCCATCTTTAACACTCGTAATTAGACCCATTTTCATACAAGTATGGTCATAACAGTTAGATTCTAAAACTCTAATTCCTTTTTCACTATAAACGATTATCATTGAATAATTTATTTTATCACTTATTATACATTTATCATTTTCTATTAATAAATATAAATATTCTTCATCTTTATATTCTAAATAATTTAACTCAATTACTGTTTCTTCTTTATAAGTTATTAAAGCATAATTGTTTTCATCATCACTACTATGTTCATAAGTAAAAAGAAAATAAGTAAATATTCCTATTAAAACTATTAAAATAACAATTAAAATTAAATCTGTAATCTTAAACTTCATAATTATTATAAATAACCTTTCCATCTTTACTTAAGATAACAGATAAATCATTTTCTAAAACAAAGTCTTTTAAAATATCTATTGGCATAACAAATAAAGCTGTTGATAAGGCATCTAATTTACCACTATCATCACCAATAACTGTTACACTATCTACATAATTATTATAGTTTTCATCATTTAAAGGATAGCCAGCAGGGACACCTGTAAACGGGGAAATTAAATGATGAACAATACCTGCACCATCATCAAAATGTTGTTCAGAAGGTGAAGATGTACAAACATCTTTGTTCTTTACTTTAATCCGAGTTAAAACTAAACTATCAACTAATTCAACCTTACCATTTTCTTTTTTATAAAGTTTCGCATCATTCATATTTAAAATAACATCGCCATCTTCATAGCCACTTGGTACCATTCCTTGATATGAATAATCTAAATGAAAATTAGATTCATCTTCAATTTTTATCTTAGTTTGATAATCATCTATCTTTAATAAACCATCATTAATACTAATATTAGGCTCCTTAGGATAACCATATACATAGCTAATACCAACATTATAATAACTATTAGTTGGATCTTCTCCTAAAGCGATTGATGATGCACCAGCATTTAACAAATAATCATTAATGCCAATACTCTTTAAATATTCTTTAACCATATTAGTGGCATAACCTTTAGCTATACCTCCTAAATCAATTAAGCTTTTTTCTAAAGAATTATTGACACCGCCATTTAAAATAACTTTAGTACCTTCAATAGTTAAACTAGTATTATTCATTCTATTTAAATATTCATTAATTTCTCCTGGTGATGGTTTAGATGCACTCATACCATCTAAAGTTAAATAAGCTTTCCAAGCGTGATTTAATTCACCCATAAATAAATTAAAATAACCATGTGTATAACTATTCATTTCTAAAGCAAAATTTAATAAATTAATAAGTTCAGAAGTTGCATCTTCCAAAACCCTATTAGCATTTAAAACGGCTAATTCACTTGCATTTTCGTTAGTAGTATTAGTTATAGGATCATAACCATCCGTAGCTAAACTATCATATGTTTGATAAATTTCTTTTACCTTTTTCCAAACATTAGAGGCATAACTTTCACCCTTATCAGTATAAAACTTTAAACTGATAACCGTATTCATTGTATTATAATTACCAACATAAGCTTTTTGATTAGAACTTGGGTTATTACCGCTAGTATCATACATACAAGAAACCAAAAAAATTGGTAATAATAATATAAATATTAATAACTTCTTTATGATTTACACCTCCTAATAACATATTAAGCCATGCATAAGCACGGCTTAATTGTTTAATTTAATTTTGTTTGATTAACTGAGCCATCTGGATTAGGATGTTCATCTAAATATTGTCTTAATTTAGCAGGAACACCAGCTTTTAAACCTGGCTTACATAAAGATAAATTTTCTGCTTTACCAGCTAAAATTGCATCCGCATAACCAGCACAACCAGGATAACCACAAGCCCCGCAATTAGCGTTAGGTAATATCGCCACGATTTCTTCTTTTCGATTATCTTCTACAACATGTAAGTATTTAGAGGCAATCCCTAAGCCAATACCAAAGAGTAAACCAAGGCCAGCTAAGATTAAGACAGCCCAAAGTAATGTTAATGGATCCATTATTCTTTCTCCTTTTCTAAAGCTTCTTTTTCTTTCTTAACTATTTTTAAAGCACAATCAGTAACTTTACAAGTTTGACAATTACCTTCCTCAATTAAATCTCTACAACCATCAGGTTTAGGAGTTTTGTTATTTAAAACATAAGAAACGAAAAAGATAGCTACTAATAAAACAATAACTATAATCGCTATTGCAACTTTCATTGACTAATCATTCCTTGAATGCCCATAAATGCAATAGCCATTGAAGCAGCCACTACTAAGGCAATTGGAATACCTTTAAAAGCCTTAGGAATATCCATTGCATCTAATTTAATTCTAATTGTTGAGAAAACAAAAATTACTAAAGCAAACCCAATAGATGTACCTAGAGCATTACCCATTGAAGTTAAGAAATCATAAGCATTATTAGTATTTTCTTGAGCTACACCTAATACAGCACAATTTGTTGTAATAAGTGGTAAATATACACCTAAAGCATTATATAAAGCTGGACTAAACTTCTTAATAAACATTTCAACTAATTGTACTAAAGAAGCAATTACTAAAATGTATACTAAAGTATCCATAAAGGCAATATTAGCTGGCACTAAAATATAATTATAAATTGGCCAAGTAACTGCCGCTGACAAAACAATAACAAATATTACGGCAACCCCCATACCTAAAGCAGAGGTTGGTTTTTTAGAAACACCTAAGAAAGGACAAATACCATAAAATCTAGATAAGGTTACGTTATTAATAAGCATTGCATTAACAATACCTAATATAAAAGCCAAAAACATCTTAAGCACCTGCCTTTTCTTGTTGTAGTTTTTCTAATTTAGCCTTTTTTAAAGCTTCAATACGTTCTTTTTCTTTAGCTACTAAAATAGCTTGTTTATGATTCTTAATGTACTGAATAAAAGCTAAGATACAAGCTAAAGTTAAGAAACCACCTGGAGCTTGCGTAAACATAGAAATTTTATAAGTAGCAAGTGGTGTCCAAGAAACTTCCGGAATGAAAGTGAACACTTTACCAAAAGTGAAACCACCAGTTCCAATAAATTCACGGAAAATAGCCATAATTAATAAAGCCATACCGAAGCCAACTGACATCCCTAAAGCATCAACTAAAGATGAAAGTGGACCATTTTTAGAAGCAAAAGCTTCCGCCCTACCTAAAACAATACAGTTTACAACAATTAAAGAAATGAATAGGCCAAGAGTGTTATATAACTCTGGCATAAAGGCCTGACAAAGCATTCTTACAATCGTTACAAAAGCTGCGATAACTACGATATAACAAGGAATCTTTACTTGACTAGGAATAATATTTCTTAATAAAGAAATTATCACATTAGAACAAACAAGAACTAAAGCAAATAAGATAGCCATCCCAATTGCCCCTTCAATTGAAGTTGTTGTTGCTAAAGTAGGACAACAACCAAGTAAAGAAACAAATACTGGGTTTTCAACAATTATACCTTTTAAGAAATTCTTCTTTTGACTCATTTTCTCTTCCATTAGTTGTTACCTCCTTTAACACTGTTATAAGCTTCAAAAGCCTTTGCAAATAAACTTTTAATTAAATCAGAACCAAGCGTAGCCCCGCTAACAGCATCAACACCAGCAACTTCTGCTTCTGCTTTATCTGTAAATTTATCTAAATAATCTTCTAACCTTTGGTTTCTACCACCAGTTTGATCTAGATTGATATAATTTGCACCAACTATCTTACCATTAGTATCAATACCAACACCAATAGTAATATTACCATAGGTATTATCACCACTTACGGCAAAATAATAACCCAATAAAGAATTATTTACATTATTAGCTGTTCCCATAACTTTATAGGCATATGCTATACCATCAATAGTTAAAACTTCTGAACGAGTCGCAACCATATAACTATAAATTAATTTAGCACTATTTTCATATAAACTATAATTATTAACGCCTGCTTCTTGCATAGCTAATAAAATACCAAGTCTAATTACTTCAACAGTAAATGATGAATGAGCATCTGGATCATTAGTTGGATTATAATTAATCTTATTAATATCATCAACTGTTAAGCCTGATTTAAAGACATCAGGATTTTCTTTTGTAAAATCATCAATATTAGAATGATTATTTTCAATATCTAAAACAGCCACTAATTTATTATTTGTATCTAGACTTACTAACATAATATTATAGCCATAGGCATTGCTTAAAGAAACAACATAACTATATCCTAATAAGTTTTTATTTTTATCACAAACACTATAAGCTTCTAAAATAGAATCTTCATTCTTTACTGTTAATAAAGTAGATGTTTTAGAATCAAAGGCATTAAAACTCTTTAATACAAATTCATCATAACTGCCTAAATCGCCATGATTTTTAACCTCTTCAAATAATTTAATAGCGTTATTCTTAGCTGTTTCATTACCAGATAAAGCATTTAAACCTTCTAAACTTAAACCAACAGTTATAGAATCATAGAAAGCTTGTTCATCTTCACTTAAGATAGCTACTGCTTTATAACCCACATAATTAAAGTTTTCATCAAAAGCCATCATTACATTATTTCTAACTAGTACATAACCTAATAAAATACCAACTTTAAAATTTTTAACACCTACAACTCTTAAACCATATGTAAAGCTTCCATCTTCTATACTAAGACTTCTACTACGAGTCATTACTACAAATGGGAATAATTCTTTAACATAATTTTCATATAAGATATCAGTTGAAATTTCACCAGTAGCTTCTTTTAAGGCAATCTTAACTGCTAATTTAGTTAATTCTACTGAATAAGAAGAATCACCATCTAAAGAATTATACTTAATTTCATCAACTTGACTATAAGTCATGTTTTCTTTAAATAATGGTTTAACATTATCTAAAGCTGCATGATTATTTTCAACATCATAAATGTTAATTAATCTATTATTTTTACTTACATGAACTAAAATGTAATTATGAGTGTAAACATTCTTTACATCAATAATATAAGCTCTACTATCATCAGCTAAATTTTTAATACCAGCTAATGTATTTTCATATTTAAAATCTTTTAATACTTCAACATTAGTTAAATCTAAATTATCAATAGCATTTAAATAAATTTGGCTATTATTATAAAGATTAATTGTTCCTAAAGTTTTATTAGCTTTTTCATTTAAAGCTAATCTTAAACCATATTTAACAAGTTGACTAGCATAACTTGCTCCTTCTAAAAGTAAGGCATTCTTAATTTCATTTTCATTAGAACCAGCTAAAGAATTTAAATAAGTATTAACTCTACTTCTTAAAGTATCCTTAAATGAACCATTTACATTAATAACTGAACTCTCTTTTGTTTGATAATCATGAATAATACCACCAACATAATTACCATCCATATCAACACCAATTACTAATGACATATAAATATCATCATTTTCAACATTTAAGAAATATACATAACCTAATTTAACACCATCTTCACCACTAGTTCCAACAATCTCATAACCTTTATAAATAGCACTATTCTTAAAATCACCAGTTAATTTAGATGAACGAGTCATAACTACATAAGGGAATAATGTTTTAATATAAGTTTCATCTAATACACTTTCACTTAATGAATTATTTTTATTAACATCTAAAGCAATTAAAATGCCAAGTCTAATATTTTCAATTGTAAATGAAGAATGAGCTTCTGGATCATTAGTTGGATTATAATTAATCTTATTAATATCTTCTAAAGTCATACCAGGTTTAAAGACATTAGGATTTTCACTTGTAAAGTCATCAACATTAGAATGATTATTTTCAACATCTAAAACTTGTTTAAATGTACCATCATTATTAACACCAACGCACATCACATTATAACCATAAGCATTTTCAACTCTAACAATATATGCTTTACCTAAAACACTGTTACCTTTTTTAACTTCAACAGCTTGTAAAACTTCACTTACAGTTATATTTTTTAATACTTCATAAGTAATATCTTCACCAAAAATAGTTAAATAATACTCATCATAAGAAACTACAGCTTCTAAAGCTAATTTAACTAATGACTTAAATTGAATTGAACCTGGACTATCAGGAGTCGCATTCGCTACACTATCAACATCAGAAGCAGTCATACCAACACTAAAGTTATTTTCATAGCCATCTAATAAGCTACCATAACCACCAGTTTGATTATTAGCTAACATAATAACTTTTTGTAATTTAGCTGTTGGACTAACACCTACCATTAATGTTAAAGTACCATCAAATTTATTAGGAGTACTTGTTAAGACAAAACCATAACCTAATAAATTACCATCTTTATCATATAATTCTTTAGCTTCATCAAATTGTTCATCTAAAGCTGAAATATCATATTCTTTACTCTTCGTTAAATCAACACCTGTAAATAATGATAGATATTCTTCATCATAACCAGCTTTTGGTCTTTCACCAGTAACTTGTTCAAAAGCAGATGCAATTAAATCTTTTGTCGTGTTCGCTGCGAAAGTTGCACCACTTATAGCTTCAACACCTAGCATTTCACTACCATTCATACCAGGAGTTACATTATAAATAAATTCACCTAAAGATTCATCTTTGCCAGCAGTTTGACCATTTTCTAAAACAAAGATACCAGCTAATTTAGCTGATGATGAATCAGTGCCCGTTAAACCAACATAAAGTTTAATTGCCCCGTATTTATTAGAGCCACTAACTTCCACTACTTTACCTAAAGAATTGCCATCTTTTAATACATCAAAATATTTATTAACGTCTTCAACACTTGCTTTTAATTCAGTAGTATTTGTATAATCACCAAACATAATATTTAAAGCTAATGTTTCGTCAAAGCTTGACTTAGCTTCATTAATTGCTACTAAAATAGCATATTTAGCTGAATCAGAACCAAATGTAGCTCCACTAACAGCATCAACGCCTTCTACATCAGCAGCTGTCATACCATTAGTAAAACTTGGTAAATAATTTGTAATTGTTTCATCTCTTCCACCTGTTTGGCTAATATCAACAAGATTTGCAACTTTAACACTATAATCACTATTTAAACCAACACCAACTTCTACATAACCATATGTATTATTAACTCTAACATCATAATAATAACCAAGTAAAGTATCATTACTATCTTTTACTGTATAACCAGCAGCAATTTGGTTAGCGTAGATTAAATTAGTATCAATAATTGATTTTTCAAAATCAACACTTTCACCAAAGATATTAACAATATCTTTTTGAACTTTTGTTAAAATACCAGCTTCTGAAAAAGCCGCCTCTACTAAAGTCTTAATTAAATTAGAACCAAATGTAGCTCCACTTACAATCGGTAAGTCACTTACATCATCAGCAGTCATACCAGCTGTAAAATCATCTTCTGCCCACGCTGTTAATTCAGCAGCTGACTTAGTTTGCCCATTTTCTGTACAAGATATACCAATTAACTTACCATCCATATCTAAGCCAACAATTAAAGTAATGACCCCGTAAGAATTTCTGCCACTAACTTTAATACCAATACCAATTTCTACACCATTAGCGTCTTTTACAGTCATTTTTTCTTTAACATAACTAGATTTAAATCCATCTTCAACAATTAAAGAGTTATTCGCATCCATTGTTGGGAAAAATTCCATATAAGCTTCCATTGTTAATTGTTTTTGATATTCTTCAATTTTAGGAGCTGTAAATAGATTAACACCAGCTACTAATAAAGCACAAACTAAACAAATAGAAGTTAAAACCGCCGCTATTTTTACATACTTTTTCATGATCTTAGACCTCCTAAAACACTAATAAAATTAGTTGTTTGAGGAACCTCAATACGACCATTTACAGTAAAACAAATAATTAAAGTAACACAAGTAATAACTACTACTAATCCTAAAGCTTGAATCCAAGTATAAGAATTTTTCTTGCCACGCATAAAGTAATCTAGTGCACAAGTAATAATATTAGCTAATAAAATCGCAAATGCCACCCCTTCAGGATAACCGCCAATATAACGAATTAAAGCTACCATAATACCAGCAAAAGCCCCGTAACAAACTCTACCAAACTTAGTAACTGGTGATGTTACTGGATCTGTTATCATAAAAGTAGCCCCAAATAATAACCCACCAGCTAACAATTCATAAGCCATAAAATTACCAACATGTGTTGGTGTTTTCATATTTAAAACAATACCAACAAAGAAAGTAATAATCATAAAACTTGCTATCATACTTAATGTTGATCTTAAATCAATAGCTTTTCTTACTACCAAATATAAAAGCGAAACTAAAATTAAAACTGAACAAACTTCACCCATAGCTCCTGGTACATTACCTATAAATAAATCCATTAAAGAATAATTTTGTAAAGATGAAGCAAAATTACCTAAATTAGTACCAATTTGTGCTAAAGGAGTTCCGCTAGTAATAACTAAAGTGCCATCAGTACCTTCGCTTACTAAACTAGGAAAAATTTGACTAGTTTGGTTAATTAAAGCACTGTCAAGTTGAGAAGTAAAACAAAGCTTAACAAATATAAATCCTAAAGCAGCCGGATTAAAAATATTATTACCATAAGGACCAAAAACCAACTTGCCAAATAAAATACCAACTATGCTACCAACAATAACCACATAAACAGGAGTGGCAGCTGGTAATAATAATGAAAATATTAAAGCTGATATAATTGGACAAGTTAAATTATTAATTGTATAGCCACCAAGAACTCTCTTAAACCCTTCTTTTGAAAAAAGTTCTTTTCTTTTCATACCTTGTGGCCATTTAATAAGCATTACCGCAATAGCTTCAACTATAAGCATAGTAAGAACTGAGGCTAATATTACATAAATGCCATTCCAACCATTTTGAATTGTCGCAAATAAAACGATTGGAATTAAAGCAATAATAACATCAAGCATCATACGCTTAACAGAAACATTCTTACGAATATAAGGGCTTGTTTCTCTAACAAATTTCATCAAAAAATCCCCCTATTTAACCATTTTTTTAGCTTTACGCATATAATCAGTTAGATGAATTTTAGAAGTACAAGTATAAGTACACATACCACATTCAACACATTCATTAACTCTTAACTTTTTAAGACCATCAACATCTTTAGTCTTATAAGCATTCATAATTAAAACTGGTTGTAAGCCTGCTGGACAAGAATAAACACAAGATGCACAATGAATGCAAGGTTCTTCTTTATAGTCTTTTTTATTGATAACAATTAAAGAAGTTGAACTCTTTGTACACATCGCATCATCTTTTAAAAGATTAGCCCCCATCATTGGACCACCCATAATTAATATCTTGTCAGAATCATCAGTATAACCACCACATTTTTCAATTAAGTCTTGAACCGATGTACCAATTCTAATTCTTAAATTTGATGGGTATTTAATACCATTACCAGTTACTGTAAAGTTTCTTTCAATTACTGGTGTATTAAATTTAATAGCTCTATAAATACCAACAACTGTCGAAACATTAAAATTAACAACCCCGTAATCAACTGGTAATTTACCATGTTCTATTTTGATACCTAAGGCTTTTTTAATCATTTCAACTTCCCAACCTTGTGGGTAATAATTACCTAAACGTTTAATTTCAATTGGTAAGTCACTAAATCTTTTTAAAGTTTGGGATAATACATTATATAAATCATCATATTTCTTCTTAATACAAATATAAGCTTTTTTAGCTTTAAAAGCTTGTAAGCAATACTTAATACCCTTCATAATTAAATCAGGATATTCAAGCATAATACGATGATCAGTAGTTAAAGATGGTTCACATTCAATACCATTAATAGTTATATAATCAATTGGTTTATTAGTTTGAAACTTAACATAAGTAGGGAAAGAACTACCACCTAAACCAACTACTGAATTTTCCTTAACTATTCTTGTAAAGTCATCTTTAGTGAATTTTTCAATTTCTTCATCAGAACGTTCCTTTATAGAATCTTCTCTTTCATCTAAAAAGTTATTTTCAATTTCAATAGCGTCAACTAATTTACCAGTACGACTAAACTTTTTAGCAAATCCAACCACTTTACCACTAACAGTCGAATGAATGTTTTGTTCCAAAGTGTTAGTATATCTCTTACCTAAAATAGTGCCTATTTTAACTGAATCGCCTGGTTTTACGTAAATCTCCGCTTTATCAAAACGTTGGTTAGTAAAACCTAAATATATTCTTTTAGGTTTAACATACCTAATTGTAGGAAGTTCTGTTGTAATGTCTAAGGCCTCACCAATAGTGCGTGTTTTTGCGATCACGTTAACACCCTTTCTATGATCATTTTTGCAATTTCTGCTTTTGTTTTTCTAAGTTCCATAGCTTTTTTTATGATATATTTATGAGCTTGTTCTTCTTGATAGTTCTTCTCTTTTATCAATATGAGCTTAGCTTCTTGTATAAGTGTCATACTTTCTGCTTTATCTTTTAATCTTCTTATTTCTTCTAAAGATTTTTCATGCTTTTTCCTAACATTTAACATATATTTTACTATGTTATTTAAAGCTTTAATGCCATCAACACTTAAAAGAAAAAAACTAGGATTATCTAACACATTATAAAGAAGTCCATATTCTAAACTATCACTAATATAAATAACTATATTATGATTCATATTGACTAAAACATCTAAAACTTGACTTCTGCTTTTAACAAAATAAGAGCTAATAACAATTATTTCTTCTTTTATACTTAGAAGTTTATAATAAATTTCTTCTAAACTCCCTTGATAAATTACATATTCATCTTTTTTAAATAGACCATACAATTGATATTCAAGCATCTTATTGTTTAAAAAACAGCTAAGCTTAAACAATTATAATCACCTCAAAAAGCTAGTTTCATTTAATTATATCACCTATTAAATACATTTTCCATAATAACTTACGGATTTCATATCTTGTTAAATATAAAAAATACTACTATATAAGGATAATTCCTTAATTTGTGGCATTTAAACTTATTTATAAAATTTCCCAGTAGCCCTTCTTATTAGAACCAACTCTTTTAATAAGGCCATTTTCTTCTAAAGATGACAATTCACGATAAATAGAAGATTTCAACTTAGTTAAAAGTGAAGCTAATTCTTTTCTATTAAGTGTGGATTTTCTTTTAATAATGTAAGAACATCTTTTGGCTTATCTATAATATTAGTTTTAAATGGTATGCTGACTCTTATAAAACTTGGTGAAAACCTAAATATTTCTTGCGGATAAAACTTTAAAACCCGTCTAATACCAGTTCCTAATCTTTCAGCTAGTCCTAAATCTCTAAAAACTCTAATTAAGATTGTTTTACTGGCAGGGAATAGCTAGCTAAAAAATCTTCTTTAGTAAAGCCTTGTGGTAATCCCCCAAATGAAGATATTTCAAAACGATTAAAAAACTCTTCAAATGTAGGAAGGCCATTTGTTCTATAATCGTTATGGACAATTGCATTTACCACAATTTCTATTAAGGCAATCTCATTAAATTTTTGGATTTCTACTCTTCCATTAGCTATGATTTTTGTATATGTTATATTGTGAGAATTAAAAAGTTCAATTAATTCAATTGTCGTTTTTATAATAGATTGGTTAGTGAATGTTTTTTGTTCACACAATTCAAAAACATCATCTCCTTTACATCTAGCCTATTGAAAAATTAAATTATTTTGATCCGAAAATAAAAATGCAGCATAATTAAACTTATTATCATCAATATAAAATTCTAATTGTTTTAATAAATTATCACCAATTTCATATCATTTATCTATGTATTTTCTAAATAAATAATCAAAAGATAGTAATTGAATAGGTAAGATAGTGTTAATTAAAGTTCGCTTTTCTCTTTTTTGAAATAAATCAATAATCATTGTATCAGACATTTTTTCAGCTTCTTTGTCAATATTAGAAGATGAAACAATAATTGAAGCAATAAAAAAGTTTGTAAAAGCTTTTGGCTAATACAAACATTATTTTTTATTCTTTATTATATTCTTTTTCTAAATATTTAATAATGGTTTCATCTTCTATAGCTTCTAAAGTATAGTTTTCATTTTCATCTTTAACTGCCATAAAAGGATAAATATAATTTGTATCGAATTCTTTAGAAAGGGTTAATGGGTGTAAAATTGTACAAATAAACTCTTCATCATTATATTGATCGTAATAAGGGATAGTCGCTAATTGCTCAAAATTAACCACTTTACCATAACGATCAGTTAAAGTTATCTCTTGTTTATTATTTTCATCTAATAATATATCTAACAATTCTTTTTTATGCAATTCTTTCATAACTAGATTCTTCTAGTGACAAAAGTTAGCCACTGAAGTATTTCCTCCTCCTTAATATATTCTTTTAGTGTGTTGAAAACAGTTTGATGATAGTTATTTAACCATTCTTTTTCATCTTTTGTTAATAAATTTTCGTCAATTGCATCTAAATCAATCGGACACAAAGTTAAAGTTTCAAAGCCCAAAAATTTACCATATTCACTTTCACCTTTAGATACACAAAGCATTTCATTTTCAATTCTAATACCATATTTATTATCGATATAAATACCTGGTTCATTGGTTGTTATCATACCATTTTCTAAAGTGGCACTATCATTTCTTTCGGAAACTTTTTTCCATCTAAAGCCATTAGGACCTTCATGAACACTTAAAATATGACCAACACCATGACCCGTTCCACAGCGATAATCTAACAATAAATTCCAAATAGGGCCACGGGCTAAAATATCTAAATTTTGACCTGTGCAGCCCTCTAAGAAAATAGCTTTACTAAGCGCAATTACAGATTTTAAAACAGTTGTAAAGTGTTTCCTTTCTTCTTCAGAAATATTACCAATCGCAATGGTTCGCGTAATATCAGTAGTACCTTCTAAATATTGACCACCTGAATCTACTAAAAGTAACCCATCACCATTTATATCAGTGTCTGTTTCTATAGTTGCACTATAATGTAACATTGATGCGTTAGCTTTAAAACCACAAATAGTGTTGAAAGATGGTTCTAAAAATCCTTTTTGTTCTTCTCTACATCTTAACAAATAGTCGCTAGCTTTCAATTCAGTTAAACTATCTTTTTTGTAATTATGTTTAACATAATATATAAATTTAGTAACAGCGACACCATCTTTAATATGAGCTAACTTGGTATTTTTAATTTCTATTTCATTTTTAACTGCTTTTAAAGCTAAAGTTGGATTTTGATTTAATACTATTGCATTATTAGCTTTTAAACTTTGATACAATTCATAATTTACCTTATCAGGATCAATTAAGATAGTTCTATTGTTAATCTTTTTTACATCACTATAAATCGCATAATAATCTTTAACCTTAATATTATTTTCATTTAAATATTTTACAACATCGAAGCCTAATTTACTTTTATTAACATATAAAGTCACTTCTTTATCATTTATATATAAATAGCTTAAAAAGACTGGTGTATATAAAACATCATTACCTCTTAAATTTAAAAGCCAAGCAATATCTTCTAAAGCCGTTAATAAAAAATCAGTGACTTTTAAGTTAGTTAATTTTTTTCTTACTTCACTTAATTTTTCTTGATAAGTCTTACCAGCAAAAAAATTAGCTAATAAATAAATCTTATCTTTTGGTAATTGCGGACGATTTGGCCACAACAAATCAATAAAGTCTAAATCAGTACGAAAATTAACATTCTTTCCTTTAAAAGACCTAACCATTTCTTTAACAAAATTAGTACTAACAACTTTAGGATCAAACGCAATAGTGTCACCATCTTTTAAGACATTATCTAAAAATTCAAAAATTGTTGGAATGTTTTTTTGACCCATACGCATTAAACTTACATATTTACCATCTAATTCCTTTTCTGCTTGTAAGAAATATCTACCATCTGTCCATAATCTAGCATCAGAATCAGTAATAACTAAAGTTCCTGCAGAACCTGTAAAGCCACTTAAATAAGCTCTAGTTTTAAAATAATCACTTATATATTCGCTTTGATGATAATCAGAAGTAGGAACGATATAAGCTTTTATATTTTCATTTTTAAGTTTTTGTTCAAATGTTTCCATTAAATTCATATTGTAATCACCTTCTACTTAGTATTATAATAAGAGTAGCTTTTTTTGCAAGCAAAAAGAAAGGAGAATTATAATGTTTTTAAGTTATTTTGATTATATTAGTATCGTTGATATTATAATGGTTCTATTATTTATAATCGCTATTGTAATTGGCTTTAAAAAAGGTTTCTTACAAAAATTCTTAGACATAGGTTCATGGATTGTAAGTCTTATTCTCTCAGTAATTTTTTGTGGACGCTTTAGTGACTTATTAATTAAACATCAAGTTATTTTCCCAGCTATCCAAAAAAATATTGAAGAAAATATTAGAACTAATGGTGGTTCTGATATGCAAACATTCTTAGATAATCTTGGCTTGCCTAAAGCTTTAGCTGATTATATTGGTCCAAAAATTGATGCTTCTGTTTTAGATTGGCAAACAAGCATGGCTAATGAATTGGCTAACATCTTTATGGTTATCATTTCCTTTCTCTTCTTATTTATTGGTATTTGGGTAGTTATAAAATTATTAAAAATTGTTGTTAAAGCTATTAGAGTTTCAACTGTTGTAAAAATTGTTGATGGTATTTTAGGTGTTGTATTATATGGCTTTTTAGCTGTTGTGTCGATTTATATTTTAATGTTTGTGTTATCTATTTTAATGCAAATACCAGCATTAGAAGGTATGCAAACATTCCTAATTAATGATATGCAACTAACAACTGAAAAATTTAGATTATCTAAATATTTCTATGAAAATAATATTTTAATTAATTTATTGAAGATTTTCTTCTAAGAACCATTTAATTGGTTCTTTATTTATAAAGGAGTATTATGTATAAAAGTATATTAGATTTAAAAGAAACAGAAAGAGCTGTTAAATTAATAAAAGACACTTTCGAAATAAAATTAGCTAAAAAGCTTAATTTAGAACGTATTTCCGCCCCCTTATTTGTTTTAAAAGAAACAGGCTTAAATGATGATTTAAATGGTATCGAAAAAGCCGTTAGTTTTAAATCACACGATATAGGTGATAAAAATATTGAAATTATCCATTCATTAGCTAAATGGAAAAGATATTCACTTAAAAAATACAACTATTTAGAAAACGAAGGTATTTATACTGATATGAATGCCATTAGAAAAGATGAGCATTTAGATAATCTTCATTCTATTTATGTTGATCAATGGGACTGGGAAAAAGTAATTAATGAGCATAATCGTACTTTAACTTATTTGAAACAAACAGTTAGAAAAATAGTTTTAGCTTTAATTGAAACAACTAAAGTTGTAAATAAAAAATATCCAGAAATTAATATCAACTTAGAAAAAAATGTTTATTTTATTACAACCGAAGAATTATTAAAAAAATACCCTAATTTATCACCAAAAGAAAGAGAAAGAGAAATTGTTAAAGAACATAAATCTGTCTTTCTTATGAATATTGGCCCCATCTTAACAAACGGCAAGCCTCATGATTTAAGAGCACCCGATTATGATGATTGGTCTTTAAATGGTGACTTACTTTTCTATAGTGAAACTTTAGACGATTCTATAGAAGTTAGTTCAATGGGAATTAGAGTAAATAAAGAAAGTTTAATGAAGCAATTAACCATAACTTCTTCTTTAGATAGATTAAATTATCCTTATCATCAAGCTATCATCAATGAAGAATTACCTTACACTATTGGTGGTGGTATTGGTCAATCTAGAATATGTATGTTACTGCTCAAAAAGCTACATATTGGAGAAGTTCAAGCTTCTTTATGGAGTGATGAAGTCCTAGAATATGCAAAAAAAATGGGACTTTCTCTTCTCTAAAACGTTTTCTAAGCAAAAATATTTGCCTTTTTTAACAAAAAAGCTATAATTGTATTTCCATGAAGTAAGGAGGTGGAATTATGATTATAGCTTTATTAGTTATTATAGCCTTAGTATCTATGATTATATTAAAAGTTAAAAGTTGGTCAACTGACGTAAACAACTACGAAAACAAAGAACATAGAATTTATTAAGAGGAAGAAAAAATGAAAACAATAACTAACTAATTTCCCGTATCTGTAAGGTTAAGATTCGGGAAATATTTTTTTTATATCTTTATTTAAAATATTTGTTTAACAATTAACATAAACGATAGGGCTGAATTAAAAATTGACAAACTATTTAAATTAAATATAATTTAATTAGAGAAAGCTAAATCGCTTGTCTCTTAGCGTGTTAAGTTGCTAATTAGTTAAAAAGAAAACCCTAGGATGGCTGTCCTAGGGTTTTCACTATTTTGGAGGCGGGTTAAGTTTGCTATTCTTCTTTTACTATAAATTTCTTTAATTATTTGGATACGTTCATCTAAAACAAATTTATAATCATTGATTATTATTTTATTACCATTTCTAAAACCACTATAAACATCATTAACAAATTGAAGTATTTAAACTGCCATTAATAATAATTGCAGCATTAATCAGTGGAATTTACTTTTACAATTAACATTATTTATTTAATTTAAGAAACCGCTTTTAAAAGAGCTGTAAATAGTTTATAATATAAATATCATAAACGTTGGAGGAAAGAAAAATGAAATTTATCTTAGGAGCACCTGGAACAGGTAAAACAAAAGAAATCTTGCGCTTGAGTGCAGAAAACAGGATTCCTGTGTTATGTGAATCACAAGCGAGAAAAGAAAGGTTATTGCAAAGAGCTTACCAATATGGTTATGTAATACCTGTGCCTATTGTTTTTTCAGAAGTAAGTAGTAAAGATGGTGTTGTTTATATTGATGATATCGATCGTCTTTTTAAAGCTATGTTCCCTTGTAAAGTAGAGGCTGTAACATTAAATTTAGAAAACGAAGATGATTTAAAAGTTTTAAAATAATAAAAAAGCTACCGCTTATTGAACTAGTTCATATAAGTTTGGTAGCTTTTTTACTTATTAATCTTGTTTCTCATTAAATTCATAAACAGTTTCATTTAGGTCTCTAAAAGCTGAAAGTGAAACTGAAAAATTTCTAATTCCTAGTTGCATAAATGCTTTACTTATTGTAGGAATTGAAGCTAACTCACCACAAATAGATAAATAAATCTTATTTTCTTTAGCAAAGTCGACTACTTTTTTTAAAGCTTTTAATAAATCATCAACATAAGCTGTTATTTTACTAGATTGTTCATCTCGTCTTATTTGGAATAGTTCTTGGGTTAAATCATTAGTACCTATACTAATAAAATCCACTTCTTTAAATTCATCTATACTAATAAGGGCTTTTTTAGTTTCTAGCATCATACCTATTAAGATAGGTTTATCATTGTTCATTTCTTTTTTAATTCTTAAAACCCAATTCTTTAAATATTTAAATTCATCAATGGTTTCTACCATCGGAAACATTATCTTTAAATTACCATTAACATTACTTGCTAGTAAAGCTTTAATTTGAGTTTCAAAAATAGTAGGATTATTTACATAATTCAAAAACCCTTTGTGATGCGCTTTAATATAGGCAACTTGTTTATCATCACCAATGTCAAAAGTTCTAAAACATACAGGTTTACCATTCATTAAAGTAATTGCTTCTTTATAAATTTTTTGTTGTTCATCATAAGTCATCGGCCTATTTTCATGCATAAAAACAAACTCTGTACGATATAGACCAATACCATCAACATCTAAATTGGCCGCTTTTTTAACTTCTTGATTGTCAAAAACATTTACAAGCAAATTAAATTCCTTATATTTTTTTACTTCAAAATCAGTATTTTTATTCATTAAATGACTGATTTCTAAAATATAGCTTTCTTCTGGTTCTTCAAATAAGGCTTTTCTTCTAGTATCAATAATAATATCTTCACCGTTTTTTAAATTGATATTATTGCATACAACAAAAGGAATTCCAGCACCTCTTGCCAAAATAGCACCATGTGAGGTCATACCAGCTTTTTTAGCTACAACACCTAAGATGTTTTCTTTATTTTCTAAAAAGATTGATGGCATTAATTCATCACAAACTAAAACGAAAGGTGTTTTAGGAAAATTATTTTTTTTATTTAAAAGAATTAATATTATTCTTCTTTTAACATCTTCTAAATCATAAACACGTTCTTGTAAATATTTGGAATTAGATTTTAAAAGGTTTTCTTTATACTTATCTAAAGCTTCTGATAAAGCTGTAGCCGCATTTTTCTTTTCTTTTTTAATAATTTCTACAGCATCTTTCTTTAATATTGGATCATTAATCATCATATTTTGAATATCAAAATATTCATATGTTGAATGCTTAACAACATCATGGGCTGCTTGTTTTAAGGCCATTTCTAGTTTTTGTATTTCTTTATCAACATTTATTTTTTTATCTTCCAAGATAAGCTCTGGTATTGTCACAAAAGCTGGACCATAAGCATACCCTTCTGAAATTACCTCTACAAAATGAATTTTCACCTTTAAAATCCTCGTTCTTTTAATTTATAACTATTTTACCTTATGTTTAAATAACAATAAATGTGAAAACGTTTTATATTAATTAACAAATCTTATCACAATTATTATGAAAAACATAAAATAAATAAAGTCATCATAAAAAGTGTGGTGAAACTATGTATGTAAGAAAAATAGATCGAATTTTAGAAGAATTTAAAACCAAAAATTAAAAAAAGCAATTGTTATAAACGTAGGAGCTAAAAGTGATTACAAAGATAATATGGAGCTTGGTGGAGTTAAGAATATTCGTGATTACTTTACTACTGGCAAAACTGGTTACTCTCAAATGTTTATAGATAATTATCAAAAAAGAGTAAATAGGGAAATAATGAAAATAGCTAGTATGAATGTTGTTTTAGTTGATAGGAAAGGTAGAACAATGTCAGCTAGAAACCTTGCTTAAATGCAAGTTAGATATGAAGAACAAGTAAAAGATTTCGAAAAACTTGATAAAACAAGCAATACCACATTTAGAATTGTATCTGGATATATTCGAAAAATAAAAAAAGAAATTAACAATGCTAGGGCGAAGCCTCCTAGATTTCCCGAAGCGTGACCTTCTTTTCACTTCATTGTTAATTTCTTTATCTAGCTATATTTTAAAATATCATTTAAATTTAATCAAGGTGTTATACGAAAAAAACAAATAGCTAAATGATAAATTATACCAATTAAGCTAAAACATTGTTTAAAATTAAAATTTGATAGGTAAAACAAGGTGTTAGAAGTAAAGATTATCAAGATGCCATAAACTTCTTATGCGATTTAGGGCTAGCTAAAAAGGCTTATAATTTAACTTCTTTAGAATCTCCACTTTCTGCCTATAAGATAGATTCATAATTCAAAATATATATGTTTGATACTGGCCTTTTAGTTCCAATGATGGATGATTATACAGCTAAAGATATTCTAGAAGGTTCTTTAGGTATTTATAAGAGGGCTATTTTTGAAAATATAATAGCTGATATTTTAAGCAAAAACGAAGCTTCTCTTTATTATTAACATAAAAATAACAGCCTAGAATTAGACTTTGTTGTAAGATATAAAAATGAAATATTACCTTTAGAGATAAAGGCTTCAAGTGGTAACGCCAAAAGCCTTAAAAACATATTAAGTAATAAAGAAAAGTATAAAATAAACTATGGAATAAATCTTACTAAACAAAATATCGGCTTTACGAATAATATATTAACCATTCCTTATTATTTAATATCATTTTTAAAATTTAACAAAGAATAAAAACACTTATATTTTAATAGCTAACATTAAATGACACATTCAATCTTAGCAATAAATCGATATATTAATTTATATACGGAATGTTGTTAATTGATTATTATCACATACAATATCAAAAAAGATAAAAAGAAAAGGTTAGAAACATTCCTAGCCTTTCACATTATAAAACGCTAATATCAATATGTAATTTATCTATTTAATTCAAATATTACCCTTATTGGTAATTGTTATTTGAACTAAATTTGTTATTATTATTTTACTAATTATAAAGTAAAGCATTAACTTTTTGTTATGTAAATAAACAACATAGTCAAATTTTAATAATTGACAATAACGTAAATTAATGTATAATTTAAGTAGAGAGAGATCTCTAAGGTCTTGTTGTTAATTAAAATGAAAAGGGAACACTACCAATGTTCCCTTTTCTTCATTTTGTGAAGATCTTGTTGTTAACAATAAAATTTAGGATTTCTTGTTATGGTCATCATCATTACCTGATAGCCATATTACATATAATATAACTACCAAAATAATAAGATATTCCATTGAATACCTCCTAATTTACAAACAACAAAACCTCCACTTAAAAAGTAAAAATTTTGTCATTGTTGACCTCCACAAAATATAGCTACTTATTAGTAGCAAAAACATTATATAATAAACAACTGTATTTAACAACCTTTTAAGTAAACAAAAATAGCCAAAATTTATTAATTGACAATCGACTAAATTGATGTATAATTTAGGTAGAGAGAGATCTCTGAGGTTGTGCTTAAAAAAATTGAGAGAGAATGCAGGTAACATTCTCTCTCTTTTTTCGTTCAGTGGAGGTTGTGCTTATCTAATGATAACTATTTGTTATCTTTATCTTTGTCATTTCCACCTAAATATATTATATACAATATAATAGCTAGAATGACTAAGTACTCCATTAGGAGCCCTCCTATTTAAGCAACAAAACCTCCACATTTACATGTAAGTTTTGTCATATTCCCTCCAACTGAATCTAGCTACTTATTAGTGGCAAAAAACATTATATAATAAATACCTGTATTTAACAACCTTTTAAGTAAACAAAAATAAGGCTAGCCGATTAAGCTAGCCTTTTCTATTTTGCTATAGGTTTCTTTTATAATTTGAATACGCTCATCTAAAACAAATTTATAATCGTTTATTATAATTTTATTCCCATTTCTAAACCCACTATAAACCCCGTTAGCTAAACTAAAGCATAAAGTTAAAGCATTTATAATTGACTGTGTAGATGTGAAATTTGAGCCAATATAAAAGCAAGCTAAGCAATATGAAATTATTATTGATAAAATCATAAATAGTAAATTATAAGATAGATTACTTCTAACTTCACTATAATAAATATTGTTAAAGTTATCATCATTTAAATTCTTTTGACTTTTTCTAAAATAAATAAATGTGTATTTTATTTCGTTAATAGTAACAACTAATAAGGGACTATTTTTGCTTATATTTATCTTTTTGTACGTTTATAATTCATACATTTTAAAAGTCTGACAAAAATATTACAATTTCAATAATGACTAGCTCAATTTTTAGTGAAACTATAAGCTTAAAAAACAACTTATTTAACCCTAAAATAACCAATATAAGCTAATAATTTTCCTTACTCTAAGTAAGATTATAAAATAAAAAAAGCCTCATAAGGCTTGAATTTCAATAGTGGCAGGACTAGCTGGGATAAAATAAATCTTAAAAATGGCTTTATTTAAGTCTTTTTTATCTTTAGAGAATTATTTAGGGACTCCAATATATTAACCATATTCGACAATTAATATATTATCAGTAGATAAACCACATTTTAAAAATCATCATATTATTTTTTCCCTAACTTTTCCCTAATTTTTTCTCAATAAGCAAAAAACGTCATACAAGTATTTGTTACTTATATAACGCTTTTGCAAATTTTCAAAATTAAGAGAACTGATTTTGTAAATAAATATATCAGATATTATTTACATTTTTGTTATAGTTTTGTTTTAATAAAAGTTAAGTTTTTTAGGAAGAAAAATAAAGTAAAACAAAACAATAAAAAATTACAGGAATTTAAAAGTTTTATTTGACTTTTAATATTACTAAACTAAATGTAAGATTTTTCTCCTCTTATATTTTATTTACACCCTTTTTATAATTTTATTGTATATAAAGTCAAGTAAAAAATTTAAAAAGGAAGAAACATTTTCGTCTTCAAAAAATAAGATTACTAATCTGTTCTTCCTTTTAATGTCTAATTTCTCTGTCGGTTCAGAAACTACACCCGTCACACATAGGTAGAAAATTATATTTTCGTTATTCCAAATATTAATCGGCTATTTGTGCCATATCAGGTTTATGTGTGTTTCTTCGCCCGTCCTGAAAGCGCCCGATTTTAAAGATGTTAGACCATCTATATCTGTTTCATTTATATCATGATTTAATATTTGTTTCAGATGATTATTCACTATCCTTTACATTTAATAGTACTCTATTTATATCTTTTTCATACTCTTTTAAAGTGTTAGTTATCGTTTCAAATGATACTTTTTCACCGAACAACATATTTTGCATGCTATCATAATCTTTTGCAAATACATTTATTGCTTATTCTGATGGAATTAGTCTTAATTTTCCCTGCATTATTTCATCATATTTTGCCCAATTACATGTATAAAACTTTTTCTTAAAATCAATAACTTTTTTTAACAAATCTATATTTTTCAAACCATCTTCTCTAATTGGTGTCTGTAACATTTTATATACATCATAAAAATGTCTTGAATATCTTGTAGGATAATTACCATTTGTTCTATTAGCTTCTCTATGTAATATTGTTATCTTTTCATAAAATGTTCTAATACTCTCAACAGCTATAACATTTATATTTTCATTAAATATAGATGGATATGCTTCCTCAATATATGTTTTAATTTTATAGTTGTTAGATGGAATTGGCTCAGCTAAACTTCCAATTTCTAACCTTATTACTTGCAAAATTGATGGATCACTATACATTTTCGGATAATCAAAACAAATTGTTTGTTTATCAAATTCATCAACATAGAATTTAAATGTTCTATTTCAAAGCACTTTCTTAAAATAATCATTTAAATTATTGAGCATCTTTCCTTTTAAAAAATCAATTGTTTTATTATTTACTTCATCATTAAACATCTCTTGCTTACGATTACTTCTATTACTATATACCTCATCTAAAGAATATCCTAAAACTTGCCAATCTAAAGCTAAATCTATATCTTCTGAAAATCTTTCAATCAATTTATATACTTTAGATAAACTTGTTCCGCCCTTAAAAACTATATAATCCTTATATTCAAAATCACTAAATAAATATTTCAAAATAACGCAAATCCAAAGATCTTTTTCAACAATAGCGCTTGAAATATTTAGTTTTGCTGCAGTATTCCTAATAATCAAATTCAATTCTTTTTCATTGATTTCTAATATCTTTTTCATCGTTTAACTCCTCTATTTTATCTAATACTTTTTTAATCCAAAAAGGAAGATTATAACTGTATTTTTTTATTTCATCAGATATATTTTTACTATACATAGCTAATTTAGAAATTTCATTGTTGGTAAGTTTTTTTTCACCAATAGCCTTAATTGCTTGAATTAAAATTGAAAACTGCTTAGAATAAAAATCTACGTTTCTATTTGTTGTATGTTTAAAGATTATCTTTTTCCCCTTGATTACATATTCTCTATATGGACCATTAGAAATGTAAATATATTCATTTGGAACTTGTGTTGATAATCCTGTATAGTTTAAAGCCAAATCACCGGTTGGAGAAATCTTCCATGCAAATTTTTCAGCTATTTTATCAATTATTTCTGTTGTATCAGGATATGATGCTTCCTGTAAAATTTCACTATACTCAGGCATTACATATAATCCATCAATTAGCCTTGTTATCTTTTTTTCTTCATTCATGCGATATAAAATTGATTTAACTGTATTTTTAGTTCCCAATTCATAAAAATCATTAATTGAATATATTTTTCCTTTATTACTTTTCATAATTTCTTCAATCTTTAGAGCTAAAGAACTCATATATGAACACCTCCTGTGCACCTAAAATTATATACTTTTGGGTGCATAAAATCAATACATAATAAAAGAATAGTTTGGTAAAAAGATTTCATACTTGTTTATTGTCGAGTATAAGAATAGTTTTATTGCAAAAATAAAAAAAACTATAGTTATACTAATACAAAATCAGTATTACTATAAATTTAATTATTTTAGTTAAAACTATCAAAATAAATCACTATGTGAACCAGTTCGCAATAGGTTTAATATTAGTTCATCATCAATTACTTCATAAATCAATAACCAATCATGTTCAATATGACATTCTCTAACATTTTCATAATCTTTAGAGTCTGTCAGTTTATGATCTCTATATTTTTCTAGCAAAACAATTCTATTTGCTAATAATTCGATGACCTTTCTTAATTTGTCTTCTTTTTTTCTCGCTTTAATGCTTGCTTATAATCTGCTTTAAACTTATTAGTATATCTAATGTTAAGCATTTAAAGACTCCATTAAATCATCTATGCTTGTTTCAAAATCATGTTTCATTTTCCCTTTTTCCAGAATATTCTGAATGAGTTATAATTAAAGAATAAAAATTTTCTTTATTGCCTTTAAAAATATACGATTTATGTTTTCTTTTATTATTAAAGACAAATACTGGTAATCTTAATAACCTCGCTTTAATCTTTTTTAATAAATTAGCCAATTTTACCTCTCTTTCTTATTTTTTTCCCAATTAATTGGAAAATTTCTTTAATAGAACTTTTAACTCTAATATCTTAGCCATATTAGTAGCTGGTTTCTTTATCGCACTTTCAATTGATTTCATTACTAGACCTAATTTCAAAATTAAAAAACTTAAAGAAGAAATTCCCCAAATTGAAATAATTAATAGCTGTGATTTAGATACCTTAATTAATTACTTAAACAAATCAAATAACATTCAATTAAAACTTGTATTCTATCTTCTTACTACTGGTGTTATAAGAACTGAATTAGCTAATATTAAAATCAAAAACATTGATTTAAAAAATAATGCTATCTTCTTATCTCATACCAAAAATGGAATCCCACGTGACATTTTCTTAATTAATGAAATAAAAGATTTAGTTATTGCTAATATGCATAAGTATGAAAATCAAACTTATTTATTCACTAGAACTAATTCAAATGAAAAAATATCTACTTCTACAATTGATTACTATTTTAAAAAAATTAAAAAGGACTTAAACATTAAAGTCTTAAGTCCTCACAAATTACGCCATACATACGCTACTTATTTAGTTAGAAATGGTGCTGATTTAAATTCTGTTAGATTACTTTTAGGTCATACTACATTATCTATGACTCAAAAGTATCTAGATTTTCAAAACAGTCTATTAAGAAAAGTTAACAAAACTTTCAACCCATTAAAAAACTTTAAAAAAAATAGTGCATGAGGGACTACAACTTTCCTCACACACTATTTTGTGTTTTCAGTTATTCTTGCTAATAATTTTAGCTTATTTTTAATAAAATTAATGGCAGGACTAGCTGGATTCGAACCAGCGCATGAGGGAGTCAAAGTCCCTTGCCTTACCGCTTGGCTATAGTCCTATAATAGGCCTATAATAGGCCTGTTTTTGGGATGTTAATTTTGAAAAAGATGGACATACACAATATGTCCATTGCTTATTTTACTAAAAGTGATAAAAAATTGCAAGCTTTTTTTTATAATTTTGTATTAAACAATATAGTAAAATGGCGTATTATGCTTTAATACGGCCTTTTTTTAATTTTATTTTAGTTCAAAATTTTGTATTTTTTTACTACTTGATTAGTATCTTTGACAAATTGTTTTAAATCATCAAAACTGTCTAAATGGCAACCAGATGCTTTAGCGTGACCACCACCACCATATTGATTAGCTAAGGTATCAATAGCTGGTCCACGTGAGCGAAGGCGAACTCTTATTTCATTTGGATATTCAATTATTAAGGCCCATACTGGGTAATCTGGTAATGTTGATATCACATTTACTTGATTAGCCGCATCTTCATAGCTTATATTATATTTTTCTACTACTTCTTTTTTAACTACAACATAAGCAAAGCCTTCTTTTGTTAATTTAAAATGTGATAAAACATAGCCTTTAAATTTCATTACTTCTAGTGTTTCTACACTTAATAAATTATCTATTTCATCAACTTTAACACCTAGATCAAGAAGTGAAGCTGCTACTTTAAATGTATTAGAAGATACACTATCAAATCTAAAGCGACCAGTGTCAGTAACTAAGCCTGTATATAAAGCTTTAGCTCCTTGTTCAGTTATTTTTAATTCATCTTTAAATTCATTATATAAATCAAAAATAATTTCTGTGCACGCTGGTTTTTCATCTTTTACAAGATTGATATCGCCATAACTATCAACTACTATATGATGGTCAATTTTAATGACAAAATCAGCCATTTTATATCTTTGGTCAGATAGCCTTTCGCCACTTGCACAGTCTACACAAATTGCTAGGGCACCTTGATACATATCATCTGATATATTATCTGGTGTGCCTAAAAAAGATACATAGTTACATGTTTCACCTACTACATATACCTCTTTTTCAGGGAAACTTGTTTTAATTATATCTTTTAGACCAAATTGACTACCGTAACAATCACCATCTGGTCTAATATGACCATGTATCATAATTCTATTATATTCTTTAATTTTATTTAATATATTTAATGTTACACTCATTAGCTATTCTCCTTTTCTTTATATTCTTTGGCTAATTTTTTAAAATCTTCAATCACGAGGTCAGCTTCATTATAGTCTTTTAAAGTGGCACCACAAGCACAAGGATGGCCACCTCCGCCATATTTTTTTGCAATATCAACTATTTCGACACCTCTACTTCTAAATTCACCAACTACTTTATCATTTTCTTCATCATAAGTAAAGTTACACCAAATAAGCACTTCACTTACGCCTGCCATTAGATTAACCATGCCTCTAGAAATATCAAAGAATGGTACATCTTTATATTTAGCTAATACTTCTTTAGTACATTTTAAGTAAGCGACTCCACTTTCTTCATCAACTTGATAAAGATTAGAAAAATAGTTTTTCATTTGTCTTTGGGCTAATGTTTCAACATAAATATTATCATATATAAAATTCATGTCTGCACCTTTAGAAAGTAAAAAAGCAGCTACTTTAAAGGTTTTTTCATTAGTTGGTTGATATTGAAATCTACCACTATCAGTAACAATACCACCATATAAAGCTGTTGCACCATAACTTGTGATATCTTTGTTCTGTGTTAATAACATATCACCAATTAATTCTGCACACGCAACTTTAGATTCATCAATATAGACTTTAGCACCTTCTATGTTAGATGGGTTTTTATGATGATCAATAATTAAAACTTCTTTAGCTAATTTATATCTATCATCACTAACCATTTCTTTTACAGCTACATCACATATAATAACTAAAGCATCTTTAAATAAATCATCTGTTAATTCATCCATTTTACCAATAAAGCCATATCTAGCTGAACTATCACCAGTCATATATACTTCTTTATTTGGATAATTAACATTAATTGCTTGAACTAAGCCTATTTGACTGCCTAAGGCATCTAAATCTGGTCTACTATGTCTTAAAACAATAATACGATTATATTTTTCTATTAAATTCCAAATTTCTTGATAGGTCATTTTTAATACCTCTTTCTTTTTATTAATTTTACCATATATTGTTACTAAACTAAAGAAAATTACTCAAACTATAAATTAAACTTTAATTATTAATCTAAATTTTATATAATAAATGTGCGAGGTATAAATTATGAAGAAAATATTAATATTTTTATTATTTGTTACTTCTTTATTAACAATGACAGGTTGTATAGAAGATTATAACTTCAACTATGAGATTGTTGGTAATGGTGAAGTAGCTGGTAGTTCTAAAGGAGAATATAGAAAAAACGCCACTATTAACTTAGAAGCAACCCCAGCTGAAAATAATGAATTTGCTGGTTATTATGAGGGAGATACTTTAGTTGAAGATGATTTAAACTATAATTTTTCAATAACTAAAGACACTTCTTTAAGAGTAGTATTTAAGGAAAGTATAACTTATAATTTTGACTATAGTATCGAAGGTGTGGGAGCTGTTACAGCCCCTTCTAAAGGTAGTTATGCTAAAGACTATGAAATCACTTTAAAAGCAACCCCAGCTGAAAATAATGAATTTGTAGGCTTTTACATTGGTGATGAATTAATAACTACAGAATTAACTTATACATTTAAATTAACTAAAGATACTAATGTCACAGTTAAATTTAAAGCTACTGGTCCTGTTGAAGATAATCCTAGTAGTGGAACTAATACTAACCAAGCTTATGAACACGCCTTTGTTAAAGATGATTTTAATGAAAATGGCGGAACAATTAGCATTAATGGAATTACTTGGCAATATGATTCTTTCACATATTTAGGACAAGATAATAGTGCCAGTCAAAAAGGTGTCCAAATTGGCAGTGCTAGCAATCCTCAAACTAATGGTTGGACTATATCTACTACTTTTAGTGAAAAAGTAATAATTACTGATTATAGTATTGGTTTATCTTGTGCAAATGGTGGTAACTTTAAATATAATCTTAGTTTTGGTAATTATGAAAAAGAAGAAACCTTAACTAATACTAGTGTTAAATATTTTGAAGAAATAGATTTAAATGAGGAAACAAACACTTTTTCTTTAACACTTACTGCTAAAGAAAAAGCTATGTATTTAAAATCAATTAGTCTTAATGTTAAAGTTCCTGAAGGAAGCGACATTAATCTAAGTGGTGATTCAACTTCTTCTAATCCTGAACAACCAGAAAAAGATAATATTCCAAATCCTAATTACACCTTAATAAGTGTTGATGATTATTATCAAGATTTAAACTTGGATTTAGAAGGTGAAGCCTTAATTGAAGAATTAAGAACATTAATTAGTGAAATGACTAAAATCAGTTATGGTGACGCTAGATATATTTTACAATATACAGATGAAAATCCTAATAAACCAGGAACTTTATATGGTTTATATGATGGTGATGAAATAATTCAAAAATGGGACTTTGGTAATACTTGGAACCGTGAGCATGTATGGCCATGTGCACAAATGGAATTAGATGGTAATGCTAGACCTCAAAATAACACTAAGTCACACGCTACTGATTTACATAATCTAAGAGCTGCTTGTGTAACTGTTAATGGTATGCATAGTAATAAACTATATGATTTAACAAACACTTCTGATACAATGTTTCCTAATGTAACTAAACTTACTGGTCATAAATGTGAAGGTGATTTTAGAGGTGACGTAGCTAGAATTTGTTTTTACATGTTTGTTAGATATGAAGGATTAAAATTAACTAGTGATCTTTCTAATGTAGATAATAAGACAATGGGTAAATTAGATTTATTATTAGAATGGAATGAAGCAGATCCAGTTGACACTTTTGAAAAACAAAGAAATAACCGTATTTATGAATATCAAGGTAATCGTAATCCATTCATTGATTATCCAAATTTGGCTAACAAATTATTCTAAAATAAATAATATTAACATTATATAGTTAAAGAACATAAAAAAGCACTTGCGTTAGTTGGAGTGAACAAATTCATTGCCGACTTTGCAAGTGCCTTTTTGTTTATTCATCTTAATATTTCCCTACTTTAAACAACAATCTAATTTGTATTGTTTATATAGAAATTAAAAGGATTAAGTGCCAAAATGAACTAGTATATGTCAAGTAGACAGTTCAAAGTAAAAAAATAATTAAATAACTAAAGGTAATAAATTAGGATTAATACTATTTCCAAATTGGGATGGT
>CASETY010000007.1 GCA_949291115.1 uncultured bacterium
TGATTAAATTTTAATCACGAATCCCCTAGGGGATTGAATACTTCAATTAAATAATACACCTTTTTTATTTGTGTCCTTGACTTTGGGTACTATTTATTACTTAGCATAGCCACCTTTTTCGATTAAGTAATCACCATAATTATATTTTAAACAAGTGTTGTAAGTTGTTGATTTACCATTGTCTGTAACGGTATAAGTTAAATATAAATAAGTTTCTGGTTTAGGGAAAGGAATCATAAAGTTACTTCTAGTAATGACAGGGTCTAAATTAGAAACAGTGGCACTACCAGTAGAAAAATTATGATTAGTTGTGTTTACAGTAACAGAAGAAGAAGCTTCATTAAGGCCAACCCAATTTGCCTTCATGCCAACCCTAAAACTCATATTAGAAACAGTACCATCATATGTTTCTTTTATCAAAGCTACTTTATAAGTAGCTTTTTTGCTTTCAATATTGAAATCAGTACATTTTAAAGTGATTTCCATTTTATCAAAGTCATCATAATCATAATAAGCAATA
The DNA here is from genome assembly GCA_949291115.1 of uncultured bacterium. Taxonomy (GTDB): domain Bacteria; phylum Bacillota_I; class Bacilli_A; order Acholeplasmatales; family Anaeroplasmataceae; genus CALUXS01. Next base: position 521 of record CASETY010000007.1, read on the forward strand.
TCTGTTGGCTTGTCATTTTCACCAAAGACAGTAGTTAGTAAGTCATTGTCACTAACTCTGTTAGACGTATAAGTAACTATATAATAGATAGGTATAATTATAATAAAGATGCTTAAAAAAGCTATTAAATATACAAATTTACGAGGTATATGTCTTTTTTTCATAATTTAATCACCTTATTTATTATACTAATTATTTATTTACTTTGCAAGAATAAGAAAATATAAATATTTGGCACTATTTTATTGACAGTGCTAAAAGAAAGTTATATAATATTATCGCACTTTGAGGTAGAGAGTGCAAAAAGAGGTGAAAAAATGCCATCAGATCGTCAAAAATTAATCTTAAAAGCAATTATTGAAGATTATGTGATTACGCAAGAACCAGTCGGTTCTAAAACTTTAACAGAAAAACCTTATTTGGACTTTTCATCAGCGACAATTCGTTATGATATGCAACATCTAGAAGAAGCTGGTTATTTAGAAAAGACTCATACATCTTCTGGTAGGGCACCTTCAGAAAAAGGTTATCGTTTTTATGTTGATAATTTATTAACTCGTGATGAAAATGTTAAAGATATTTATGATGGTATTAATCATATTGTTTCTAACAAGTATTTAACTAAAGAAGAAATAATGCAAAGCCTTTTGAACTATGTTTCTGATAAGACAGGTTATTATTTATCTTTACTTGGTTCTAGTGCTTGTTACGCAAGAGTAAAAAAGATGGAAATTGTTCCTTTAAATGATAAAGATTGCCTCTTATTAATTGTTACTAATTCTGGTGTAGTTAGAAGCCAAAGAATTAGTGTTCCTAAAGATTTTAAACTAGAAGATCTTTTAAAGATTATGCAAATGTTCGATGTGGCAATGTATGATCAAGCGATTTATGAAATTAGAGATGTCTTGTCTAAAGAAGCTATGAAACCAAGAATTAGACAAATGGTGGATTTTAGAGATGATATTTTAAATTTCATGATTAAAGGATTTGCTAGTTTCTTAAATAATGAATGTTATCAAAGTGGACTAGCTAAATTATTTAAACAACCTGAATTTCAAAATTATCAGGTTATGCAAAAAATTGTCAAAGCCATCGATGAAAACAAACTTAATAACTATATGCTTGAAAGAGGCCATGGCCTAAAAGTTTATATCGGTAGTGCTAATCAAGAAATTGGTCTTGAAGATTGTACAATTATAACGGTTCCGTATTTCTTAGATGAAGATGAATATGGAACCATCCTATTGGTTGGTCCTAAACGTCTTAACTATAAGAAGACAATTCCTGTTATGGAATATCTCGCTAATAGTTTAAGCAAGATTTATAAATAGGAGGTACATCGTGACTGAAGAAAATAAAGTTACAGAAGAAGTAAAAGAAGAAAATAAAGAAGTTAAAAAAGAAAAGAAAGAAAAAAAAGATGCTAAATACGAAAAATTAAGAGAAGAAGTTAGTCGTTTAGAACGCGAATTAAAAGCTAAAAATGATGAATATCTTAAAGAAATAGCTGAGATGCAAACAACTAAACGTAGATTAAAAGAAGCTTCAATTAATGAACGTAAATATGCATCTATGAATGTAGTTTCTGAATTAATTGAGCCAATTGATATGCTTTTAAAAATTGTTAATAGTAAAGCCACATCAGAAGAAATCAATAATTATTTAATTGGTTTTCAAATGATAGCTAATCAATTATTGCAAGTTTTAGAAAGAGAAGGCTTAAAAACAATTCCTTGTAGTGAATTGGATGATTTCAATCCTGATTTAATGCAAGCAGTTACATTTTTAGAAAAAGAAGAATTAGATAAACCTACAGTAACTAAAGTATTAAAAACAGGTTATATGTATAAGGATAGAGTGATTAAACCAACTATGGTTGAAGTTGCCGTTCCAGTAAAAAAAGAAGAAAATAAAGAAACAAAAGAAGAAAATGAAGAAAAAGAAGGAGAAGATTAATATGAGTAATAAAATTATTGGTATTGACTTAGGTACAACAAATTCATGTGTAGCTATTATGGAAGCTGGCGAAGCTAAAGTTATTCCTAATGCTGAAGGGGTACGTACTACTCCATCAGTAGTTGCTTTTAAAGGTGATGAAATTTTAGTAGGTGAAGTAGCTAAAAGACAAGCTATTACTAACCCTAATACAGTAAGTTCAATTAAACGTCACATGGGTGATTCTTCATACCGTGTTGACATTAATGGTAAAAAATATACACCACAAGAAATTTCTGCTATGATTTTACAAAATTTAAAGAAAACTGCAGAAGCTTATCTAGGTGAAAAAGTTGATAAGGCAGTTATTACTGTTCCTGCTTATTTCAATGACGCACAACGTCAAGCAACTAAAGATGCTGGTAAAATTGCTGGTTTAGAAGTAATGCGTATTATTAATGAACCAACAGCTGCTGCTTTAGCTTATGGTATTGATAAAATGGATAAGGAACAAACAATCTTAGTATTTGACCTTGGTGGTGGTACATTTGATGTTTCTGTTTTAAGCTTAGCTGATGGTACATTTGAAGTATTAGCTACTGCTGGTGATAACGTATTAGGTGGCGATGACTTCGATAAATGCATTATGGATTGGTTATGCCAAGAATTCAAGAAAGAAAATGGTATTGATTTAAGTGCTGATAAAATGGCTTTACAACGTTTAAAAGATGCAGCTGAAAAAGCTAAAAAAGACTTATCAGGTGTTACAACTGTTGATATTAGCTTACCATTCATTTCAATGGGACAAGCTGGTCCATTACATTTAAATAAAACTTTAACTAGAGCTAAGTTCAATGAATTAACAGCAAGCTTAGTTGATAGATGTTTAAACCCAGTAAGACGTGCATTAAGTGATGCTAAGTTAACAGCTAAAGATATCGACCAAGTATTATTAGTTGGTGGTTCTACACGTATTCCAGCTGTTCAAGAATTAGTTAAACGTGAATTAGGTAAAGAACCTAATAAATCAGTTAACCCAGATGAAGTAGTAGCTATGGGTGCTGCTATTCAAGGTGGTGTATTAGCTGGTGATGTAAAAGATGTATTGTTATTAGATGTTACTCCACTTTCATTAGGTATTGAAACTTTAGGTGGTGTATTCACTAAATTAATCGAACGTAATACAACTATCCCTACATCTAAATCACAAATTTTCTCAACTGCTGCTGATAATCAACCAGCTGTAGACATTCACGTATTACAAGGTGAACGTCCAATGGCTGCTGATAACAAGACATTAGGTCGTTTCCAATTAAATGACATTCCACCTGCACCACGTGGCGTTCCTCAAATTGAAGTAAAATTCGATATTGATGCTAACGGTATTGTAAACGTATCTGCTAAAGATTTAGGTACTGGTAAATCTCAAAATATTACTATTCAAAATGGTAGTGGTTTATCAGAAGCTGAAATTAATAGAATGGTTAAAGAAGCTGAAGAAAATGCTGATGCTGATAGAAAACGTAAAGAAGATGCTGATTTAGTAAACGAAGCTAACAATTTAATTTTCCAAACTAAGAAAGCTTTAAATGAATTACAAAATGTTGATCCAAATGAAAAAGCTGAAGCTGAAAAATTAGCTGAAGAATTACAAAAAGCTTTAGATGCTAATAACATGGAAGAAATAAAAGTTAAGAAAGAAGCATTAGAAAAAGTTGCTCAAGGTCTTGCAATGAAAGCTTATCAACAAGCTGAACAAGCTAAAGGCCAAACTAATAATGATTCTTCTAACAGTAAAAAAGATGATTCTGTTGACGCTGATTTCTCAGATGTTCAATAATATAAATGAAGGGTCACTTAAAGGCCCTTCTTTATCTTTATTAAAAGGAGGAAGTTTAAATGGCTAATAAAAGAGATTATTATGAAGTCTTAGGTGTTCCTAAAAATGCTAGTCAAGATGAAATAAAAAAAGCCTTCCGTAGTTTAGCTAAAAAATATCATCCAGATATTAATAAAGAACCAGGAGCAGAAGAGAAATTTAAAGAAATAAACGAAGCTTATGAAACCTTAAGTGATGAAGAAAAACGTAGCCGTTATGATCAATTCGGTTTTAATGATCCTACCGGTGGTTTTGGTGGCGGTTCTGGTTTTAGTGGTTTTAGCGGTGGTTTTGGTGGCTTTGAAGATATCTTTAGTCAATTCTTTGGCGGAGGTTCAAGAAGAAGCAGCAATGGTCCGGAACAAGGCCGTGATGTAGAAAGAAAAATGGACATTTCATTTGAAGATGCTGTTTATGGTTCTAAGAAAAAGATTCGTTTAGCAGTGGAAGAAACATGTACAGCTTGTGGTGGTAGTGGTGCTTATTCTAAAAATGATATTCATACTTGTCCAGATTGTCATGGTACTGGTTATATTTTAAAACGCACCCAAACTATTTTTGGCATGACGCAAACGCAAACAGTATGTCCACATTGTCACGGTACAGGTAAAGTTGTAACTAAAAAATGTGATGTTTGTGGTGGTGCTGGTAAAGTTAGAAAAACAAAAGACGTTGAATTAACGATTCCTGAAGGTATTCAAAGCGGTATGTCTTTAAGATTAGAAGGATATGGTGCTTCTGGTGTTAATGGCGGTCCAAACGGCGATTTATACATTACTTTCAATGTTTTACCACATAAACTATTTACTCGTGAAAATAATGATATTTATTTAAGTGTACCAATTTCCTTTAGTCAAGCCGCCCTTGGTGATACCATTGATGTACCTACTTTATGGGGCGATGAAAAACTAAAAATTCCAGCTGGTACCCAAAGCGATACTAAATTCCGTATTAAAGGTAAAGGGGTTAAAAATCCAAAGGGTTTAGGCAGAGGTGATCAATATGTTATCATTAAAGTTAAAACTCCAACTTCTTTATCTAAGGAAGAAGAAGAATTATTTAAGAAATTAAGTAATGTTGAAAAAGTCGAAAAGAAATCAGCTTGGGATAACTTTAAAGATAGTATAAAGAACCTATTTAAATAATTATTAATGGCGTAAGACAATCTTGCGCCATTTTCTTTATTTTAAATAAAAATTTGTTATAATATTAAATTAGGAGTTTAAAGAAAGGAAAATAACCATGCAGAAATTTTTTATTGAAGAAGTAGATTTTAATAACCATACTTTACCAAATGATTTAATTTATCAAGCTAGTAAAGTTTTAAGATATCAAATTAATGATCAATTCATAATTGGAGTAAATAATAAAAATTATTTAGTAAGAATAACTAAAATCAATTTAAAAGAATTAATATATGAAATTATTGAAGAACTACCTATTAATAATGAATTAGATGTTAGAGTTACTATTATTGAAGGTTATCCTAAAGGTGATAAATTTGAAGAAATTATAAAACATTCAACAGAGCTTGGTGCATATGGTTTCATTCCTTGTTTAATGGAAAGAACGCAGTTTAAAATTGACCAAAGTAGATGGCCTAATAAAATAGAAAGATTTAATAAGATTATAAAAGAAGCCAGTGAACAATCAATGCGTAATATTATTCCTTATTTAACTAATTTTAAGAAATTAAAAGAAATTGATTTTTCAACTTTTAAATATGTTTTTGTTTGTTACGAAGAAATGGCTAAACAAGGCGAAATAAAAGGATTTAAAGAAACTTTAAAAACTTTAAATATAAATGATAATATCGCCTTTATAATTGGTCCAGAAGGGGGAATTAGTCCTTCTGAAATTGAGTTTTTAAAAACTATTCCTAATACCATTTTCATTAGTTTAGGTAAAAGAATATTAAGATGTGAAACAGCCCCTTATTATTGTTTAAGTGCTGTTTCTTATGAAAGGGAATTGATTTAATGTTAAAAGTTGGTTTTATAACTTTAGGATGTAAAGTAAATATTTATGAATCAAATGCTTTGGAAGAATTATTAATTAAAGAAGGATATAGTATCACTACTATAAGTAGCGAATGTGACATCTTTATTATTAATACTTGTTCAGTTACTAATACAGCTGATCAAAAATCTAGGCAAATGATTAGTAAGTGTAGAAAATTAAATAAAAAAGCAGTAATTTGTGTACTTGGTTGTTATATCCAAACTAGTAAGAATAGTGATTTAGATGCTGATGTAATTATTGGTAATGGTAATAAAGAAGAATTAATACCCTTATTAAAAGAAACTATTCAAACTAAAAATAAGCAAGTAAAAATTATTGATGTTATGAAGAAGAAAGATTATGACAATCTATTAGTATCTACTTATGATCATGCTAGAGCTTTTGTGAAAATAGAAGATGGGTGTAATCAATTTTGTGCATATTGTATTATTCCTTATGCTAGGGGGCCAATTCGTTCTAAAAAGGCAGATGTGGTAATTGAAGAGATTAAACATGTGGTTAAAAATGGTTTTAATGAAGTAGTGTTATCAGGTATTCATACTGGCAAATATAATGATAATGGTTTTAAATTAAGTGATTTAATAGAACGTATTCTTAAAGAAACTTCTTTAAAGAGACTACGTTTATCTTCTATTGAAATTAATGAAATTGATGATAAATTATTAAAATTGATGGAAGAATCATCTGTTTTAGCTAATCACTTACATTTACCTTTACAAAGTGGTAGTGATGAAGTTTTAAAAACAATGAATAGACCATATGATAAAGCTTATTTTTATGACAAAATAAAAGCAATAAGAAAAGTTAGACCTAATATTTGTCTTACTACAGATGTTATTGTTGGCTTTCCAACCGAATCAGAAGCTTATTATGAAGAAAGTAAGGATTTCATCAAAGAAATTAATTTTAATTATTTACATGTTTTTCCTTATTCTAAACGTAATGGTACTAAAGCCGCTTCTATGAAAGATTTAAATGGTTTAATTAAAAAAGTACGTTCACAAGATTTAAATAAATTATCTTTAGAATTAAAAGCTAAATATTATAATGATAATGTTGGTAAAATAGAAGAAGTCTTATTTGAAGAAAGAGATGGTAAATATTTAGTTGGTCATACTTCTAACTTTATTTTAGTTAAGATTTTAACTAATGATGATAGTTTAATTAAAAAGATAGTTAGGGTTAAATTAACTAAATATGAAGATGATAATATGTATGGTGTGATAGAAGGAAGTGAGTAAAATTGAGTGTTTTAGAAGTTACAAACTTAACATTCTCATTTGGCAATAAAATAATTTTAGAAGATGCTAACTTTGTTATGCAAAAAGGCGAACATATTGGCTTAGTTGGGATGAATGGTGAAGGTAAATCAACTTTCATCAAACTAATTACTCATCAAATTACTCCTGATGAAGGTAAAATAGTTTGGGCTAAAAACTTAACAACTGGTTATTTAGACCAATATTTAACTCTTGAAAAAGGTAAAACAATTAAGCAAGTATTGGAAGAAGCTTTTAAAGAACTCTTTAATAAAGAACAAAAAATGTATGAGTTATATGATAAATTAGCCTTAGATGATACTAATAGTGAAGCTGTTTTAGAAGAAATAGGTGAAATTCAAACACTTTTAGAACAAAGTGATTTCTATAATTTAGATGCGAAGATTACAGATGTAGCTTATGGGCTAGGCTTAAAAGAAGTTGGTTTAGATAAAGACGTTAGCATGTTATCAGGTGGTCAACGTAGTAAAGTTTTACTAACTAAGTTATTATTAGAAGAGCCAACTATTTTAATTTTAGATGAGCCTACTAACTTTTTAGATGAAAATCAAATAGCTTGGTTACGTGATTATTTATTAAATTATCCTAATGCTTTTATTTTAGTTTCTCATGACCGAGCTTTTATGAACGAAGTAATAAATGTAGTTTATCATATAGAAGATGCCACTTTAACGCGTTATAAAGGCAATTTAGATGGTTTTGATGAAATGTATAATATTAAAAGACGTAATCAAAACCAAGCCTATGAGAAACAACAAAAAGAAATCCAAAAATTGGAGACCTTTATTGCGAAAAATAAAGCAAGGGTAGCAACTACTAATCTAGCTAAATCTAAACAAAGAATTTTAGATAAGATGGAAATTATAGATAAAGCTAAAGAATTAGTCAAACCAACTTTTATCTTTAAAAAAGGTAATTCGTCTGGCAAATTCGTTTTTAATTTAGAAAATGTGGTAATTGGTTATGACCATCCTTTATCCCATCCTTTAACTTTTTCAATTCTTAGAGGGGAAAAAGTATTAATTAAGGGAGTTAATGGAATTGGTAAATCAACACTTTTAAAGACAATGCTTACTATAATCCCTAATTTAGAAGGAAAAGTAGAAAAAGATTATAATCTAGAATTTGGTTATTTCGATCAGGAACATGATTTTCCCTATGTTACCGCTATTGATTTTGTGTGGCAATATTATCCTGATTTAACTAATAAAGAAGTAAGAGGTTTATTAGCTGGTGTTGGTATTAACAAAGATAAAGCCGAAAGCTTGATGCCTGTTTTATCAGGTGGTGAAAAAGCCAGAATTATGTTACAAATTCTTGGTAATAAAGAGACTAATACTTTAATTTTAGATGAGCCAACTAACCATTTAGACAAATTAGCTAAAGAAGCCTTAAAAGAAGCTTTATTAAATTATAAAGGGACTATTATTTTAGTTTGTCATGAAAACGAATTTTATGAAGGACTAGTAGACCGAATAATTAATTTAGAAGAATATAGTACTAAAATAGTTTAAGGGAGTAATTTTATGTTAAAGATTAATAATGTGTATAAGAGTTATAAAAATGGGGTTATGGCCAATGATAATATTTCTTTAACCGTTAATGATGGAGAAATTTATGGCTTTATTGGTCCTAATGGGGCTGGTAAATCAACTTTAATTAAGGCGATAGTAGGCTTACATGATTTTGATAGTGGTAGTATTTCTTTAGATGATTTGTCTATTAAAAACAACCCTCTAGCTTATAAAGCTAAGCTTGCTTATATACCAGATAATCCTGATTTATATGAAAATATAAAAGCGATTAATTATTTAAATTTTATCGCGGATGTTTTTAAAATAGATTTAAAAACTAGAAAAGAAAAAATTGAAAAATACGCATCCTTATTTGAAATAAAAAATAGCCTTAATATGCCAATTAAAAGCTTTTCGCATGGTATGAAACAAAAACTTGCGATTATTGGAGCTTTAATTCACAATCCTAAATTATTAGTAATGGATGAACCATTTGTAGGCTTAGATCCAAAAAGTAGTTATGATTTAAAAGAATTATTAAAAGAATTAACTAAAGAAGGAACTATTATTTTCTTTTCTTCCCATGTTTTAGAAGTAGTAGAAAAGCTATGTGATCACATCGGCATAATTAATAAAGGTAAAATTGTTTATGATGGTAGCTTTAGCGAAGTTAAAAAAGATAGTAGTTTAGAAGAATTCTTCTTGGAGTTAACAGAAAATGAATAATTTTATTAGTTTATTAAAATTAGAATTAGATGATTCTTTTAACAAAAGCGAAAAGAAAAATTATACTTTAAAAACCCTTATCATACTTGGCTTAATAATAATTATTATATTTTCTTTGTTTATTAATTTCATGTTATATGAATCATTTAGATTAGTAACTAACGCTCTTTATATTTATCCTTTAATCTTAAGTGTAGGGGTTTTGATATTAACTTTTTTTACCTCTATTTATAGAGTTAAATCAACTATCTTTTCTTTTAAAGATAGAGTCAATTTGACGCCACTTCCTTTAAAGAAAAGCTTAATTGTAAGTGTTAAATTAACCTTAGCTTATTTAGAAGAATTAGTATTTAGCTTATTAATCTTTTTGCCATGTATTATTTTTTATAGCCAAACTGATTTAAGTTTTATTTTCTTTGGTTTCGTTTTATTAGTGACGATACCAATGTTAAGTTTATTATTAGCTTTTCTATTTGGTTTTCTTTTACAAATGTTAACGGCTAGATTTAATTTTTTAAAATATATCGGTACCTTTTTATATATAATTTTAATTTTAGGCTCTTGTTTTATTTCATTTTTCTTTAATAATAATAACTTAGATAATGAACAAATATCGACACTTACAATTATTAAAGATATATTTCCTTTTAATATCTTATATAATGGCTTTATATTACATAATTTAGCTTACTTTTTTGGTTATTTATTAGCTTCTATTTTAGCTTTAGTTGCAGTAATCTTTTTATATCAACTATTTTATGATAAATTCTTTAATTTATTAGAATATGTTGGCAAGAAAAAAGCTTTCTTTACTAAAGATATTAAAACAACTAAACTTTTACCAAGTTTGATTAAACAAGATCTTAAACGTTTAGTTAATGAACAAATGTTTTTTATCTCAGCTATTCTACCAGTAATCTTAGCTGGGGTAATGAGCATTGCTTTTAGTTTTATGTTTGAAAGTTCGTTTCAAAATTTAGGGTCAGAAGAGGCAAAAGTAGCGTTATACATTGTTAGAAACCTAGTTTTACCATATGTGTTATTTTTCTTTTTAGGCTTGGCTAGTTATACAGCTTATGCCATAACTTTAGAAGGTAAAAACTTTTGGATAGTTAGAACCTTACCTATTAAAGATAGCACTTATTTAAAAGCCAAGTTAATTGAACATTACTTATTAGAAGGACCATTAATGTTAATATTTAGTATAATAATGACTGTAATTTGTAAATATAGTTTAGCCTTAAGCTTGTTTGTTATTATTGCTCCCCAAATATTTATTATTTTTATTGGTGTTATAGGCTTATTAATTAATTTAAAATGGCCTAAAATGGTTTGGAGTAATTATAAACAAATAAAAAATGCCGCATCTAATGTGGCCATGAGTTTAATTGGGATGGCTATTAGTATTGTTTTAGTTCTTTGTGGAATTTTAATTTCTTTATTTGTAAATGAAATAGTTGGAATAATTGTCGTATCTTCAATACTAATTGTGTTTTTAATAGTGGCCATTTATTTATTAAAAGTGAATGGCAGTAAACTTTTAAATAAAATAGAAGCATAGAATTTCTAAAAAAATAGAAAATGATATTTACAAATTAGTATCTTTTATGTATAATATATCCCGGAATTCGTCCTTGGAAGGAGGCTTAGCATGCCAAAAACGGTTGTACGCGATAATGAAAGTATCGATGACGCATTACGTCGTTTTAAACGTGATGTTTCAAAATCTGGTAACTTACAAGAGGCGAAAAAACGTCAATTTTACCTAAAACCTAGTGATGTACGTAAACAAAAACGTCAAGAGGCTCGTAAGAGATATAAGTAATAAAAAGGGGCTTTAGCCCCTTATTTTTTTAGAAGAAAGGAATATAAAAATGAAAGTTTTAATGATGGGCGACTCAACAATGCAATTTAATAATATTTATAAATATCCTCAAACTGGCTGGGCCCAAGCCTTAACCCTATTTTTAAAAACAAATATTAATATTTTAAATTTCGCTAAAAACGGAAGAAGCACTAAAAGTTTTATTGAACAAGGTCGTTTTAATGCTTTACTTCAAGAAGTAGAAGCAGGCGATTATGTAATTTGTTCATTTGGTCATAACGATGAAAAAGCGGCCGATCCTTTAAGATATACAAGACCTAATGTTGAATATGTAGAAAATTTAGCTTATTTTGCGAAAGAGGTTACTAGTAAAAACGCTAATATTATTTTTACAACACCTATTTGTAGACATAATTTTGTTGATGGTAAATGCGTTGAAACTCATGAAGAATACCGTAAGGCTATGCTAGATTTTTGTCATAATAATAACTATTTATGTATCGATTTAGATGGCTTAACCTTAGATTTATATAATAAATTAGGTGAAGAAGAAACTAAAAAGTTCCACATGATTTTTAAAGAAAATGTCTATAAAAACTATCCAGAAGGCAAAGATGATCACACCCATTTAAAGCCAGAAGGAGCTATAATGGTTGCGACTTTATTTTGTGAAGCTATTCAAAAAACAAATTCAAAATTTAATGAACTTCTTATCCCATATGAAGAACAAGATGATTTTGATAAATATATGTTACAAGACTAATGTACGAAGTAGATTTCCACAAATATACACTAAATAATGCTTTGGAACAATTAAATATTACTATTAAATTCGCTAAAAATAGTAGATTTAAGGTAGTAGCTTTAATAGTTGGTTATGGTGCCAGTGGTAAAAGTCATAAAATAAAAACTAATTTTGTTACTACCTTAGAAGAATATAAACAAAAGAAACTAATTAAAGATTATTTAAAAGGCGAGGATTTAGATATTTTTAATAAAAATTATCAAGAATTTAAATACAAAGAAGCTTTAAAAGAAGCTAAATATAATAAAGGAATAATATATGTGATTTTATGATAAGAGAAGTTAAAGAAAATGAATTAGAAACATTGTTAGCCTTAATTAAAGAAATGGCTAAATATGAAAAATTAACTAACGAAGTAACTGCGACTACTAAAACACTTTATCAAAGTATTTTTATTGAAAAGGGTTTAAAAGCTTGTTTCATTGAAGAAGAAAAAATAGTAGGTTACTTACTTTATTTCTATAACTATTCGTCATTTACAGGCACAGCTAATATTTATATTGAAGATATTTTTGTTAAAGAAGCTTATCGTAAAAAAGGGTATGGTCAAGCTTGTTTTAAATATCTAGCTCAAGAAGCTTTGAAAATTAATGCCAAAAGAATAGACTGGGTATGTTTAGATTGGAATGAAAAGAGCTTAGCTTTTTATCAAAAAATGGGAGCTAAAAAATTAGATTGTTGGGTTTTACACCGTTTAGATGAAGAAGCTATTAAAAAGTTGGCTTCATAAAAAAGAAAGGAGAAGTATAATGACTTATAAATGCATAGATAATACTTTTGATGGTAAAGGAGTTTTTATCATTGATGGTAAAAAAGTCTTTGTCAATGGTATTTTAAAAGATGAAGAAGTTGAATTAGAAAAAAAGAAACATTATGTTTTAAAGAAAGTTGTTAAGCCTTCTCCTAAAAGAATCAAAGTAGAATGCCCTTATTTTTTAGAATGTGGTGGTTGTCAATATTTAAATATTGATTATGAAGAAGAAATTAAGATTAAAGAAACTTATTTGAAACAATTATTTTATAATGAAATTAAATTAACTAAATTAGCTAATCCTTATAATTATCGTAATAAAGTTCAATATACTTTTAATACTAGTAAAACTAATAATTTAACACTTGGTTTATTTAAAGAAAGAACCAATGAATTATTTACGGTAAATAATTGTCTTTTGCATCATAAAAGAATCGAAGAAGCGGCTTACAAAGTTTTAGAAATATTAAAAAAGTATAAACTAAAAGCTTATGATAAAGACACTAAAAAAGGCATCTTAAGATATATGTTATTTAGATATAGTAATTATAAAGATGAACTATTATTGTGTTTTGTCTTAGGTAGTGAAATATTACCAAAAAGAAAAGAAATCATTAAAGAGATAGTTAATTTAAATTTAAAGATTACGACTATCGTTGAAAACTATAATTTTCGTAATACACCAATTGTACTTGGTGAAAAAAGTAAAGTAATTTATGGTAGTGGATATATCTTAGATAAAATAGTTGATAAAGTATTTTTAGTAGGCGAAAGCACATTTTATCAAATTAATAGTGAAGGCGTAAAAACACTTTATTCTAAAGCCATAGAAATGGCTAAACTAAAGAAAAATCAGGTGTTAGTAGATGCTTATAGTGGCGTTGGCACAATTGGTTTAATTTGTGCCGATAAAGTAAAAGAAGTTATAAGCATTGAAATAAATAAAGAATCAGTAAAAGCAGCTATTAATAATGCCAAATTAAATAAAATTAATAATGTTAAATTTGTAGCTGGTGACGCTACTGTTAAGTTAGCAGAATACGCTAAAACTAATTTAAAAGTAGATTGCTTAATCATGGATCCACCAAGAGAAGGGTCAACTTATAAATTTATCAAAACAATTAATGATTTAAAAGTTAAAAAAGTCATCTACATATCTTGTAATCCAGAAACATTAAAAAGAGACTTAGATATCTTCCAAACATTAAATTATAAAATTGAACATATGGAAGCAGTGGATATGTTTGCAAGAACAGCTAATATTGAAACTATTTGTGTATTAAGTTTAAAATAATAAAAATAACCATTAATTCAAGATGATTGAACTAATGGTTATTTTATTAGTTAGTTTTATTGAATGATATTTTTAAAATCACAATCAATTACTTTAGCTAAATCATGAGGACTCATTACTATTTGATAGCCTATTTTCCCAGCTGAAAAGACTATTTCTTCTGCCATTAAAGAAGAGATATCAATTATAGTTTTATAACTGTGTTTCATACCGATAGGACTACAACCACCTCTTATATAACCAGTTACATTTGTTAAGTCTTTTAAAGGTAACATGCTAATGCTTTTTTCCCCGACTGCTTTGCTAGCTTTTTTTAAGTCGAGATTTTCTAAAACAGGTATCATAAAAACGTAGTACTTTTTAGTTTTACTTACTCCTACTAAAGTTTTGAAGACATTTTCAGGATTTTTATTTAATAAATTGGCTACCTCGCTACCGTTAATGAATTCTTTTTCTTTATGGGCATATTCTAATGTTTCATATTTTATTTTGTGTTCATCTAAGATGCGCATTGCATTTGTTTTAAGCATAAAAATCACCATATATTATTATAGTAAATTTTATTCTTTTTGGCTATATATAAGTTTTATTTGTAAGTGTTTTTTTAAATTAGCATTTGAAAAATGAGCTATTTTAATGTATAATAACTTTGTAGTATGGCTTTAAAAAGAAGGTGTTAATTTGAAAACCAATATTAAATATAAAGCTTTAGATTTTTTAGACTTAGCTAATAAATTAATAACAAATGAATGGGTAATTAAGGATTTACCATTTGAAATTAGAAAAGTTCAAAATGAAGGAGCTTATAATAAAGAATTAGTACCTATTAGTAGTGAAGAAGAAGATTTTGAATTAATTTTATTAGATAAGATTTTTTTAATGAATAAAGTATTAAAGAATGTTAATTCAGATATTTTAAAGCACATTAATATTTTTTTAAATGCAAATGTGAAAGATTCATTATGTTATACTGATTTTATTTTAATTCGATTTAATAAAATATTTGTTGTTGAATTTTCTTATCAACTTGTAAGTGTCGTTAATCACAATGAATTAAAAGAAGCGAAGGTTCAATTTTTTACTCAACAAATTGAACAATGTTTAAAACGCTATTTACCAGTAGATACAGTAGTTAAGACTTTTAATTTCGTTATTAAAGATGATAAGTATAACAATGGTAATATTGAACGTTTAGCTCAAGAGATCAATAATTACTATGAAAAAACCACAAGTAAGGAATTATTAAAGATACTAAGATGAAAGCATTAGAAGAATATATAGTTAAGTATGGACAAATTAAGTCTAAAGACATTTTAAAAGTTGATAATTTTTTAAATCAATTAGTTGATATTAAAATGTTAAGAGAAATGGCTAAAGAATGGTATTTACATTTTAAAGATAAAGGGGTTACTAAAGTCTTAACAATTGAAGCTTCTGGCATAGCTTTAGCTACTTTAACTGCTTCTTTATTTGATGTGCCGGTTTTATTTGCGAAAAAAGGCCTTTCTTCTAATATGAGTAGTAATTTATATCAAGCTAAAGTATTTTCTTTTACGCATAATAACATGAATAATATCTTTGTTGATAAGAATTATTTATTAAAAAATGATAAAGTTTTAATTATTGATGATTTTTTAGCTAATGGGCAAGCAGTTATGGGCCTTTTAGATTTATGTTATCAAGCTAAAGCAAAAGTAGTTGGTATTGGTATTGCGATTGAAAAAGGTTTTCAAAAAGCTGGGGATATGTTAAGAAGCAAGGGTTATGATTTAAAGAGTTTAGCTATTATTGAAGAAATGGATCCAGTTAATAAAATAATTAAGTTTAAAGGCTAATAAGCCTTTTTTCTTTAGTTATTTTTTGTGCAAAAATTACCACTATTTTTTTTGTATTATGGTATAATTTTTTTAGAAAGAAGTGATAGTATGAAGTATATAGAAGAAGATTTTAAGGATTTCCCAATTGGTGAGTTTCCTTATGACCATGAACATTCGGCCTTAGGTGAATACCATTTTATAGATTATCCAGGTTATAAAGGTAATTTTTATGACCCAATTACTAATCATCAATGGCGTAGTAAAGATGGTTCATGGCTGGTAGTTAGCGATGGGAAGAATCATTTTTTAGAACAAAATCGTGGAGATGAATCAACTAATGCTTTCAAAGATGTTTATTCATTGTTAGTTCATAAAAAATATTTATACGAACCTTATGTTTTAGAAAGTAGAATAATGCCACTTTCTATTTTAGATAATGTTGGTTATGCCTTTAGTTATCATACTTCGCGTAATTATTATGCATTTTTAATGAATGATACAAAATTAAAATTGATATATCGTTATGATGATACTTTTGAAACTTTAGCAGAAACTAGTTATGATTATAAATCATTAGAATTTTATGATATTAGGATTGAAGTTGATTTTGATACTAAAGTATTTCTTAATAATAACCTTGTTTTAAAAGCGAAACTTGATAGAATAGATGGAAAAGTAGCTTTTTTAGCGAAAGCATTAGTTCGTTATGATGGTTTAGTGGTTGAACTAAATGAAGAAAATTATTTAAGACAAATAACTAAAGAAAAAGAAGAATCATTAAGAATAATTAATAAACAAAGTGAATATCCAAGACTAAAATGTATTAAAAAAATAGATCTTCAAAATTTTGGTTCAGCTAGACAATTAAGAATAGCTAGATATGAAGGCAATTGTTACTTCCTCTTAGCACAACATCAAAAAAGATATATGCGTGATAGTTTTGCAAGGCTTTCATCTTTAACTTGTTTTGATATTGATGGCAATGTATTATGGACTAAAGGGGAACCAAATAATAATATAGAATTTACTAGAATTAGTTGCGATTTGCCATTTCAAATAAGTGATATTAATAATGATGGTAAATTAGAAGTTATTTATAGTATTGATTTTAAAGTTTATATTTGTGATTTACTAACAGGCAAGGTAATTGAAGAGTTTAAAACCCCAATTATTCATAATGATGAACTTGTTAAAAATGAGCCTTTCTACCACTTAAATGTTGATGCGTTAAGGGTGGCAGATTTTGAAGGGTTAGGTTACCAAGGTGATTTAATATTAAAAGATCGCTATCAAAATGTCTATGCCTTAGATAAAAATAGAAAAATATTATTTAGATATCATCACAAAAACACAGGCCATTTCCCTTATATTGATGATTTTGATGGTGATGGTAAAGATGAAATGTTTGTTGGTTATGATTTAATAGACCATGATGGTAAAATGTTATTTAGTTTACCATTAAATAGTGATCATACTGATGAAATTATTTATACCAATTTAAAAGTAGGCGGACCTAAATATTTAATATTAGCATCTGGTAATGAAGGAGTTAATATTGTTGATTTGAAAGGTAATATCGTAAAGCATAATAATATTGGTCATGCGCAGAGAATTAGTGTTGCGAACTACGATCTTGGAAAAGAAGGATATGAGATAGTAGCTACTGCCTTTTGGGGTTCTCCTGGTATCACAAGAATTTATGATTGTTGTGGCAATCTTTTAAAAGAAAAAGAATTTATTACTAATGGTAATCTAGTATCTCCAGTTTTATATGATGGTAAGCATTTCTTATTTTTAAGTAATGCTAGTTTAGAAGAAGGCGGCTTGTATGATTCTAATTTAGATTTAGTAGTGCCTTTTTTAGATGATGGTCATCCTACTTTAACTTGTGAAGTGTTTGATGTTGATGGTGATGGAATAGATGAAATAATATGTTTTGATGAACATAATATGTGGATATATAAGGCTGAAAGTTATAGCTTAGTTGATGAAAAATATGAACGTTATAAAGAAAATGCTTTTTCTAATTATCGTGGTGAATTTATAGTATTAAAGGAGAAAAATAAATAATGAAAAACACTGTAATAAAGCCAATTTTTAATAATTTTGAAGTTGACGCATCTAAATATAGCGGCCCCTCTTTTATTCAAGATGCAATTGATGAAGTAGAAAAAAATGGTGGTGGGTATGTTTATATACCTAAAGGCTATTATATTTCTAAACCTATTTATTTAAAAAGTGGCGTCTGTTTAAAAACAGAAGTTGGTACTTTTATAAGTTTTAAAAAGAATAAAGAATGGTATCCTTTATATTTAAATGATTATGAAGGTGTTAAAAGAATTAGAGCTATTTCACCTATTAATATGATTGACGCTACTAATGTTGGTATTATTGGTAAAGGTATTTTTGATGGTGATGGTTTTAACTGGCGCCCTTTAAAAGAATTTAAAGTGCCAGCTAAATTCTTTAAAGAATGCTTAGCTAAGTCAAACACTTATATTGAAACAAAAGAAGGAAAGATTTGGTATCCAACTAAGTCTAGTTTAGAACTTGCCTTAATGGGAGATGAACCAATGCCAACTGAAGAAAATGTTAAAAAGTATCAAGATAATTTTGATTATTTTAGGCCAGTTTTTGTAAAAATTCAAAATTGTGATAAAGTATTATTAGATGGTCCTACCTTTAGAAATAGTCCGGCTTGGAATGTTCATCCTTTATTTTCTACTAATTTAACAGTTATTAATTGTAATATTTATAATGACCATTTTGCCCAAAATGGTGATGGTATAGATATAGAATCATGTCATGATGTTTTGTTTAAAGATAATGTAGTTTCTGTTGGTGATGATGGTATTTGTATTAAATCTGGCAAAAACAGAGAAGCGCGAGCTATTAAAAAACCAACATATAATGTTTATATTTTAGATAATATAGTTAATAGTGCTCATGGTGGTATTACTTTTGGTAGTGAAATGTCTAGAGGCATTTATGATGTTTATTGTTACAATAATACATTTGTTGGTACTGATACAGGCTTACGTTTTAAAACCCAAATTGGTCGTGGTGGTACAGTTAAAGATATCTTAATTGAAAACACAAGAATGTATAATATTAAGGAACAAGCTATTACTTTTACATGTGGTTATGAATTATATCGTATGGAAAATGAATCACGTGATGTTGTTAATCAAATAGCTGAAGATGATATTCCTGAATTTACTAATATTACTATTAAAGATTTAGTTTGTGATGGCGCTAAAGAAGCTATTTCAATGAAAGGCTTAGAAGTTAGACCAATAAATAATATTCATTTTAAAGATATTCATATTACTGCTAAAAAGGATTATATTTTAGAACATACTAAAGATTTAACTTTTGAAAACGTAATTATTAATTTAGAATAAAGCTCTCCTTGTAAAAGATGGAAAAAAGTTGTAAAATAAAGAAAAAATAAAGGAGTAGTTTTTATGGAAAGAAAATTAAGCTTAGTTATTTTAGCGGCAGGTATGGGTAGTCGCTATGGTGGTTTAAAACAAATTGATCCAGTTACCGAAGAAAATGATAAAATAATTGATTTTTCAATCTATGATGCTTTAAAAGCTAATTTTAAAGAAGTAGTATTTATTATAAAAAAAGCAATTGAAAAAGACTTTAAAGAACAAGTTGGCGACAAAATAGCTAAACACATCCCAGTTAAATATGCTTATCAAGAAGTTGATAAAGTACCTAGTTGGTATGAAGTAGCTAAAGATAGAACTAAACCATGGGGAACAGGACATGCATTATTATGCGCAAAAGACTTAGTTGATAATGACTTTGCGATTATTAATGCGGATGACTATTATGGTCAAAATGCCTTTAACTTAATTTCAACTTTTAATAATGAACTTAAAGATGAAAGATTACATTTTGCCATGTTAGGCTATCACATTAAAAACACATTATCAGAAAACGGTAGTGTTGC
The DNA here is from genome assembly GCA_949291115.1 of uncultured bacterium. Classification (GTDB taxonomy): domain Bacteria; phylum Bacillota_I; class Bacilli_A; order Acholeplasmatales; family Anaeroplasmataceae; genus CALUXS01. The sequence continues at coordinate 20,333 of CASETY010000007.1, forward strand.
TAGAGGTGTTTGCCAAATGGACGAAAACAATTATTTAAAAGAAATTAATGAAAGAAAAACAATTGTTAAAAAAGGCGATGGTGCTTCTTTCTTAAATGATGATGGTAAAACATGGACATATTTAAAAGGTGACACTTTAGTTTCTATGAATTTCTTCTATTTTACAAAAGAAATTTTTACTGAATTAGAAAATAAATTCAATGATTTTTTAAAAACAGTAAAAGACCCATTAAAAGAAGAATTCTACTTACCTATTTTTATTGGTGACTTAATTAAAGAAAATAAAGCCACTGTAAAAGTCATTGAAACTAAAGATGTATGGTTTGGAGTAACTTATCAGGAAGATAAACCATTAGTTAAAGCTGAATTTAAAAAATTAAAAGATAATAACAAATATCCAAAAAATTTATGGTAAGAAAAAAGCGAGAATGTCTATAATATAGTGGACATTCTCTTTTTATTAACTGTTGTTGTTGACGTAGGTTTTAAATAAGCGTATAATATAAATAAAAAAAGGACCAACAACTGGTCCATAAGATTTCGCTAAATGCTTATTTGCACTCGGTTTGTTAAACACCAATATTTTAGTTTAATAAAAGCTGAATGTCAATAGGTTTTAGTAATTTTTAGAAAGAATGGTGTTTTAAAATGAATAAAGAATATACATTAGGTCTTGATATTGGAACTAATTCAATAGGCTGGGCAGTCGTAGATCAAAATTATGATTTAGTTAAAAAACTTGGCCACTGTTTATGGGGTGTTAGATTATTCGAAGAGTCTAAAAGTGCATTAGAAAGAAGAACTTTTAGATGTGCTAGACGTAGATTACAAAGAAGAAAAGTAAGAATTGAATTGTTAAGAAGTATTTTTAATGAAGAAATAAATAAAATAGATTCTAATTTTTTCCGTCGTCTAGATGAGTCTTTCTATAAGTTAGAAGATAGAACTATAAATTGTAACGATCTGTTTGCTAAAGGAATGACTAATAAAGAATATTATAAAACATTCCCTACAATTTGGCATTTAAGAAATTATTTGTTAAAAACAGATGAAAAAATAGATATTAGATTAGTTTATTTAGCTATTCACCACATTATTAAATATCGTGGCAATTTTTTAATTGAAGGTGAATTTAAAAAAGATGATTTAAAAGTAGTATTAGAACAGTTTAAGAGGATAAATGAAGAATTAAAAGAATTAAGAAATAAATTCACTTCCTTAGAAGAAGACGGCGATTTTGAAGGTAATATTAATTATCTTCTTACAAAAGAATTTGATGAGAATTTAATTAATGAAATTATTGATGTTTTAAGATCTAATAAAACAAAAAATGATAAGAAAGTAGAATTAAATAAACTCTTTGCTGTTGAAATAGATGGCAAGGTAATTAATAATACTGCTTATAATCAACTTGTAATCCCATTATTATTAGGAAATACTATCAATTTACAAAGTTTAACGATAGTAAAAGAATATGGCATAGAACACGATAAAGAAAAAGCTAAATTAACATTAGATGATGAAAATTTAGAAACAAATATGAATCAAGCTGCTACAGAATTTTATGAAATTAAAGAATTGATAAATACAGCTCTTCATATAAAATCAATTAAAGATTATGCCTATTTATTAAATTTTTATGGTGATTCTAACTTCTTAAGTGAAACTATGATTAGTAAATATAACGAACATCATGAACAATTAAGTGAATTTAAAGACTTTATTAAATGCTATATTCCGGATAAATACAATGAGATTTTTAGAAAATATGATGAAAAATTATGTAATTATCCACATTATGTTGGCATGAATAATGTTAATAAACAAAAAAAGAATTTTTCACATTGTACACGAATTGATTTTTATAAATATATTAAAGGTATTTTAGAAAATGTTACTGTAGAAGAAGCTAAAGTTAAGAAAGAAGAATATCTAAAATTAATTGAAAATAATAATTTTTTAGTACGTACTAACTCAAGTGAAAATGCATCTTTTCCTAAACAATTACATTTAACAGAATTAAAAATTATGTTGGATAAACAAGCTAAATATTATCCATTCTTATTAGAAAAAAGTGATAATATAACTAATTTAGACAAGATAATTTCTATTTTCAATTATAAAAGGCCTTATTATTATGGGCCATTAAAAAATGAAAGTGAATATTCATGGGTTGTTAAAAAAGAAGATAAAAAAATCTATCCATGGAATATTAATGAAGTAGTTGATGAAGACGAAACAGAGAAGAAATTTATTGAAAGAATGCAAAATAAATGTTCTTACTTAAAAGGCCCTAACGATTATTGCTTACCAAAAGAATCAATTATCTTTAGTAAATATAGTGTGTTTAGTTATATTAATAAGATCAAAATTAATGGTGTTAATATTGATAATAAGACTAAGTTAGATATTTATAATAATATATTCTTAACAGTTCCAAAGCCAACTCAAGTAATGATAAAAAAATACCTAGCCAATACTAAAAATGTAAAAGCTGATGATATAAGTGGCATTGATCAATGTAACTGTAGTATGAAAAGTTATCTAAAATTTAAAGATATATTTAAAGATGAATTTAATGATAAGATTGAAATAATAGAAAATATTATTAAGGATATAGTAGTCTTCGAGGATAAAAAAATATTAGAAAGAAGACTTAAAACAATATATAACTTAGATGAAGAAAAAATAAAAAGAATAAAAGGTTTGGATTATAAAAAATATGGTCGTTTATGTAAAAATTTATTAGTTAATTTACCATTAACAAATAAAGAAACTGGCCAAAAATATCGAGGAATTCTTGATGTAATGGAAAACACAACCTTAAATCTTCAAGAAATATTATTTTCACCTATCTATGAAGGCAATAAAGCAGTAGATGAATACAATAAAAATTATGTATTAAATACAGAAACAGATCTAATGACATTTATTGATGAAAACTTAACAATTTCACCAATATATACAAGAGCTTTAGTTCAAACATATAAATTAATAGAAGAAATAGAAGATATTTTAGGTCAGAAAATAGATTATTATGTAGTAGAATGTACTAGAACTCATGAAAAGTCAGGAGTTAAAAAGTCACGTTATGAAGACATTAAAAATTTATATAAAGAATGTTTAAAATTAGCTAAAGAAGAAAACTTTGATGTTGATTTAACGAAGTTAAGTAATGAGTTAGAAAAATATAAAGAAGTCGTCAATAAAGCTGACAAATATTATTTTTATTTTACTCAATTAGGTAAAGATATGTATACGCTTAAAAATATTGATATCACTGAGCTAGGTTCACAAAATAAGAAATATGATATTGATCATATTTTACCTCAATCTAAAATTAAAGATGATTCTATTTCTAATAGAGTATTAGTAGAAAAAGCATATAATCATAATAAGACAAATAATTTTATTTTTGAAGCAATTAATCTTACACCTCGTCACTATACATTTTATAAAATGTTACTAGAAAAAGGCCTTATAACGCGAAAAAAATATAATTTATTAACGATGAAAGAATTAGATGAAAAGACTTTAGAAGGTTTCGTTAATAGACAAAAAGTTGCGACTGATCAAGCAGTTAAATCAGTAATTACATTGCTTAAATTATATAAAAATGTTGATCCTGAGCATATTATCTATTCTAAAGCTAGCGTTGTATCACAATTTAGAAAAGATGAATTCTTAGATGTTAAAGAAGAAACAGGCGAAGTATCATTTAAAGTTAAAGATGAAAATGGTAATAATCTAAAAAAGATTTATTATAAATCAAGAACAGCCAATAATTATCACCATGCCCATGATGCATATTTAAACGCTATTGTTGGTAGAACATTAACTAAATATTATGATAAGCTTAGTTTTGGATTTGGAAGTAAAGCTGAAAGAACACAATTTTTAAAAGATAATTATTACACAACTAATCCAATGAAAATATTAGCTAGAGGAGTTCGAAATACACCTTGGGAACCAAAAACAATATTACCAAAAATTGAACATAATTTATTTAATAATTATGATATTCAAGAAACAACAAGGATGTATTCACCAAATGAAATGATACATCAAGTTACCATTATTTCTCATGATGGTGGTAATGGCATTCCTACTAAAAATGTAACTCCAAACGGTAATGATTTGGATCCTAAGAAATATGGTGGATATAAACAAGCATCATATGGTAAATTTTGTTTAATTAAAACTTATGATAAAAAAGGGAACGAACAAATTGTTTTACAACCGATACCTAAAATGTATGATAATACTGTTAAAACAATAGAGTCTTATTTAAATGCTTTATATGATAAATTTGAAATAATTAACCCTAATATTAAAGCAAACATAGTTATGGAGACAGGCAAAATTAAATCATATGTAAGAAGTGCAGCTGGCGGTGGAACTAGATTTAATATACGAAATGCTCAAGATCGTAATTTTGATATTAATTCAATTAGAATTATTCACGATATTGATAAATATTTTAATATTCAAGAAAAAGATAGAGATAATACTTTCAAATTTGATGGAAATAAGATTAATTTAGCTAATGTAGAAGGTCAAAAGTCAATAGATATTACATTAGAAGATTTAGATTATCTATATAATAAAATTTATTTAATGTATGGAAAAGACATTTACGCCTTTTCTAACATTAAAAATATTTATTCAAAACTACCAAAGACATTAAACGAAAGATTTAAAAATGAAGATTATAAAGAGAAATTAGAATTAATAAATCAATTATTGAGATTGTTAAAACCAAATGAAAGTAATTCTGCTAATTTAATTTCAATTGGATTATCAAATGGTTCTGGTGAATTAAGAATTGGTAAGACATTAAGTTCAGGTACTAAATTAGTTGCTTATTCAATAACTGGTTTAAGAAAGAAAGTTTTATACGAGGTTAAGTAGTGGGTTTTAGGAGTATTGTTATTAATTCCCGCTGTAAATTAGATTATTCACTTAATTATTTAGTTGTACATAAAGGGATGGATGTGAAAAAGATTTTGCTGGACGAAATTAAGTTAATATGCATTAATAGTACACAAGTTAGTATTACTACTGCCTTAATTTCTGAATGCTTAAACAAAAAAATAAAGATTATTTTATCAGATGAAAAACATAATCCTGTAGGTGAAATAACCCCGTATTATAATAATTTTTACACATATAGAAAGTTAAAGGAACAATTGTCGTTTACAGAAGAGTGTAAAGGTTATTTGTGGCAAGAGATTGTTAAAAATAAGATTTTAAATCAAAGTTTAGTTTTAAAAAATGCGGGTAAAGAAAAAGAAAGTTTAATTTTAGAAACTTATGTTAATGAAGTAATGATTGATGATAAACAAAATAGAGAAGGAATAGCTGCTAAAGTTTATTTTAAAGCTTTATTTGGTAGTGATTTTAGTAGAGATAATAGTTGTAAAGAAAATATATTTTTAGACTATGGCTATTCCATTCTCTTATCATCGATTAATCGTATAGTAAAGATGTATGGTTATTACACTGAACTTGGTATACATCATATTGGTGAATCAAATTCATTTAATTTGTCTTGTGATTTTATGGAACCACTAAGATCGTTGGTTGATTTATATGTTTTAAATGGCATTGTCAATTTAGATAACTACAAAGAAGAATATATCAAAATGTTAGAGTTGCCAGTGATATTTAATAATAGAACTTTATTTTTAGATAATGCTTTAGAAGAATATGTGGAAAGTTTATTATTTTATCTAAAAAATGGGGATATAGATAAAATAAAATTCATTAAATATGAGTTATAGATATATGCGAACTATTTTATTTTTTGATTTACCAACATTGACATCTAAAAATAAACGTGATTACCGTGCATTTGTAAAACTATTGATAAAAACAGGCTTTTATAGAATACAAGAATCAGTATTTGTTAAAATGTCAATAACTCCCCAATCAGCTGCATCATGTGTTCAATATATTGATAAAAATAAGCCAAAAGAAGGAAGTATCATGATGCTTACTGTTACTGAAAAACAATTTGCAAATATGGACATTTTATTAGGTGACGTTTCTACTGATGTTGAAGTTTCTGACAAAAGGATAATTGTAATATGAGCCTAAAATGTATTATCAATGAAGAAAGTTTTAAATTAGATTTTGGCATAAACACATTAGTAGTTAAGAATGCAAAGATATTTAGAACAATATATAATGATTTATCTACTTATGTGAAAATTTTAGATGGAATTGATGAATGCCAACAATCGGCTGTTTTCTATATTAAAGAACCACTAAGTATAGTCATTAATGATAAAAAAAATTTAACATATTTGTTTAAATCAATGGCTAAATTTATTAAAGAAAGCCATGAAGAAGAATATAATAAATTAATCACAGAATTTAAATTGTTATTCAGTAATATAAGTGATGAAATTGATGGTTCAATTGAATTTGAAGAAGTAGATATTAATAAACTATTTCAATCATTTAACGTTAAATATCAAGAAGAACAATCATCTTTTATAGAAGAATTTATTACTTATATTGATGTTGAAAATAGTGTAAATAAAATTAAACTATTTGTTTCATATAATCTTTATAATTATTTAACTAATGAAGAATATGAGCAATTAGCTAAGGAATTACAAATTAAACAAATAATTCTATTAGATATTTGTAGATTAATTATTAACATATCAAAAGAAGAATTGTTGGTAATTGATGAAGAATGTTGTATAATATAAGTGATGTTTAACAAAAATTAGAATTTCATGCAAGCCGCTAGATAGCTAGAGGTTTGCGTGGTTTGTTAAACATTGCTATTACTAAACCGTTGAGTATTGACAAGTAAAGGCATTGTGTTTGCGTGGTTTGTTAAACATTGCTATTACTAAACTATTTGCTGAACATACGTTTGACTATTCAGGTTTGCGTGGTTTGTTAAACATTGCTATTACTAAACGAACGAAATTTTAACAATCGCAAAATCACTGTTTGCGTGGTTTGTTAAACATTGCTATTACTAAACTGAGGTTGGCGTTGATATTAGCGTGTATGGTTTGCGTGGTTTGTTAAACATTGCTATTACTAAACATTTTAAAGGTAAAGATATCCATATTAAAGGTTTGCGTGGTTTGTTAAACATTGCTATTACTAAACACAAGCGACACTTACAAAGAAAGATTTTTAGTTTGCGTGGTTTGTTAAACATTGCTATTACTAAACTTTCAATACGGCGCATTCTCTCACCGACTGTTTGCGTGGTTTGTTAAACATTGCTATTACTAAACAACAAACATCGATTTTATCTTACTCCATAAGTTTGCGTGGTTTGTTAAACATTGCTATTACTAAACTTAAATTAATAAAAAAGGAGTATTTAGAAAGTTTGCGTGGTTTGTTAAACATTGCTATTACTAAACTCCTTTCAATTTCTTTTTTAACCTCATCTAGTTTGCGTGGTTTGTTAAACATTGCTATTACTAAACTCCTCATAAGCTGGTACGTCTACCACACTGTTTGCGTGGTTTGTTAAACATTGCTATTACTAAACAGAAGTCGCTCGGTGTCATTATGTCATTAGGTTTGCGTGGTTTGTTAAACATTGCTATTACTAAACTGGTCAAATGGAAGATATAGGACGAAAGCTGTTTGCGTGGTTTGTTAAACATTGCTATTACTAAACTTAATAATTCATATAAGAGGCTATAACAAAGTTTGCGTGGTTTGTTAAACATTGCTATTACTAAACAACATTTAGGAATGGACGCTGACGAGGTTTGTTTGCGTGGTTTGTTAAACATTGCTATTACTAAACTCAAGCATTTTACGATATTCTTCATTAGTGGTTTGCGTGGTTTGTTAAACATTGCTATTACTAAACTCTTCTTTTTTCATAAACAACAACTTCAAAGTTTGCGTGGTTTGTTAAACATTGCTATTACTAAACTCTAACGTCGCCAACAACAATAACAGCAAAGTTTGCGTGGTTTGTTAAACATTGCTATTACTAAACAGTGGAAAGATTACGGCATTAGGAGCGACGGTTTGCGTGGTTTGTTAAACATTGCTATTACTAAACTTGGATAAACGACCCATCTACTGCAAAGGCGTTTGCGTGGTTTGTTAAACATTGCTATTACTAAACTATGCCAATTTTATTATTTTCCATAGCATTGTTTGCGTGGTTTGTTAAACATTGCTATTACTAAACTAAATAGCTATCGTAAAAATGTTTAAATCTGTTTGCGTGGTTTGTTAAACATTGCTATTACTAAACACAGTTCTTAAAAAATTCAAGGACAACGATGTTTGCGTGGTTTGTTAAACATTGCTATTACTAAACTTATAAAACGTTTATATACGTTAATATTGTGTTTGCGTGGTTTGTTAAACATTGCTATTACTAAACGAACTAATAATTAACTATCGACCAAATGTAGTTTGCGTGGTTTGTTAAACATTGCTATTACTAAACTGGTAAAGAAAAATGAAAGATTTAAGAAGGTTTGCGTGGTTTGTTAAACATTGCTATTACTAAACTCTTCTTCCGCTTCTTCCGTTGTTTGGCTAGTTTGCGTGGTTTGTTAAACATTGCTATTACTAAACTTTTAGAAAGTAAGATGTGCGATTATACGCGTTTGCGTGGTTTGTTAAACATTGCTATTACTAAACATGGAAAGAAAATATATGAGTTATATAACTGTTTGCGTGGTTTGTTAAACATTGCTATTACTAAACTACCTATAAGAAAGAAATTGAAAATGATAGGTTTGCGTGGTTTGTTAAACATTGCTATTACTAAACATTTAGTTTACAAAATAGAACAGGTCTAGGGTTTGCGTGGTTTGTTAAACATTGCTATTACTAAACTAGAACCTATTTTAAAAAAGCATAATAAAGGTTTGCGTGGTTTGTTAAACATTGCTATTACTAAACGATTTATTAAGATATCAAGGTAACCAATATGTTTGCGTGGTTTGTTAAACATTGCTATTACTAAACCTGGAACTGGTAAAACCACTAAAGCAATTGTTTGCGTGGTTTGTTAAACATTGCTATTACTAAACTTAAAGAACGCTTTAGCTTCATTTAAATCAGTTTGCGTGGTTTGTTAAACATTGCTATTACTAAACGAAGAAGAAGAACAATATATAAAGAAAGATGTTTGCGTGGTTTGTTAAACATTGCTATTACTAAACACCGCCTTGCAAGATATCGAAAATCAATTCGTTTGCGTGGTTTGTTAAACATTGCTATTACTAAACACAACTGACATCGCAAATAAGACTGTTGTAGTTTGCGTGGTTTGTTAACAACTTACAACTTTAATCAGCGGAATTTACTTTTACAATTAACACATTAAACAAAGCAACAAAAAACACTTGCAATTTATTCGTGTTTTTGGTAAAATAATTTTCGCAAATTGATTTGGACCCTTAGCTCAGTTGGTAGAGCAACTGACTCTTAATCAGTGGGTCTGGAGTTCGAGTCTCCAAGGGTCCACCAAATTCGAATTTAAGCCTTATTAAGGCTTTTTTTATTTTTGGCGCTTTACTCAGAGTAAAAAAAATTGTTAGATTCTGTTAGTTTTTTTGGCTTGCTGAAGCTAGTTTTTTAACATATATATTGAGTAAAATTTGAGTAAGGCATTATTTTAGTTGTGAAAATTTTACCTAATATTTAAAAAAATAAATTATAAATGTCAAATAAAAAAGAAGCTATATATTTTCCTTGCATAAAAATAAATTAGTGATATAATTTAATTGGTTCAAACATTGTGAACTAATAGGAGGAGAATAATAATGATTTTAATGAATTTAGAATTAGAAAACATTGTTTGTTTTAATGATTTAAAAATGAATTTATCATTTCCTAAGAAATTAGTTAACTCTTCATTAGAATTTGAATACTTAAAAAATTATCCTAATTTTAGATATAGAAAAATAAATATTATTTATGGTTCTAATTCTACTGGCAAAACGTCTTTAGCAAAAGTAATTTTGTATATAGTTAATTTTATATCTCATAAAAATATAGAAAATTTAAAAAAGCTGAAAGGAATAGGGACAGCAAATTCATATTTCTTGATTGATTTTGTCGTTGATAGTCATCTATATAGAGTTGAATGTTTGATAGAAAATGAGGATTATAAAATTAATGTTCAAAAGCATCAACTATTAAAGTTAGACACTTATGAAAAAGCCACGACAGATTTTACTACAAAAAAATTTAAAAATGTCATTCGTAATATTGAAACTTTAGATGAAATAAAAGATAATTTGGGCTGGTTTTTTTCTTTCCCAGAAGATATTACTTTTCAATCGTTTATGATTTATAGTGAAAAAGCAATTAGAGAAAATCAATTAAAAATTTTGAAAACAATTTTAATGACTCTAGATACTAATATTAAAGATGTTAAGCCTTTAAAAATAAATGCCAAAGAAGAAATTGAAGATGCCTATGTAATTGAATTACATTCAAATAAATCTATTATTTGCCAAAATGGGAAACCAGTTGATAGCAATATTTTATCTAGCGGCACAAGAACAGCATTCAACTTAGCTATTTGTTTAACTTCGATGTTATTTAATTTGAACCAGTTTTATTATTTAGATGAACAATTTTGTTATTTAAATACTGATATTGAAAAAAGCATTATTTCTTTAATTACTCAATACATAAACAAAAAAGATGAACAAGTTTTTATAACTACTCATAATTTAGATATTTCAGAGTTAAATTTACCTAAGCATTCGTTTTGGTTTTTAATTAAAGAACCTGTAGAAGATAAACAAGCAAACATTAAAATAATGTCTGCTAGTGATATTATAATAAAGAACAACGTTAATTTAAGAAATGCTATTGAAAATGATGTGTTTAATACTGCTCCAAAACTTGAAAACATTGATAATTTAGAAAATTTAATGGTAAATGAACTAAAGAAAGGGGAATGATTATGGCAGAAAAAATAAACGATGGTGAAACTGCAATCACTAGATATCTTAAAAAAACTAAAAAAATACAATTACATTTAAATCCAGATAAGGAACAAGATTTAATTGATTTTTTAGAAACAAAAGAAAATAAAACTAAATATATTAAAAAACTTATCAGGAACGATATGGAGCAAACTAAGTAGGTGTAAAAGCCTACTTTTTTTTGCGTGTAAACAAGTAATTGACCAAATCGACCAATTCTCGACCATTGACAACTCTATGACAAGTGCTGACAAGAAAAAATGTCATAATGTTTCAATAAAATTCTATTTATTTAACGTAAAGCGCTTGACAATTAAAGGAAACTATGGTATAATAAAGCCATCTTAAAGGAAAGGAGGAAAACAAGGTATGGAACAAATAAAAAACGTTCTAGCCATTATAGCTTACAGCTTTAGTATAATTGCGACACTAATTAAAGTTGTTAAAGCTATTATTAAACGACTAAAACGTTAATTAAATTAAATATTAGAGCTTGGGGCTTAGCCCCTTGCTACTAATATTATACCATACCTAGAAAAATATGCAAGCTTTAGAAATTACTGCTTATATTATGATGATCGTTTCTTGTTCTTTATATTTCATTGAGTTGATTATTAAAGCAGTTGCAAAGAAGAAAAACAAATCTAATGCCGAAGATAATTAATGATGGATTAAACAGTCATTCTAGATATGAAAAAAAACTTAAAAAGGTTCAAATTAGATTTAATACTGATTATGAACAATACTTAGTTGACTATCTAGAAACTAAAGAGAACAAGAGCGAGTATATCAAAAATTTAATTAAAGCCGATATGGAAAGAAACAAAAGAAGCTAGGGCAACCTAGCTTTTTCTCTTGATGTTTTTAGCAACTTCTTCATCATCAGTTTGTGATGCGTGAATATATATTTTTGATGCAGTTTCAGGCTCGTTACCGAGTCGTTGGCTAATAGTCCATTCGTCGTAGTTCATATTTCTTAAATAGGTGGCGTGACTGTGCCTAAATCCATGCAGTTTAATTTGTGGCAATTTAGCGAGAGCACAATGTTCTTTACAAATTCGCCTTATTTTTTGTTCATTATACGGTTTTGCTCCGTAGAACATAAACCAACTCATTTTAAATCCTTTAACTATTCGTTTAGATAAAGCTATAAAATCTTCTAATTGAAATCTAGTAATTTCATCTAAAGTGACAATTCTTTTGCTATTATCAGTTTTAAGACTTGTAAACTGACCAATACCGTTTATTACTTGCCATTGCCTATAAATATGTAATTTTCCATCAAATTCATAGTCTTTAAATTGCAAGGCTATAAGTTCACTAATTCTTAATCCCGTATAATATAATATAGAAAAAAGAAGCTTATAAAGTTGATCTAAATAACTATTTTCAAATGTTGATATAAATTTATTAAATTCATTTTCTGTGAATATTACCGGTTTTTTATTATCTTTCTTAATAGAATAGTCTTTAAATGGTTCTCTAAGTGGTGCTATTAAGTTTGATTCTAACTTATAAACATCAATTCCATATTGAATTAAGTTTCGCATATTAGCTAAAATTTTGTTCTTAGAATCAACCGTTATATTTTTATTACTGAGTTTTTTACGCCATTCCAATAACGTTGTTGGTTTTAAAACATCTAGTCTAGTATGACCGATAGATATTAGATAATTGTTTTTAAACATTTGAAATCTACGTTTTGTAGTATCTTTAATAACTTTAGTTTCGACGTATTCATCCCAAAGTTCATATAAAAAGTATCGTTGAAGATATGTGTTCGCTTCCTTATAATTTAGTTGAGATAAGTAGTAGTATTCAGCATTTAAGGCTTCAATTTTAGTTAGCATTGGTTTCCCTTGCCAAGTTCTACGGCAATAGTGAACACCTTTATAGCTACCTTGAAAATACCAGCGTTTTTTGCCTTTGCTGTCTGTATATTTATACGCCGGCATAAATTACCTCATCAACCTTTACATTAAAGAATTTAGAGCAAAGAAAAGCAATTTGCCAAGGTAAAAATTTGCGCATTAAAATATAGTCCTCGGTTTCTTTTAAGGTTAGCCCTAAATACTCGGCTAGTTCATCACCAGTCTTTAAATTTTTAATTAATAAATTTAAAATGTTGTTTTCTTTAATCATTGTTTTTAATTCTCCTTGTTATTTTTATAAAAAAGTATTGAAAAAAGATTTAATTTAAATTAAAATAATCATACTGAGATTAGCTTGTGTGGATTAAAGCTGGGCTGGCTGTGCCAGTAAGACTTAATGTCGAGATGCCTTTGCTCCTGGGGCTAATCTTTTTTTTATTTATTTCAACAAAAAATAAAAGGGTGCCTATTTCTAGACACCCTGCCTATATGTTTCACGTACTTAACATACGCTTAGACTTCTACCCCTAATGGGCTTAGGTCGAAATCATACCAGGTCTTGGTATCTATAGTATATAATTATTTTGTTTTTTTGTCAATTTTAAATTTTGGCGGGTTTATTCCAAAAGTTTTGAAAGGGAATTTAGATTGCTTGATTAATTTAAATAAATCCATGTCTAAATGATATATAATTTTATGTCCAGTAAAGTTATAACTTTTCCATAATGCGTTAGCTATATAATCTGCCATTTGGATTTCTCTGTTTTTTTTCGAGTCTAAATATTTAACAATAAATTTTTTTTCATAAGATAGAGAATAAACAAATTCTAAATTTAAAAAAGTTTCTAAGTCATTAGCGCTTTTAACTGCAGTTGAACGATTGTCGAGCAAAAGAACTATATTATATGCTTCGTTCAATATCGGTATATTGCAATTTAATAAATAATTAATTAAATTTTTGACAAAATAATTATAAGCTAAATTTTCAGAAGCTTTAAAATTATCGAGTTGATATTTATCAATTGTTATTGAAACGCCAATGACTTCGTTAATTTTCAATAGATCATTAATAAATGTTGCTTGCTGTTTTGGGGTTATATTAGATGACTTTAGTTCTCTATGATTATGAAAGTCTATTTTTTTAATAGTAAGCACTTCCTTTTCAATCTTTTTGTGGCAACTTTTAACTTTGTTAATATTAGTTGTTAAATATCCGCCAATTATAAAATAACGTTCATTTTTTAAATGCATTGCGCCACTTTCATCTAAAACTAAATAACATTGTTTATGACCATCATTCATTTTTTATCATCCCTTTCGCTTAATAACTATGAATTTCTAAAATTCCTTTTTGATACATATATCTAATAGCATCTTCAACTGATAGTTGACTTATATTTAAAATATCGGCTATTTCGTAAGGTTCATATTCCTTGCAAAATAGCTCTTTTATTTTATCTAAAGGTAGAAAATTCTTACACATATAATTGATTGCTCTTGTTTCTTGCTTGTTTATACGCTTACTAGTACTCTCAAAATTATAAAAAGAAGAAGTATTGTAATGCGCTAATTCATGTTTAATAAAGTGTACTTTATCTAATGTGGGGAGTTCTTTGTTTACAAAAATACCTATGTTTTGAAAAGCTTTAATAATAACAGATTCAAACGAAGCATCTATTAAGTCTTTTTCGTAATATTTAATATTGTTATCATATAAATATTGTTCTAGTTCCTCAAGTTCAGTCATTCTATACCTCCGTGTTAACCGTTTTTGTTTAAGCATAGAGTAAAATAAAAAGAGTATGCTATTAATTTTTATTCTTATCGGCTAACATTTGAGCCAAGTTCATTATAGTTTCTTTATCTTTGTCAGTAAGGTCTTGTTCTAAGCCACCAAGTGCGAAAGTAGTATTAGTAAATTTAGGATTACGAACATCAGATTTCCCTAACAAGTAGTCTGTACTTACGTTGAAATAATCAGCAAAAATAATTGCATTTTCAGCAGTTATTCCTCGTTCCCCTCTTTCAATCATAGCTATGGCAGATGGTGACATCTTTAAATCTTTGGCTACATCGTAAATCGTTTTATTTTGTTCTTTTCTTAATGTTCTAATTTTGGTTATCATTTTTTCATCCCCTTATGTTTATATTTTAACATAAGTGAACAAAAAGTGTTAAAAAATGTAACAAAATGCACAAAATGTGTTGACAAACAATTTTTAATGCACTATAATAGCACCAGAAAAGCACTAATAGTGCACTAGGAGGTGAATAAAATGAAAAATAAGTTAAAAGGTTATAGAGTAATGGCAGGATTTACTCAAAAAGAAATGGCGGAAGCAATCGGTATTAGTTTAAAGTCGTTTTTGGATAAAGAAAATGGTAAAAAAGAATTTAGTTTAGAAGAAGCTAAAGCAATCACTAAATTAATTAATGACAAAATAGAAGTTAATTTCAACGATATTTTTTTAGATTAAAAGTGCACTAATAGTGCTCGCTATATTCTAATAGTGCAAAACTGGAGGTAAAAATGGAAAGTAAGAAACAACTAATAGCTAAGTTAAGAATATTAGAAAAACCGTATATTAGCTTTTCCGAGCTACGAAAAATAATGGGGATAAGTAGTGAAAGACTAAATACCATTAAAGCAGTAGTAAATAAACAAGAAAAATTCAAATGTCCTTATCATAAATATTGGATAGATGGTGATGCAGTGCTTGATTTGTATGGTATTGATAAAAAACAACTAGTAAGAAATATAAAAAATAAATTAAAGGAGTTTGAAAAGAATGATAACTAAATTAAGTATTGAAAATGTAGGCAATATTAAAAAAGCCGAATATGATTTAAGTTCTAAATTAAACGTTTTTGAAGCTGATAATGGCGTTGGTAAAACTAACACACTAAACGCTTTTAGTTATTTGTTAGCTAAAAGAATATTTAGCGATAATGGCAAATCAGAAAATGAATTCACTTCATTAATACCTATTAATGATGATAGAGCAATAGCTAGTGTTTTTATAACAACTGATTTAGGTCAGGAGTTTGGATTTAAATTCTATAATGTTTATCAAAAAACAAGAGGTAGTAACGAAGAAGTATTTAAAGGAAGAACAACTGATTATTATTTTAATGGTGTTAAATGTAAAAACATCTCAGAGTTTGATAGCTCATTTAATATAGCTTTTAACTTAGATAAGTTAAGAAATATCAAAGTTAATGATAGTAAATTTAACGCATTAGCGTTAATCACTGATGTGTTCTATGCATTTTCAAAAATTGACTATAAATTACTTAGAGAACTAGTTATTCATTTTACGGGAGATGTTAGTTTTGAAGATTTGATTAAAACAAATCCTGAGTTTATTAAGCTAAAAGATGATGTAATTAAATATAATGGTCGTTTAGATTTAGCACGTAAGAATTACAAAGCAATGTCGTTAGAATTGTCAAAACAAATCGATGTTAAGCAAGGTATTTTGGATGGATTAGACATTGATTTTGACGAATCTAAATTGGAAGAGTTAGAAAATAAAAAGTTAGAAATTGAATCTTTAAAGCAAACCGATTTAAAAGATAGTGATACTAGTCTAAGTGATTTACAACTACAAGTAATGAACGCTGAAAGAGCTTATTTAAATAGTAAAACTAATGATTATCAAAATAATCAAAATACTAAATTAAATGAAGCTATTGATCAAGTTAATGTAGCTAAAGAAAAGCTACATAGTTGTGAAATAACACTTAAAGACTATGAATCAAAACTACATGTAATTAATGAACAAGGTAAACTTAACAAATTAAAATATGAAAGTTTAACTAATGATATTGAGAAGTTACAACTAGAATTATCTGAAGTTATTGCCAATCCAGACAAATGTCCAAATTGTGGATACGTTTTAAATGAAGATAAACAAGAAGCTAAAATAAACATCTTAAAGAATAAAATTAATGATTTGCTTGAGCAACGTAAATTACCAGTTGAAGAAACTAAAATGCTTGTTAAAGATAAAGAAATGTTAAATGAATTTATCAGTCAAGCCAATAGTGATTTAGACTCTTTAAAAGCCGATTTAAGTGACAAAGAAGCAATCCTTAATAAAATTAAGGAAGAGCCATTTAATCCAATAAGCGAAGCTACAAACAAGCTAAAAGACGCTTATTTGGAGTTAAAAGAAAAACTTAGTGAAGAAGAACAAAAACATTCTGATCTAATGTTTGATGTTGAACAAAAATATGCCGAAGAATGTCTAAAAATTAATAAAGAAATAGAACCACTATTACAAGCTAAGTACAATTTAAAACTTTATAAAAAGACTGAAAAAGAAAAAACAGTACTAGTTAATGAATTAAATGAAGTAGAAGCTCAATATACTCTTTGTGACAACTATATTAAAACAAGAATTAAATGCATCAATGATAAAACATTTGAGACATTTGGTATTGAGTTTGAAATGTTAAAAGAACAAGTTAATGGTGGGCTTGAAGAAGTGTGCTATCCAGTATTAAACGGCAAAACTTATAATCAATTAAATCGTGGTTTAAAAGAGTATTTGGGAGCTAAATTCATTACTAAAATCAAAGAATTAACGGAAGTTACAGGGATGCCAATATTAATAGATAATGCTGAATCTTTAAGCAATAATAGTTTATTAAAAATTGTTGAAATGGGTAGTCAAATAATAGCTACACGAGTAGTAAGTGGCAAAGATAAAATCGAGTTAGTTAAAGGTGATTAAGATGGAAATGAGAGAAATATTAATCAATACTAAAGCTGATAAAGAATACTATTTAATCTATGATAAAACAACTAATAAATTTCTTTATCGTATTAGCAAAATAAACAAAAAAGAAGATGTAATTAAAAATTACAAAAGTTTAAAAGATGTATCAAATGTTATTGTAGAGGAGTAAGTTTATGGATGATGACAAAATAAAATGGCATGAAATAGTCATACCAATTATAATTTCAGCTATTGCTGCTATTATTACTACGATTTTAATGAATAAATAGATTAGTTAAAACAGATGCAACGACACCGATTATTATAGGAACAATGATATTAAAAGTTAGATATTTAATAATTTTATTTCTATTTATTTGGTAATAGTCTATTGCTTTTGATGTTAGATTGATGACAGTTTGCAAACCTTGTTTAGACCTAGAAATATAAAAAGTTAAATAACCAGAGTTTTTAAGATAACTGATATGCTTATTAAAAATAAAATAATTAATTTTTAAGTCTGTATAAAAAGTATCGTTTACAACAATCATATCAGTGTCTAGGTTGTTTTTATCAATTTTGATTAAATATCTTAATATTTTACGTGTTGTTTTATTCATAAAATTAAGCCTCCTATGGCTATATTATATCAAAACTAAATTTAGAGGAGTAAATAAAATGGAAAATAAAAATCAAGTTGCAAAAAATAATAATCAAGTAAGTTTTAGTGCTTACATTAATTCAAAAGGTAGCCAACAAGCTATCAAAAATACACTGCAAGACACAGTTAAATGTCAAAGATTTACAGCGTCAATAATTAGTGCTGTATCAGTTAACCCATCATTAAAAGAGTGCGACCCAGCTACAGTTCTAACAGGGGCTTTAATTGGTGAGGCTTTAAACTTATCACCTAGTCCTCAATTGGGTCATTACTATTTAGTCCCTTTTGAAAACAAGAAACTTGGTGTTAAACAAGCCAACTTTATATTAGGATATAAAGGCTATATTCAATTAGCCATTAGAAGTGGTCAATATAAATCAATTAATGTTATAGAAGTTAGAGATGGTGAATATAAAGGGTTAGACCATTTAACAGGTGACGCAAAAATAGAGTTTATTGAAAACGATGAAGAAAGATTAAATAAAAAAGTCGTTGGTTATTACGCTTATATTAAATTAACGAGTGGATTTGAAAAGTCTTTATATTGGTCAAAAGAAAAGATGTTAAAACACGCTGATACCTATTCAAAAGCATTCGATTTAAAAAGCTATAGCAAAATATTAAATGGTGAAATTAAAGAAAACGAACTTTGGAAATATAGCTCATTCTGGTACAAAGATTTTGATTCAATGGCATTTAAAACATTGCTTAGACAAATCATCTCTAAATGGGGAGTTATGTCGATTGAAATGAGAGATGCTTATAGTGCTGATGAAACTTATGGTGATTCATTAACCGATAGAAATTATATTAATGCTGAATACGAAGACAGCACTCCAGAACAAATAGTAGAAGAACAAACTAAGCAAATTGAAGAAGCTAAAGAGTCGAAGAAACTTATTATTAAAGATGCTAAAGAAGCTGATGTTGACAAATTTAATGATAATTACAATGAAGAAAAATTGACTATTAATGATGATGTATTTAGTAATTTTTAGGAGATAAAATGAAAAGGAAAATTAAAGATAATGAATTGAAATTGTATCAATTTATTTTTGAACGATTAAAAAATAAAGACACCTTTTCAGTGGCTTTTGTACTAGAAACTTATATTGATAATCTAGATTATAAAACAACGGAATATTTAGAAAAGTTTAAAAAAGATAGAGTTTTTAGAGTGGTAGAAATTAAGAAATTTTTGGAAGAAAACTATATAGATGTTAAATATTATAAATATCAAGAAGATGATAATTTGCTCAAAAAAAGTAGTTATTTAGATTTAATGAATGAAAAGTTCAATAACTGCAATAATTAGTGTTAATGCAGAAAAAATACAAGTCGCGATCAAAGAATATTTTGCAACCTTTAAAGTTTTATTTGCTAATTCTATGTTAGTTTTTGGATTTATGATTTGATTAATAAAAATAAATAATTCATTTAATCCACTTGCGGTTAATGAATAAGTCCCTTGCTTTACATCATTGTATTGGCTTTCAGTTAGTGATATTTCAAGTAGATTTTTCCTTGCTAAATTCCGTAATATATTTTCAATTACTGGGTATTTTGTTGGATAGCTTACTTTCTCAGCTGGGAAGAATATATCTAAATTATGTTTAGCCATTATATATAAGTCATCGAAATCAGCAAAATTATTTTTATCAAAAATTTCGTTCATTATTAAATATTCTTGTATTGTAATCATAAAATTAAAACCTCACTTTTACATATTATATCATAGAAAGGGGGATATAATGAACATCTATAATTTCGCTAGTAGCAGTCTTGGCAACTGCTATCTAGTTGAATTTAATAATAAAAAAATACTTTTAGAATGTGGTATTTCAATCAACAAAATAATAGCCAAATTAAGCGGTTTATCATTAAATTTAAATGATATAGATGCTTGTATTGTTTCACATGAACATAGCGATCATTCACTATCTAAAAAGCAGTTACTAAAAAGAGGAGTTCGAGTAATTGAAGATAGCATTACAACTAATGAAATTGTAGTAAAAGCTATCCCCGTGTTACACGGCGAAACTAAATGTAATGCATATATTATACAAAACGAAAATGAAATATTATTCTTCGCCACCGACTTTGTCAAATTTTGTAATTTAGAGGATTTAAAGTTAGTATTATCTACTAATTTTAACACCATAATGATTGAATGTAATTACTTGGATTCTTTACTTGAAAATGCTAGTGATAGTATTAAAACCAAACGGCAAATTAACACTCATTTAAGCTTAAATGGATGTTTAGCATATCTAAGCAAAATGAATTTAAGTAACTGCAAAGCAATTTATTTAATGCATTTAAGCGATAAATATAGCGATGAATTAATAATGCAAGCACAAGTATATAGCCAAACCAAGTTAACAACCTATGTTTGCAAGAAAAATGGAGGTTTTATTTAATGGCAGATATTAAATGGATAAAAATAGCAACTGATATATTCGATGATGAAAAAATAATGTTAATTGAAGCATCTGGTGATGACTGCTATGCAATTATTACAGTTTGGTTTAAATTGCTATGTTTAGCTGGCAAGCAAAACAATGGTGGAATATTTATGCTAAATGATAAATTAGCTTATAACGAAGAAATGTTAGCGACAATATTTAGAATGAAAGCAACCACTATTAGAAAAGCTTTAGATATGTTTGAAGAGTTTGGGATGATTGAACGCATTGAGGGAGTAGTTAGTATCCCCAATTGGAACAAGCATCAAAGTTTAGAGAAACTTGAAAAACAAAAAAAGCTTAGAAATGATTATATGAAAAAGTATATGAAAGCTAAGAGAGAAAGTGAAAAAGCAGCATCTAAAAACAATGTTAATATTAACGTTAATGCTAACGTAACAAAAATGTTAACTGATGTTAACTCCCTAGAAGAAGATAAAGAAATAGAAGAAGAGTATAAGAATAAGAATCCTTCTTCTTCAAAGAAGGAGTGTGAGGGAACAACTCCCACACTTGATGAAGTTAAATTATTTTTTGAAGAAGAAGAAATTAAAATAGATCCTATTAAATTTTTCAATCATTATTCTTCAAATGGTTGGAAAGTTGGTAAGGATGTCATTAACGATTGGAAATCGATTGCAAGGATTTGGAATAACAATTTTTTAAAATCAAAATCTAAACAAGAAGACCAAAGTAAATTAGAAGATTGGCAAAAAGACTACTTTGAAAATATGATGAAGGAGTTTGATGACAATGAAGAATGAGAAACAAGCGATTAGAAGTTGGCGACTATATGACTTTCTAATGGAGTGTTATAGGGATTCAATGCTCCACTCTAAGTTTATCAGCAAAGAAGAAATAGCTAGAGCGTTGCCAACTTACTATAACGTGTTTGATAAGTCTACACGATATTTAAGAGAGATAGAATCAGATGTTGAGTTTTTGAACACTAATTTAGACCCAACGCAACACATTATAGTGTCAAACAAAGATGGTTATAAAATAGCGTCTTTGGAAGACTACAAAGACTACATTTTAAAGCGTAAAGAATATTTAGCTAAATACGCCAAACGAACTAAATTGATTGAACAAAAGTATCAAATGGCACTAAACGAGCCAACTTTATTCGATGTTTAATCACAGACATTTAATTTTAGGCTATTTTTAGGCTCGTAGCGCTCATAAAAGGTTAAAAAGGTATAATTTATCGTCCGAGCATAAAACGAGCTTAAAATAGCTAATTTAAGGAGGTAAAAGAAAAGTGAAACTTACTGAATATTTTAGAATTCAAGAAGATTTAAAATCAGACTTGAATGGTGAATATCAAAAATTAATTAGAGACCATATTATTTCACAAGCTAATGAAGAGTTAGAAGAGAAAATAATTGCTTCTGGTAAAAACATACCTGATTGTTTTAACTTTGTACTAAAAGAATTAGAAAAAGAGTACATAGAAAAAAACGGAAGAACTACAGGTGGTTATGCTTGCAGTGACAGACACGTTTATAGCATTGCAATGCATTATTTCGATGAAAATTCTATAGTAAAGGAAGCGATTAAACCAAGCAAAAAAGTAGAAAAGAAAGAAACAATAATTCCAAAAGAAGATAAGAAAACCAAGGTAAAAAAGCCATCTAAAGAAGAATTATTCGAAGAAAAATTTGGCGGAATGACTTTATTTGGTTAATATGAAGCTAGATGATTTATTTACAAACAAAAGTGTTGATTTAAAAGAATTAGCAACAACATTAAAAATTTATACTTTAGATGATTTTTTGGAAAATTTACCTAGTTTTAAAGATTTTAAAAACACGTATTATTTAGTCAAAAGTGAAGTTTTAAATGAATTTGACGGCACTAAAGTTATAGATAGAATTTTTGCTTTTACATACCGCAAGGGAAATATATTGTGGCAAGAAGTTATTAGAAAGTTTGAAGATTCTAATTGCTGTTTAGTAAAAAATATGTATTTAACTAGCGGATATGCTGCAGGTTATCATGTTGCTTGGAATAGAAAAACGAAAAATTATTATTTTGACTATGAGTACGATTTAGATGTTTGGTATGAATATGACAAGCGTTTTGGTGATGGCTTGTACACAAAAAATATTACAACAGAAGAAGAGTATCAAAGTATCATATGTGAAAGAACTGATTTAAAGTATTTATCTTGGAATTTCAAAGGACTGCTTTCTTACTTAGTTACTGTTTACAAACATTATCCAGAACTTGAAATTTTAGAAAAACTAGATTTACCACAGTTAATTAATGCAACTTGTTTAAATTATATTCGTAAAAATAAATCTTTTGTAAGTTTTTTATTAAAGCATAAAAATGATAAGCAAAGCTCATTTATCGATTTTAAGAAAGCTTATCTTGAAAATAAAGACAGCAACGACTGTAGAATGGAACGTTTAAACAAAATTTATGTTCGAAGAATATTTAGCAGTGGCGAAATTAAAAACGAAGTTGTTTTAGCTAATAGAGAAAAAATAAATAACTATTTAGAAAAAAACAACATAGATATTCGTTCATATGCTGACATGATTAAAGCAATGGAAGTATTTGAAGTTGACTTTAACGACACTAAAAACATAATGCCAAGGAATTTTAAAGAAATTCACGATCGTTATTGTGAAGCTTATCATTTAAAACTCAACAAAGATTTAAACGACAAACTTAAAATAGCCAACGAAAAATATAAAGCTCTTGATTTAACATATAAGCAATTTCACTTTAAATTACCAAAAGAAAAATGTGAATTTATAGATGAAAGTAAGCGTATGGATAATTGTGTTGGATATATGAATTACGATGAAAGAATGGCTAACGGCAAAATTTTAATAGTTTTCATTAGAGATGAACAAGATAATTCACTAGCTACTATGGAATTTAATTTAGATTCTGCTAAGGTGGTTCAATTACGTGCAAAACACAATTCAAAAGTAAGTGAAGAATTAGAAAAATTAGTAAACAAGGTTTGGCTACCTAAAGCGAAAAAATTTATTAGTAAAATGCAGTTTAAGGAGGCATAAAATGGACTATAAAAGAATAATAAGAGATGGCTATGGTAAATTAGCCGAATATTTAATTTCATTCGTAGAAAAAAATGACTATTCATTAGATCAAAATGGAAATGTAATAAAAGATAAGGAGTAAGAAAAAATGAAAGAATTAAAAGTAAAATTAACATTTTTAGAAAGTATTTTAGGTACACAAACTGGTGATAAGGATGTATATCGTTCATTTATTGGAAGCAAAGCACCAGATGCTAGAACAATTGAAGATGAAGTAGAAGCTGTAGGACAAGATGAAGTTATAGATAAAGCTAAAACTTGGTTCCCAAGAACTGAAGATGGTAGACCATTCATTTATGATTATTGGCTAAGAGGATTCTTTAAATCAGCTTGTAGTGCTTTAAGAAGCATTAAAGATACTAAGTCAAGCAAAGTTAAAGCTTATAAAAAGAAAGTAGATTTAAATATCTTTATTAAAGACAGAAAAAATATCATTGAAGACTATAACTTAGAAGATATTACTGAATGTCAAAGACCTTTAAGATGTTCAACTATGCAAGGTGAAAGAGTTTCAATAGCAATCAGCGAAGAAATCCCAGCGGGTGCCACAGTAATATTTACTATTCAATGTTTAGATGATGGTGATATTCCACTAGTTAAAGAATGGTTAGATTTTGGCAAGTTTAACGGCTTAGGACAATGGCGTAATTCAGGACACGGAAAGTTTAAATGGGAAGAATTAGAAAATGAATAAAGAAATTAAATATAGCCGTTTAGATTGGGATGAAAAAATAAAGAATCAAGTAGAAAAACTAGGTTTTAAATGGTATGACTATGAATTTAGTTCTAAATTTGGATGGTTTAAAACTTATGGGGAACATGATGAATTAGAAGTTCAAATTGATAATGTTGGTTTATTTGTTAAAGAAAATGCTAAATACATTAACTACATAGGTAATATCAATTATCACTTAAATTATATCTTTAAGACTATTAGAAGCTTAAGAGAAGATATTAATACACTTATTAAGATTAAAGCTATAGACGCTTGTTAAAAGCGATAAAATGGTTCAGTAAAGAGGAGCAAAGGAAAAGTAGCGTTCCGATTAGTGACGTAGTGGCACAGTTATGAGCAGCGAAGATTAGCGTTGTGTTGCTACGGCGATGAGTGGTCCAGTAATGTTACGAGATGTTTTGGTTGGGTGAAGTTTGGTTTTTGTAAGGTCGAGTGACGCGAAGGAAATGCTGCGTTTAGATTTGTGCAGTATTGGCTTAGTGGTGTAGTGCGAAGTGGCGTGGTGGTTGTGAAAAGAAGTGTATGGTCTTGGAATCGTGTAGTCGAGTATGGCGATGTTTTGGACAAGCTGGGTTTTGAATAGTGATGGCTATGTCCAGTTATGTAGTGCGAGGTGAAGTCAAGGTGATGTGTGGTTGATTATAGGTTATGCAAAGTTCAGCAAAGGCGTATGGAAGAGTGGTGCGAGGCATAATTTTAAGTTTAATCATTTATGGTTGGTTTAAACTTGCGTGGTGGTTTAAATAAAAAATAATAAATTAAGGTAGGTGAAAATAACTCCCTATGGTCGTTTCATTTTCAAGTAAAATAACCACGCTTTTACTTGTTTTTAAAAAATATGTTAACAAGGGAGAATATTAAATTGAAAAAAGAAGTTTTAATAAAATTATTAGAAGTATCTGGAGAAAATACCAAAAAAATAGTTTTAGATTTTTTTAAAAATACTGATGTTAAAGGATATCGAGAATTAATCCAAGATTTACAAGAAGCAATTAACATTGAAATGTCAAAGGTGGACAATGAGTAATTTTGATGAATTAATAAAGAATATAAAATTATTAAGGTACGAAAAAATATTATTAGAAACAAAAATGAATAACATATCATTTCTTAAAAGTCCAAGTTATTCTGAACGAGTTGCTGGTGGTCTCAGGAAAGACTTAGAAGAAAAATATGCGGAGTATTCTGAGCTTTTAAAGAAATTTAAAACTATTGAACAACAACTTAGCCTTTTAGAACGAGAGTTTAATAAATTAGTAGAGCAGTTAACCAATATTGACGACATCCTAATACTAAAGCTTTATTACATTGAAGGTCTTAATTTATTTAAAATTTCAAAAAAGCTCAATTACAACTACGGATATGTTAGACAAAGGAAGCAAAGAGCAATAAAAAAACTTAAAATTTTGTAAAAGAACTAACAGAATCTAACAGTTTCTAACAATTGTTTATGGTATAATGGTATCGTAGAAAATTAGGTAATACCTGATTTAACTACTTATTGTTTTTTTCAACTTTCTTGCTAGTGTTTGAATTTTTTTTCTTACCCTTTACCTCCCTATTATTAGTGGTTATAAACCACACCAAAGAAGCTTTAAATTAGCTTCTTTTTTTTCTTTTATTTTTAATTTTCTTTTTTTTCTTAGTTAAAAAAAGGTGGTGATTATAATAATGAGTGATATTGAAAACAACAACATTGAAAATGATAAAGATATTATCATTAGTAGAACTCTTACTGATATCAAGCGCAACAAAAGTAAACGTGCAACTTACGAAGATAATGTTGAGCCTCATTTAGCTCAAATTAAGGACTGGCGCAAAATGGGTGCTACTGACAAAGAAATAGCTGACGTTTTAGGCATTCATTGCGCTACTCTTTGCAAATGGAAAAAACAACACACTGAATTAAACAAAGCTTTACGTTCGGGTACTGAACTAATGCTTTTAGAAGTTAAAGCAAGCTTGCTTAAACAAGCACTAGGTTATCGAGAAAGAGATGTTAGGACTGTTATCAAACAAGGCGTAGTTGTTCAGCAAGAAGTTTTCGAGAAATATATCCCACCAAATGAACGTGCAGTAGCAATGATATTAAGAAATTATGATAAAGATTACATTGAAAAGGGTAAAGACGTTAATATGCAAAGCTTAACGGAAGAGCTGGCTAAGACTGGTTTAATTAAGATTACCGATGATATTAGTGAAGCATTAAGAAAGGCTAGTGAAGAAAGTGAAGACATCAATAGCAAGTCAAATGAAGATAAGCAATGTTAATTTAAGTAAATTAATATTGCCAATGTTTTACAAAGTGCATACTGCAATCAAACATAAAGAGTTTACTTATTTTGATTTAAAAGGCGGTCGTGGTAGCGGTAAATCATACTTCGTAGCTGAAGAACTAATTTTAAATATGATGAAAGATAGACAAGACGGAGTTATTAGTCATGCTTTAGCTCTTAGATTTGTAGCTAATACTTTAGAAGGTTCAATTGCTGAAGATTTACAAAGAGCAATTGACTTGCTAGGTGTTAATAGCCTTTGGAAAAGACAAAAGAATCCTAAAAGATTTATCTACTTGCCAGATAGTGAAACTCCTCAATACATTCGCTTAGAGGGTTGCGATGAACCAAGCAAATTAAAATCAATGACTTTTGCTAAAGGCTATTGTAAATATGTTTGGTTTGAAGAAACACAAGAATTTAAAAAAGCTAGTGATTTACAAAGTATTTTGCTTACTTGTTTACGTAGTAATGATAGATATCCATTTAATGGATTTGTAGTGTTTAGAACATTTAATCCAAAAGCTGAACTAAATCATTGGTTAAACATTGATATGCAGTATCAAAGAAAAGATAGATTAGTTCATCATTCTACTTATCTAGATGTTCCAAAAGGTATATTAGAACAACAATTTTATGATGAAGCTAATATTACTAAAGAGCGTAATTTTAAAGAATATCAAAATGTATTTCTAGGATTAGTAGTTGGTACTGATGGTTTATGTTATCCAATGTTTGATGTTAATAAACATGTCATAAACATTGATAAATTTAGTTTTTATCCAATGGAAAAAGTAGCTAAAGTAATAGTTGGTTGTGATGTTGGTACAGTAATAGATGCGACTACATTAAGCCCTCTTTGTTTAACAACGCTTGGAAGAATAGTAAGACTTCCAGGCTTTTATTATGATCCTACTAACTGGGGTCATGAATCTATAGCGCCAACAATTCAAGTTAAGTTAATGGAAGCTTGGTTAGATTATTGGCTATGGTATTTTAAAATAAAACACGTAGATGTTGAAATAATCGTTGATAGTGCTAGTCAAGATATAATGCTTGAGTTTAACAACTCTACTAAATATCACGCTTTATCAGTTGGTCAAAAAGATGTAATGCTTGATATGCGTAGACTCCAAAACGTTTATACAGTTCCTGATTACTTTGTAACAATAAACGCAGGCTATATTGACCCTTTAAGCATTCCACTTAAACAAGATTATAATTATCCAAATTTAAAATTATTAGGTGATAACGATATGCTGATAGTAGAAACGTTAAGCTTAATTATTGATGATAGAACAGGCAAGCCAATGGATGGTAACGACCATATGATAGATGCGACAAAATATGCAGTAAAAGCAATTTAAGGAAGTGATAGATTGAATATGAATATTAGAACATCTAATGTAGAAGTTGGTGTTGAAGACGTTAAAGACCTTATTAAAGCTACAAATAATTACTTAAATGGTTCTGAAGATAACTATTTACCAGTAGCTATGCGAGCTTTATTAAAAGCCTACCCAGATAGCTTAGGTATTGAAGATGAAAGTTATATGATAATGTTTCCATTTTACGATAGAATAGCTATTCAAAATAATTTTTTGGCAATGCAATGGGCTAATGGATTTGTTCCTTTAATTCATAGAAATGTATTGAATTCAAAAACTTGTCCTGTGATAGCTGATATCTTAACAAGTAAAATTATTGGTAACATTTCAATTGAAGGTGAAAGCGATGATGATGTTAAAGTAGTTAGAAATAGTATCGTAGATTTTCAAAACAAGATGCTTCAATTAGAAAGTGATGTGCTAATTAGAGGAGAAGCTTGTATTACTACTAACTTCTTTAAAGATAAAGATGGAAATTTTAAAGTGTCACTCGAAGTTTATCCTTTAGCTAGATACCAAGTATTAAAAGAAGTTGATGATAAAATTTATGATGCTTATTTGTTTAAATCACTATTTGATGGCGAAAATAGTTATTGCAATTATTTGTTTGTTGAACATCGTTATTATAAAGTTAGAAATGGTCAAAAAGTAGCTTTTTTAGAATATAACATTTTAAAGAATGCTTGGGTTAAAAAATCACAGTCTTTAGTTAAGCAAGAAATTAAAACAGCTAAATTAGAAGTTGATGCTATTCCAAAAAATATATTGAATAAGCTCGGAGATATTCAAATTAACAAACCTATTGAAATTTTAAATCTAGGAGTTTATAGATTTAAAAACACTGCCACCAACAAATTAGCAAGATATACAGATATCGGTGAATCACAATTCATCAACGTCACAGGCTTTATGCAAAGTTTAGAAAACACACTAACTTATCAAGAAATAGATAAATATGTTGGTAGAGCTAGAGTTATGGTTCCGCAGTTTTCAGGAGCTAAAAATGGATTGTTGCAAGGTTCTAACAAAAGAGGATTTAATATATTAGATTACTCGTTTATGACTCCATATACGGCTGAAACAGGTAGCCTTGATAGTAAAGCACCTATAGAACCAATTCAGTTTAATTTAAGAAGTGCTGATTGGAAATTAGCATTAGAACAAGCAGAAGCCAAGATTTGTGTTAGATGTGGTCTATCAATACTTGATTTTGATCCATCACTTGCAACGACGATGCGTACTGCTACTGAAGTTAATTATATGAATGATATCACGGCTAATACAGTTAAATCAAAACGTGCACTTTTAAAGAATGAATTAGATAGATTACTTAGTGAAATAGCAGTAGAGTTAAATTTAGATGTTAAAGTGTTTGTAGTGTTTGACCCAACAACTATTATTGATAAAGTACAAAACCAAACATTAATCTTACAACAATATCAATCTGGATTAATTAGTCTTGATACCGCCGTTAAACAACTACATCCTGAGTGGAAACAAGAAGAAGTTGAAGCCGAACTAGATAGAATTAATTTAGAGCGTGGTGGAACTAGAGTTGATGATAATTTTAACAATATATTAGGTTTGTAGTATGAATAACACGGACGATAATATTGTAGTCCTTATTGAAGATACCACCCTAAAATTACAAAAATTATTATCAACAATGGTCAACGATAGAATTAAGCGTGACATTATAGGTACTGAAGCTAAAAGAATCATTAATGAATGTGTAAAAAAATTACAGCAAGCAAATTGTGATAAAGACTTTGTAGAAAAACAAAGACAAGCATTTATGCTAACATTCACTAATTGGTATAACCGTATAACCCTAGATTTAGCTAAATTAGCACAAAAAACTAAGAACCCTACATTTTATCAATCTTATAAAGAAATCACTGGTATAGAGCCTAAAATAAGCGGAAAATCGATTATTATAAACGCAGGTGTTAAAAATAATTATGAAACTGGTGGGGTATATAATATTCGTGATTACTTTACTACTGGTGAAACTGGTTATTCGCAAATGTTTGTTGAAGATTATCAAAAAAGAGTAAATAGGGAAATAATGAGAATAGCTAGTATGAATGTTGTTTTAGTTGATAGAAAAGGTAGAACAATGTCTGCTAGAAACCTCGCCGAAATGCAAGTCAGATATGAAGAACAAGTCAAAGATTTTGAAAAACTTGATAAAAAAGGAGTTAAATATGTGGTTGCTACATCACACGCTAATGCTAGTGAACGTTGTCAGCCATGGCAAGGAAAGATATTTGAATTAGATGCTAAAGTTGGCGAAGTGACTATTGGCAAAACCATACAACATGGTGAACCAACACCAAAAGGAAAAATGCCAGATGGTAAAAATTATTACTCCCTTAAAGAAGCAATGGAAAAAGGATTTTTAGGCTATAATTGTAGGCATCGTATTATTGAATATAAAGCTAGTATGACAATGCCAAAAAGTTATACTGAAAATAAAATTAATAGTGAGCGAAATATTGAAAAGACTGCTAGAAGCCTAGAACGTAAAATTAGAAATGCTAAAAAGAAATCAATGCTCGCTAATACTTCTGATCAAAGAAAAAGGTATCAAGAAGAGTCTAAAAAGCTTCAAGATACTTATTGGAACTATTGTAAAGAACATGATTATCCAGTAGCTGAATGGCGAACTAGAGTATCATTAAATGAACGTGAAGGAATTAAAAGTGGTGGCATTAGTAGTGAGATTAATAGTAACAACAAAGGCATAACTTATGAGCAAATGAAATTAAGCAATTTATCTAGTGATAAAGCTGTTGAATATAAACTAAATAAAATAAAAAGTAAAATTAGTGAGTATGAGAGCTATGGTATATTAGAAACGGATTTTTCTAAAAGTCTACCTAATATAAAGAAAATTGATAGAACTATAGTATTAACGAAAGAAAGAAAAAAGCATATTCTAGATAGGCATATTGAAATAAGACCACACATTCCGCATTTAATAGAATATATAAATTCCCCAGATGGTGTTGAAGTTGATGAAAAGAGTAGTAATACATTGAACATTTATAAATTCGTTGATAAAAAGCATGTTATATATATTACTATCAAATTTAATGAACTTAACAGTAATAATAGCAATTCAATTATAACAGCTAGATATATGAATAAAAAGCGCATAAAAAAATAAGTTTCTACTGATGGAAGCCTCCCCATCATCTCCCTCTCATAAATATATGAGCGTAAGGCATAGTTGGCTCTCTGTGTAAAACACAACTTTACTACCTAGTAGAAACTTATTTATCTATTTATATTTTAGAGCATAGTTTTAATTAAATCAAGAGGTTTGTAAAAAAATAAAAAAAGATTAAGCTTAACTTGGTGAGTTGGACCCAAGATTTCCCCGAAGGGCGATAAGAAACTCCAAAATCTCTATCCTTTAAACTTAATCTTTTATCTATTTATATTCTAAACTACAAATTAAGTTTTGTAAAGGAGTTGTTATCATAAATGACAAAGAAAAAGACTTAGAAAATTTAGGACTTGCAATTGGCATTTTTGTTGTAGGGTTTATAGTTGGCATTGTAATAAGTTTTATATTCGTTAAATTAAGATGTTGATTAAACATCTTTTTTTATACTTGTTGAAGCTGTGAAACATTAAAACAAAGCACTGGTTGAAGTTATGAAACCTAAAAAACGAAACAATCATTTTAAATCTATGGTGGAGGCTACACACCTAAAAACAGCCTAAAGGAGAAGAAATGAAAACAGAAATTTTACAAGAATTATTAACTAGTGGTAAAGACCACAAAGAAATCATTGATGAGATTATGCGCTTAAATGGTGAAGATATCAAAAACACGCGTGAAACATTTAAAGTTGATAATAGCAAGTATGTTGATATTTCTAAATATAATGAATTACTTGCTGAAAAGGATAAGATATCAAATGATTTTATAAATGTTAATAATGATTTTAGTGCTTATAAAGAAAGCACAAAAGACTATGCTTCAATTAAAGAAAAATATAATGGATTATTAAAAGAGAACGAATTTAACAACAAAATAGCTGTTTTAAACGGTTTAAATTGTAAGCATAGTGATTTATTAGTAGATAAGCTTGATTGGGCTAAATATGACCAGGAAAAGAAAACATTTGATGAAGAATATATAAACGGCGTTAAGAGTAAATATAGCGACCTATTTGATGTTCAAGATAAGAACTATGTTCCAAATGTTAATCCTGGTACAGCTGGTGTTTTTAATTCACACAAACCAAATGAGCTATCTATGGAAGATTTAAGAAAATTATAAAAATGAAAGGAAGTTATTAAATTATGGCAAATTCAGAAAATATTGCTTTAAACAATACTATTGCGTATATTACTAAATATTTAAATGACCCAGAAAATTTATATGGTGTTTTAAGAGCAAGTTTAAAAACAGGAGACTTAGAAACACGTTTCGTTGATTTTATTGGTGCTAATATGATTAGCTATCCAGTATTCCCAATGTCAACAGATGAAATGCCTGACTATTCAAAGAAAAATGGCTACACAATTATTGATGAAGATTTAGAACGTCAAACAATCAAATGTTCACAAGACAAAGGTTATCAAGGAAGAATTGATGCAGAAGATTTAAACGATAGTGGATTAACTGCAATTGCTATTATTAACAACAAAGTTAGACAAATGGAAGTTCCTTCAATTGATAAATATCGTTTAAATAAATTAGTTACTGCTCCAGGTGCTGTAGCTAAATACAGTGTAAACTTAACATCTATGGATCCATTTGATTTATATGATGTAGCTATTGAAAGTTTAACTAATAATGAAATCCCTGTTGAAAATACTATTTTATATGTAACCCCTGATTTCTATAAAGCAATGAAATCAAGTGATAGATTACGTAGAACTATTAATGCACAAGGTGATAGTGGTGTTGTTAATACTAATATTTATTTAATTGATGACGTTACTAAAGTCGTTGTTGTTCCAACTACTAGAATGCCTGCAAATGTTAAATTTATTTTAGTTCAACCTTTAGCAGTAGTTACTGCTATTAAACGTAACGTTACATATGTTAAATATGAACCAGAAGATTATGATGGTATTATGATTAATCGTAGATTAATCCATGACATTTTCCCTCTTGCTGATAGAACAAAAGGTATTTACTACGGTACTACAGCAGAGTCATTAGAAGAATAATGATATTACTTAATGTATGTTAGGGGCTATTTAGCCCCTACTTACTATTACTTACTATTACTTTAGTTTGAAAACAAGGAGGCTATATGACCCCTAAATTATATACAAAATTAATAACTGTAAAAGATATAGAGTCACAATTTGGCTATGATTTAAAGTCAATGGTTACAATTGGTGGTTTTGGTTCGGCAAAAGATGCAGTTGAATCTTGGTTAGATGAAGCTTGTGAAAGTATTAATGATTTAATAATGACTAAATGTGGCTTTGTATATGCTAAAAAATTAAATGAATATATTGCTAATCCTGCTAATAAAGATGACGATGTTTATACTGTTATGTATTGGGCACAAATGTATGAAATGCGCTTCTTTATTGATAATGGTAGATTTAGTGCAGTAGGTAAAATAGATAATACTAGAAAAAAACATAGTGAAGAAGCAATAAGGCTTCTTTATAGTGCAGGTATATTAAGAGATGTGGTGATGTAACGTGGGAATTAACACTATTCACGATTATGCAGATGATTATATGATTAGTGATAATTTAACTAATGGTACTAAGATTAGAGGCAATGTTTTAGAAAATGTTAATTTTAATCGATTTGAAGCTATAACAGGTATTCCTAGAAATAAAGTATCAATGGTAATTAGAGCTAATGGTTGGTGTCAAGTATCTATTAATGATAGAGTTAAAGTTCCAATTGATGGCAAAATATATCGTGTTGTTTCTATACTAAATAACTTTGATAATCCACTTGAATTTAAAAGAAGAAAGGATTCTGGCAACTTTACAGGAGCTAGTGACATTTATTTAGAATGATCATATTGAATGAACAACAACTAAATGAATTATTAAATATATTGAAACAACATGCACCAGTCAGAACAGGTAACTTAAAAAACAATGGTATTCAAGGAATAGCTAATATTCAAAACGGATTATATATGTGTCAAATTGGTTATCCAGCCACTGGTGGTTATCCTGCGACTGAAGACTATGCGCTATATACTCATACTAAAAATAGGACTTCTAAAGGTTGGATAACAAGAGCAATAAATGAGTGGATATCAAAATTAAAAAGTGATTTAAATAATGAAATAGAAAGTGGGCTTGATTTCGATGAACTATGAAAAATTAACTGAATTAATAGCATCAACATTAAATGATGGTAAAGAATTGTTTGATTTAAAGTTCGTTAAAAACAATGAAGATTTTAATGAAGACAATTTGATCTATGATAAGTTTATACATGGCGTAGTTAATTTAATGTCCAGAACTCCAAACACCATTCAAATGACGGATAATTCAGCAAATGGTATAACTGCAAATGGTACAGAAGTTTATCAAATTCAATTACTTGCTCCAATAACGTTTGATGATGAAATAAAAATGGAAAGTCAAATTAATAACTTTCTAACAATATTTAATAACCAAACTATTGAAATAGAAGATACAACATTTTTCACAACACAAACATCAGTAATCAATTGGTCTAAATATCCATCACTTATTAACGGAGAAGAATATCAACTTATAATTATTCAATTTACAGCTATTACATTTACTAATTTTTTATTTGGTAATGAAAGAAGTTTAAAAATCAATAACGAAGTACTTGACTGTATAGTAGACGTGTCTTTATCTTCAAATAAAATGCTAAATACTGTAGTGTTAAATGGGGTTTCTGTGGCATATACACAAGATAACGGAACTCAATGGAATTTAATTATTGATCTAATTTATAACAAAAATAGTGTATTACATAGAACTTTAATCAGTGACTTTTATATGAAAAAACAATATAGCATTGAATATAAGATTGATGCATTAGAATTTGATGTATCTAATGCAAGAATGCAGTCTTATGTTTTACAAGATATTACAGGTGATGTAATTAAATTACGCTTAACATTCACACAAGGCGGTATTTAATATGGCGAGTCAAGGTAATGCAAGAATAGATGTTTATATTCACACCAATGAGCAAGGTGAGCAGACTAGTACTATTCAAGATAATAGTAGTAATAAAGCCATGAGTGAAGCAGCCCCTAAAACAGTAGAAGGAGCTAATTCTAAAAAACAAATGAAAGGTTTGGCTACAGCAGCAATGATAGCCACTGGGATGTTTAATTATATGACATCTAATGTTGGTAAATATACAGGTAATTCACATAATCAAGCTATAGTTAATAATATTCAACAAGCAATTCAAATAGGAGCAATGGCTATTGTTAATCCTTATTTAGCCATAGGAGCAGTGGCTGTTCAAGGTATATCATATGCTCTTGATGAGAATTGGCGAAAGCGCCAAGAATCAGTAGAATTAGGACAAGCAAGAGCTCGTGCTGGTTATTCAAGTAGTGCAGCAGTTACAAGGAGAACTAATTATGGAAGTGGAAATTCGAATTAATAACGTTTGGAAGTATATTACTAATGATGTTATAGGTGCAATAACAATTGATAGACGTGCCGATGAAGTCCTAGATAGTGGAAGTTTTACTTTCATTAGCACAGATATTGACTATAATATCCCACCATTGACATTATGTAAAATAGATGATGAAATATGGTTATGTTCAAGCGAATGTAACGAAGTAATGCCTACAAATCCTAGAGAATACAATCATAACGTTACATTGATTGAAGCAACGTATTATTTACAATGCTATATTGTAGGCACAAAAGCAATGTCCAATACAGGAAGTATGTATCCTACAAACGAAAATAAAATTGAAGCAATTCGCCTTTTTATCAACAACAAATATGAATTAATTTTTGGTGACAAAGCTAATAAATTTTATTTTAATTATGGAGAAATTAACACTGATTCTAGATGGAAAGAAGAACGTGAATATATGTTTGGCGCAGGAACTACAATGTTTCAAGCCCTTCTTGAAATCGGTAAAAGTTGTAATTCAATTCCACGAATATCTAGAATTGATGAAAACAGTGATAGTTTAGATTTTTATATAAGTTGGGATAGATTAGATAATCCTACTTCTATTTCACTCGATAGCTCTAAAATAATAAGTAGGCAATATTATCAAAGTGTTGACCAATACACAGCAATTTTAGAAAGTGAAGTAAGTGATATTGTTGATAGAACAACTGTTAATAAAGTCAACGGGTTGACAGTTAGAAGTGAAAGCTATATAATCGAAGCAGATAATCAGGTTTTATTGCTGCCAACAAGAGTTGAACGAGTAACTAAGTTGGAAGCTAAGTTGAATACTAACTTGCATTACCATTATGTGTTCTATGATTGTTCACAATATTTTAATTCAGATAAGGCATGGGAAGATATTGATTCTGGAGAACTTACGTCACAAATTCAAAAACTATCTGATTGGTCAAAATATTTTACTAATCAAAATGTCTATTATAATATTGTAAGCATATTAGGTCCTAATTATGAAGTTAGATTTAGTAGATATGGTGCATCTGAATATCCGTATGATAAAGATTGTTTAATAGTTACTACGGAATTCTTACTCACAAAAATTAATATTGATTTATCAGGCGTAATATTAGAAAAATCACAATATGATTTATTGAATGCGTTAGATAAGCCTAAATATTGTTATTACACATATAATGATAATGTTATTCGTGGTATCTATGAATATGAACATGATGATTTTTGGGGAGAATTGGTAAGTAGTGCTAGTAATCCAATGCTTTATTATTTTTTGAAGACATCAAATGGTCTTCTTGACCCTCAAAAAATAGGCAATACTAATTATCTTTATTATAAAGGTGCATCAATAGATGATGTAAATAACTTAAGTATTAATCCAATAGATTGGACTTTCAATGTTGAATATATCCCGATATCTTCGCTTTATTTAATCTCTAAATGTAATAAAGTTCCATTTAACGAAGATGAAATTAAAAATGTATCAAGAGGTATTGAATTGTCAAGTTCAATGACTGATTTTGACTTGATTAATAAAAGCATTGATAAAAATAATAAGATGTTAGGTATGCCTGAGGTTAGTATTGAATATTATGGTGAAGATGTTAATATTAAGCCAACTAGGTCAATGATTATTAAAAATCAAACTTATTATATTTCAAGCGTTCAAATCACTAAGATGTTAGAACAAACAAGAACGGTCATTAATTTAGTAAGTGACTATAGTAAAATTGCTGAAGTTTATGGCGTTAAAAGTCAATTTGAAAGTACTAGATTACCATTAAATAACATCATAGATAGAGTAGTTTATTGTGGTGAATTTGAAGAAGCTGATAGTAGAGATAACGGTATTCAATTATTAGATTATAATGGATTGTTTAACTTATTTAAAATAGGAGCATTGTTTAAAGATGGTGATGACACTTATTTGGCAGTTGAAGCTGTAGATAATTATTGTTTTGATTATCAAAGTAATTATAATAGCAGTTTAACTGATAACATATACGAAAATAAGCAAATTCCATATGCTAGAGATGATAATGAATATGCGATTTATAACATTAGACTTGGTTATTTAGATGAAAATATTTCGCTAGCTAATTCTAAAAAACTTCCAAATTATGGATCAACATATGTGAATTTAGATACTGGTGCTAGTCAAAAAAAGGTCACAGTTTATAAGGATGCTAGAGAAAAATTAATTTTTGTTTGTAAAATAAAATATAAGTAAAGGTTTGGTGTTTTAATTATGGAATATAGATTTGTGTTAGGTATTATTTTTATAATTGCTTCCATAGCCATATTTATATGGGGGTTGGTTTGGTCATTCAGCAATATTTATGCTGGAGGAGCTATAATGTGTATGGCTTTTATGGTGTTCTTGTTTGGTTTTAGTGTTGTACGTTATATTAAAAAGCATTCTTAAAGAGGTTTTAACCTCTTTTTATTTTACAAAAAATTACTCGGAAGGAGTGATAAATTGGAGATTATTTTAAATAATGAATTTAACATAGTTAAAACAACTGATGAAAATATAATTAAAGGTAGTAATTCTTTTGATAATATTAATTTAATTATACCAAAAGACGCAGTAAATAATCTTTATCCAACAGTAACTTATAGGAGAGCAGATGGTAGAACATTCGGTCCAACAACAGCTAATAGCACTACAAATGACGATACTAATTACACTTATACTTTTAATCCATCAAGTAATGTTTTAGCTGTTGAAGGTGTTCTCGAGTTTACATTTACAATTAATTTTGAAGATAGTAATGCTAATGTCATCAAAACTAAAAATGTAGCTATGTGCTTTGCTGAAATCTATGATGCTGTAATTAGTGGCAATATGATTCTTGTTGGTGGCGAAGAAGCTGTTGAAAATGTATTAACAATAGTTGAGACACTTCAATCGCAAACTTCTAATAATTCTACAAAGATTGCTAATAATGAAAATGAAATAAACAAAATAAAACAATCTTATTTAAAGAAAGTAGAATATGATGCCACTACTTATAAATTTACATTTACTAAACAAGATGATAGCACTGTAACATATGACTTACCTATCGAAAGCTTAGTTGATGATGTTGTTTATAAAGATCATATTATTACTTTTACAATGGCTGATCAAGCAACAACTTATAAAGTTGATTTAACAGAGTTTTATCATCCTATAGTTGAAGCTAATTGGGATGGTATAAGTGATAAATTTAGCTTGGTTAGTGAAAATAATAATCTAACAAATGAAAAAGCTATTTTAAAAGTTAAAATAGGTAGTATAACTATAGATTCATACTACATGGCTAATGAAAATGGCAAGTTAATATTTACGGGGTCTATGACCTTAAATAATGTTGTTAATACAGTCTTTTTCATTACTTCTAATAGGAAAGATTTTATAGTTAGATATGAATATAAAACTATTCCTAATATCACAGCTAGTGTAGAAGGTCTAGAGCCAAATGAAAAGCCAACAGTTAAGGTGACTACAAGTGATGAAAAAGACAATGTAGACTTATCTTTTGCACTTCCTAGAGGTTATGACGGATATGGTGTATTAAGCTTAAATATCGATGATAATGGTGATTTAATAATGAGAACTGATGGTATAGATGGACATAAGTTTTCAATTAATGGTGGTAATTTAGTTTATAGTTTTGAAGAACTAAACGAAATGATGCTTAAAGCACAAACAATAAATATTAAAGACGTAAGTAAAAAACAGAGGTGGTAATTATAATGGAAGCTTTAATTTTAGGACGTGTTGTAGGTAGCCAATGGTACAGTGGTACTGCTACTAATGACACTGAAATTTCATCACAATTAACAAGTGCAGGGTATACCGCATTAGAACGTGATTTGTATATTAATACATCAAATGGTGATTTATTTTGTTTCTTAGCTAATAGCTCAAATTTTAGTTGGCAAAAAATTGGTAATCTAAAAGGTGCTACAGGTGAAGGATTTAAGATTTCTAAAATCTATACTAGTGTAAGTGCTATGAATGCTGGATACGCTAATGATGGTGTAGCAGTTGGTGGATTTGTAATTATTAATACAGGCAATGTAGAAGATGCCGATAATGCTAAATTATACGTTAAAGGCACAACTGCTTATGAATATTTAACTGACTTATCAGGTTCTCAAGGTATTCAAGGTCCTGCATCTGTATTCGATAGTGCAGTTACCGTATCTACTACAAGTGCGTCAACAGCAAGTGTAACATTAACAGGTGCTGGTACAGAAGAAAGTCCATTTAAATTTACTTTTGCTATCCCTAAAGGCGATACAGGCGCAGCTGCAGGATTTGGTACACCTACTGTTGATAACAGTGAAGCTAATCAAGTTGGTACAGCTAGTGTTGAAGTATCAGCAAGTGGTCCAGATACAGCTAAAATATTTAATTTTAAGTTTACTAATTTAAAAGGTGAAAAAGGTGCTACAGGAGCAGCAGGTGAAAGTGCAGAAATTACTAACGTAACAGCTACTGTAGACGCTAATGTAGGTACTCCGCAAGTTCAAGTAACTATGGGTGGCACAGCTTTACAAAGAACATTTGCATTAGATTTTAAGAATCTTAAAGGTGTTAAAGGTGATACGGGTGCTACAGGTGCTCAAGGTCCAAAAGGTGATACTG
This sequence comes from uncultured bacterium, assembly GCA_949291115.1. Lineage (GTDB taxonomy): Bacteria > Bacillota_I > Bacilli_A > Acholeplasmatales > Anaeroplasmataceae > CALUXS01. The sequence goes on from CASETY010000007.1 coordinate 60,740, forward strand.
GTGCTAATGGTAAAACACCTACATTATCTATAAATGATAAAGGCGAATTAGTCGCTACATATGAATAAGGAGATTAAGTATGGCAACAACAACTAATTTAGGTAGAGTTAGAATAGTTCCAAAAGGCACTTGGACGAGTAATACTGCATATAAAGCCTTAGACTTAGTTACACTTAACGGCAGTTCATATTTATGTATAGCAGATGTTCAAGGTTCAAGTGAACCCGCTTCGGATTTCACACATTGGCAATTAATCGCATCTAAAGGAGAACAAGGTATCCAAGGCGTGCAAGGTCCACAGGGTCCTCAAGGTGTTAAAGGCGACACTGGAGCGCAAGGACCTCAAGGAGTAAAAGGTAATAAGGGCGACAAAGGAGACAAAGGTGATACTGGACCTCAAGGCGCTCAAGGACCACAGGGTCCAACAGGTCCACAAGGACCTAGTGGTGGGAATATAATCCAAGAAGTTGTTTACGGGGATGGAAGCACTGATGTTGATATCATATCTGGGGATAATGTATCTAAAGCATATAGAATAGATGTGTGTATAACTTGGGGTCAATCAATGAGCCCTGAAGATATTACGGATGCCCAATTCACACTGGAATTCCAAGGCGGGTCAGTACAGGGACTTTTACAAAATGACCAACAAATTTTTGTAACACTTGTTAAATCATTTGAAGGTGATTTTTTTATTGATAAATGTTCTAGCAACGGTTCATCTTATAATAACGACATAAAAAAAATAACAAATTATTTAAGATTCGGTTATCAGGGGCAATATTCATCAAATGAATTTTGTGTCCAAAGAAGATTTTATTTAGGAGAATAATATGTATTTAGTAGGTTCAAAATTATTAGGATTAAAAAATCCAAGTGACGAAGATTATATAGATATTGTAGAAGACAATAAAAATTATAGAAAATTAATAGATGGTAAAGATGTTAATTTTAGAAACAAAGATTTATTAATAAAAATAATGAATTTTGAAGCTGATTTTAATCAGTGGGCTTTAGCAATGTCATGGAATTACCAATTAGATGCTGATATCATTAAGCAAGACTTTCCTATAGAATACCACATTTTAGAGCACAAAGAAGCATTGCAAAAATTTTTAAATGAAATTAAAAATAAAAGAGAAAGAAATTATCACCCAAATATTTATGATAAAAATAAATGTATGTTTAAAAGTTGCTATCATATAGCTTATAACAAATTCATACTTGAAAATAATTCTATTATTTTAACTCCTGAGCAACTAGATATTGTTCAAAAAATCCATGATCATAAAATGACATGGGAAGAATACCTTAGCAGAACAACTTATTAATCTAAAAAACATTTGGGAGCGAATGAAAAATGAATGAGAATGAGTTTAAAGCGCCACTTAAAAATGGAATATTAGTTATGCTTAATCCAAAAACAAGGAAAACAGAGTTTGTTGATCTATTTGAATTAGAAATAGTTGACGCACGGAAAAAAGGCTTTGTTGATGGATTTAAAGTTGGTGAATATTTTCAGTTATTAGAACATAATATTTCAGAATTAAGAGAAGCTAATCAAAAATTAAAATCAAAACTTAATACTTTAATTGAGCATGTAAAAGAAATTAATGGAAGGAGTTTTAAATGATATGTTAGCCATTAATATTGCTGAGTTTTTGAGAATTGTAGCCACTAATTGTAGCGAAGGTTTAGCATGGCTTTTAGGCATTTTAGGAACTGTTGGAACTGGAACTATAATTGGAGCTATAATAGCGATAATCAAATCTAAAATACAAAGTAAAAAATTAATAGAAAGTGTTAATGAGAGTAATAAAGTCAATGCTAATTATTTAAAGGAACAAGTAAAAGAATTTGAAACCAAAATTAATGAAGCATTAAGTAAAACTGAAACTAATGTTGATAAATATGGTAAAGACAATTCTTTGATTGGTGAATTATTGTTAATGATATCATCAAAGCTAGGGTTTACTAGCGATGAGATAGTTAAAGTAGCTAATAAATATAAAGAGTTGCCACTAGCTAAAGATGATGTAGCATCTTCAATAGTCAAAGATGTAACTAAAGAAATTGACGCTAAAGAACAGCTTAAAGATGAAGAAACTAGAATGTTAAATAACCAAATTGAAAGTTTAAATCAAGCTCTTAATAGTTTAAAAGAACAAGAAAATGATAAAATATCAAATGAAGCAAACAAAGATAATATTGGGCTTAGAATAAGCTTATAGAAAGGGGCTTTGATAAAGTGAAAAAAGCCTTTGAAAAATGGATTAACATTTGGAACTCAAAAGCATTATTTATTCCAAGAATAGTTGCTTGGATAACGTTAGTAGCAATTGTTCCAATTGTATTAATTAATCAAAAATTTGTATTATTTAGTCGTGATACTGGTGGTATCGATTTTAATGCGTGGGGGCTTGTAGCACTATTAATTAGTGCTATAGCCCTTTATGTATTATTAGGATATATTATTAATGCTTTTGAATATTCGTTTATTATTCAATGTTTAAATGGTTTTAGGAAATGTTTAATTTGGATAGGATTAGCTTATTTGGGTTGTGTTTGTATTAATAATAATATTGAAAAAATCCAATACATTTTAAAATGGTCTTTCGTAAGTGTGGCTTGTGGAATTATTATAAATCCACTTCCTAGATGGTCATATAAGACTAAATATAAGCGAGTTAAAGAGGAACTTAAATAGCTATGAATTTAAAAAATATTAAGAATTATCAAGATACTATAATATTTATTATTGAAGTTGTAATTTTAGAAGCTATTGTATTGTTCACACAATTATTAAGCGTTGAATTCGAATTTACAAAAATCAAATATGACATCTTTGTATTAAATTTTTTCATAAGTGTTTTTGCTAAAGTATTATCTACGCAATATTCGAGTAAAAAGACATTGTTAAACACTGAAATTGTTAATAGAGAAAAAATCATAATTGATTTATTTTGTGACATTTTAAATCAAAATAAAATGATTAAATTTGATGAAGTATTACATTATGAATGTGAATTAAAAAAATTAGATAAAGCTTTAGTTTATTTGAATAAAAAGAAATATCAATTAAATAGATATAAAATTTCAAATAAACAACCTAAACCACACATACTTAATAGTTTATCTATGATAGAAGAAGATGTTAACAAAGTTATACTATTAAAGAAAACATTAATAAGTCATAAATATGAAGAATATGAAGAGCATGAAAAAGTATTTAAATTTTTAGATATTAATAAAATAAAGCAAAAATATATAACAAGCAGTGATTTGTTTAGAAAAAGTCAAAAAAATTTAAATGCTGATAATTTTAATAATATTTATTATAGTGAAGTTAGAAGTAATTTATCTTACAATTTACCATTTATGATTTTATCAATAATAATTTCATACTGCTTGGCTTGTTTTTATATTGGTTCAAACTTTACATCAACACAGTCAATTATAAATGCTTTAACTTTATCCTTTAGTTTAGCTAATGGTGTCTATAGTGGCTTTAGAAATGGTAACAAAATAATAATTAATGACTATAAATTTGTTTTGGATGAACGTATTCAAATTATAAAAGAAACCTATAGTAAAATAGAAAAGGCTAGCTTAATCGGCTAGCCTTATTTTGTTTACTTAAAAGGTTGTTTAATACTGCTATTTATTATATAATATTTTTGCTACTAATAAGTAGCTAGATTCAGTTGGAGGAAATATGACAAAACTTACATGTCAATGTGGAGGTTTTGTTGCTTAAATAGGAGGGCTCCTAATGGAGTACTTAGTCATTCTAGCTGTTATATTATATATAATATATTTAGGTGGGAATGGCAAAGATAAAGATAACAAATAGTTATCATTAGATAAGCACAACCTCCACTGAACGAAAAAGAGAGGGAATGTTATCAGCATTCCCTCTCATTTTTTAAGCACAACCTCAGAGATTTCTCTCTACTTAAATTATACATCAATTTACGTTATTGTCAATTATTAAAATTTGACTATGCTGTTTATTTACATAGTTAAAAGTCAATGTTTTATTATTACGAATATATAGTTAACTTGTGATAAATATTCCAAGGGTCCACCAAATTTGAATTTAAGGGCTCTTTAAATCCTAAGTAGTATTTAGTGTTTAGAGCTATAAACAAAAAGGATTATAACTATAAGTAATGATTATTAGAACTATAAATTATTTGTAGTATAGCTTTAAAGTATTATTAATAAAATTATAAATTTAGAATACTAGTAATTAAAAAAGAGTATTAGCATAGATTAAAGCAAAACAATCATAGCTAATACTCTTTTATTTAC
>CASETY010000008.1 GCA_949291115.1 uncultured bacterium
ATATGAATGCAAGAAAAAAAGAACGTTTTATATATAATATATATAACTCGTTCTGAAAAAATAAAAATATTCATTAAAAAGTCAGGCAAAGTCGGGAAGTATATTATAAATATCTTTAGTGGCACTGTCAACACTAAAGTGCCAAAAAATAAAAGTTGTTAGTTTTTATTGTTTATGATAAAATACAAAAATGAGGCGATAAAAATGAAAGATATACTAACAATAGCTACTTGTATGAATGATTATATTCGTATTTATACAGTAAACTCAACTAACACAATAAAAAAGATGCAAGAAATTCATAAAACTTATCCTACATCAGGGGCAGCTTTAGGACGAGTTTTAACTCTAGGTTTAATGATGTCAGTTATGGAAAAGAAAACAGATGAACGCTTAACCATTAAAATTGAAGGTGACGGACCTATCGGTAATATCGTTTGCGAAGCTAAATACGGGGCTGTTAGAGGCTTTGTTCATAACCCAGGTGTATATTTAAAAAGAAATGATGGTAAATTAGCCGTTGGCCTTGGAGTTGGTAGTGGCTTTATGACTGTTATTAAAGATTATGGTTTAAAAGAACCTTATACTTCTACCATTCCTTTAGTAACTGGTGAAATTGCTGAAGATGCTTGCTACTACTTCTTACAAAGTGAACAAACTAATACAGCTGTTGCTTTAGGTGTTTTATATAATAAAGAAGCTAACATTGAAAGTGCTGGTGGTTACATTATCCAGCTAATGCCAGGTTGTCCTGATGAATATATTACTAAACTAGAAGAAACTTTAAAAACAATTAGTCCTATTTCTACATTATTAAGCGAAGGTAAATCTAATTTAGATATTATTAAATTAATTAGTGATGATGCTAAAGTATTAGAAGAAATGGAAGTTTCTTATTTTTGTGAATGTGAACGAAGTAAATTTTTAAACAATTTAAAAGTTCTTGGTAAAGATGAAATTAATAAGATGATTTTAGAAAATAAAGACATTGAAATAACTTGTAACTTTTGTAACAAAGTTTATACTTATAAACCAGAAGAACTTAAAACATTATTGTAACTAAAAAAGAAGTTTTTAACCTAAAAATTAAAAACTTCTTTTTTATTACCATTTATTAAATAAATACTATTATTTTCAATAACAACATAATAACCATCTTTAAAAGCACCCGGATTTAAATAAATAGTATTCTCTAATTTAAATACTTGTTGTCTATGTGTATGACCATACAAAACAAAATCATATTTATTTATTGTATTACTTATCAATAAATCTAAAGAATATTTAGTATTATATAAATGTGAATGAGTTAAAAATATTTTATAATCGTTTAAAACTACTTCTTTTACTAACTCATGATTATTATAATCACAATTGCCTCTTACATAGATTAAATTAGGGTATAAATTAAAATAATCTATATCATTAGCTTTAATATCACCTAAATGAATAATATAGCTAAATTCATCTAAATTTAAAGATAAAATTGATTTATTATGACTGTCTGAGCAAATTAAGATTTTCATCATTTCTACTCTTTTTCAAGAATAAAATATAACCGGTTACTAAAGGAATACAAGCAAATGTCCATGAAAATACATCAGCTGCACTAGTCATTATATAAGCTAAATCAGAAGCATTACGATTTAAAGGTCCACCATTAACAAGAGTAGGAATAAATAGACAAACAACACATCTGGCAATTAATTCACCTACCCCAGCTAAGAATGGGAAAAGTGGCTTTTCTACCCCTTGTAAGCTATTCCTTAAGATAAATAAAAGACCTAAAACAGGATAAAACGGCAAACAAGTTCTCAAATATAAATTACCATATTTAATAGTTAAATCATTTATTTTATCACTTGATAGGAAAATATATAAATAAGCACCATTAATAGTTAATAATAAGCCAATACCTGCAAACAAAACATACAAGACAAGCATTATTAAATAAGACTGTTTAATACCTTTTCTTAAACGTTCATAATTAGCCGCTCCTAAGTTTTGACCACAATAAGAAAGCATTGCCGTCCCAAGAGCGTTAAATGGCGTCATTAAGAAATTATTTAATTTACAAGCTGCACCATAACCAAGCTGTGATTCATTAGCTAAAGTGCCATCTTCTAAAATATCAAATTTAATTGTTGTACCTTGCATTACAATTAAACCAATCGCTAAAATAGAAAATTGGAAAGCTAGTGGTAAGCCTAAAACTAAATGTCTTTTAATAAATCCTTTAGGTAATTTAAAATCTTCTTTTTTAAATCGATATTCTTTTAATTTAATAAAAATATACATAAAACAACCAATCGCCGAAATAGCTTGAGCTAAAATAGTGGCGATAGCCGCTCCTTCAACACCCATTTTTAGTGGACTTATAAAAACGATATCTAAAACAATATTTAAAATGGTAGAAACTAATAAAAACAACAACGGTGTAACACTATTACCTAAACTTCTTAAAAATGAACAACCTAAATTATAAAACACTTGAGCTATTGTTCCTAAAAAGATAATAAAAGTATAAGTATAAGCCGCATTATAAATCTCTAAATTAGCTTCTTTTGTAACCCCTATAAAATTAAGTAAAAAATCAATTGATAAAATAGCTGCTACTGTTAAAACAATACTAATAATAAAGGAAAGAATTATTTGAACTAATAACGATTGTCTAGCTCCACTGATATCGTTGTGACCTATTTTAGCAGCCGACACAACACTAAACCCAGCAGTACAGCCAAACGCAAATTGTAAAACAATGAAAGTAATGTTAGATGTATTATTAACTCCCGCTACTTGATTAGCATTTAAATATTGCCCACAAATAGCGGCATCAGAAATTGTATATATTTGTTGTAATAGATAAGATAATAAGATAGGAATAGCGAAAAAAACAATCACTTTCCATATTTTACCTTTTGTTAAATCAATGTTTTTAAACATACTACTAACCATAAAAATCACCTTTAATAATTTTATCATAAAGTGTTTTTGAAAACCTATGAAAACGTTAACAAATAAAGAAAAAGTCCTAAGTTTTATCACTTAAGACTTTAATCATTTTATTTGTTTTGAAAGCTTCTAGCAACTTCATTAACTAATTTCATATCACATTTACCTTGATAATTCATTTTAAAATGTTTCATGATATTAGGTAAAGATTTATCTTCTAAATTAGAAACTATTTTTATTATTTCTTCTTTAGTAAGTTCTTGTGGTAAATAAGTTTTTAAATAAGCTTTTTCTGAAGAAAGTTCAATAAAACGTTCATTACTTTCATCTTTAAAATAGCTTAATTCTTCATCTAAATCTTTTACTACTTTCTTAATAATATCAATAACAATATTATCATCTAAAGTTTTATCAGAACCTCTTAATTCCACTATTTTATATTTACATTTAGAAATAACTTCGGCTAAAGCTTTCTTTTTTATTTGATCTTTAGCTTTATAAGCTTCCAAATTAGCTTTTACTAAAGTATCATATAACATATTTTCACCTTCTACTCATTAACTAATTCATCTAATTTAGGTTCAAAAGCAGATTCTAAAGAATGTTTCATTGTTGTTTCTCTTTGCGATAAAGCAACTAAGGCTTTAGTTTTAGTAGGTTGAGTAATTGTACCAGCACCTGATGCACAACCAAATGGACAAGCCATACCTTCTAATAAATAGCCGTCATAAACACCTTTTTTCGCATCTTGTAACATCTTCTTACAATTATTTAAGCCTTGTTCTGCATGAACTTTAATTTCACGATTAGGTTCTATTTCTTTACAAGCTTCAACTACCGCTTTAGCAACCCCACCAGCTACTGCAAAACCACGACCATCAGCTGAGGTAATATTTTCTAATGGTTTAGCTTCTAAAGTGTTGAAATCTACTTCTTTAGCAACAAACATACCCATTAATTCTTCAAAGGTTAAAACAAAATCTACATCAGATCTAACACTCTTACGAGAAGCTTCTAATTTCTTAGCTGAACATGGGCCAACAAAGACAATCGCCGCATCTTTATGTTCCTTTTTAATTAAACGAGCTGTTAAAACCATTGGTGTTAAGGCCATGGAAATATTTTCTTTAAATTCAGGGAAAACTTTTTTAGCCATTACTGACCAACTTGGACAACATGATGTACCCATAAATTTTAATTTACTAGGAACTTCTTCTAAGAAATCACGTGCTTCTTGAATAGTACATAAATCCGCACCAATTGAAACTTCCGCAACACCAGCAAAGCCTAATTTTTTCATGGCATCATCAATAGTTCTTAAATTAACTTTTGGACCAAATTGACCAACAAAAGATGGAGCCATAATTGCATAAACTGGACGTTCTGATTTAATAGTTTGGATAACTTGGAAAATTTGTGATTTATCAGCAATTGCCCCAAATGGACAACTTACAATACACATACCACAACTTACACATTTATCATAATTAATTTTAGCTTTACCAAACTCATCAGATTCAATCGCATCCATACCACAAGCTTTTTGACAAGGACGTTCGCGATGAGAAATAGCATTATATGGACATACGTCCTTACAACGACCGCATTTAATACATAATTCTTGATTAATTACTGAACGACCATTCACAATAGAAATAGCGTTTTTTGGGCAAACATTAGCGCATGGGTTGGCTAAACAACCAACACAAACATCAGTTACAAAATAACTATCTTCTGGACAAGCATTACAAGCAAAGTCAATAACATTTACTAGTGGTGGTTCATAATATCTAGAAGTCTTAACCGCTTCTTCAATACCATCAGCTAGTGGTGTATGTTCATCAGCTGATCTAACTGGTAGACCAATCGCTAAACGAATACGTTCAGAAACAATCGCTCTTTCTAAGAAAATCGATTCTCTATATTTAGCTTGACCATTTTTCTTGGCTGCTTGGTTAAGCATTTTATAAGGAATTTCTTCTATACGTCTATAATCTCCACCTTCATAAGCTAATTTAGCTACTTCAGTAAAGACATTTCTTCTAATTTTAACTAAAGATTCATAATTTTCAAACATTTTTTATTACTCCTCACTTCCGCTACAATTATATCTTAATTAAGGACTAAAATAAAGACTTTTTATTATGCAATTTCCCCATTTGAAACTTTTTTTACAATTACTAAATTACCCTCTATTTTAACAATCTTGACAAGTTCATCCTTTTTAACACTTTCATTAGAATCATCATTTAATTTAGCTTTATAATACTCATTATTAAACAAAATTAAACCCTTATTAACACCATCAAAACTAGTCTTGGCTGTAACAACTTGACCAATATTTTTAGAAAAATCCTTAGGTAATTTATAATTATTAAAATACTTATAAACACTAGGTCTTAATAAAATTAAAAAAATAATACTTACAATACTAAAAATAATGATTTCAACATAATAAGGAATACCTTCAATAAGCGCGAAAATTATAGCTGGCATCGCCCCAATTCCAAAGGCTACTACTACCTTCTTTTTTGTTAAAACTTCGCCTACTAAAGCCATTATTAAGATTACAAACCATACCCACATCATATAATTTTCCATAAAGTTCACCTATTTTTTCATTTGATAATCTGCTAGTAGTTTTTCTTCTTGTTTAACTGTAATCTTATGTTTTTTAGTTGAAACTACTAATTTTTTAATTATAAATACTAATGCAATAAATAAAATAACAACATAAATACTAATTACAATTAAAAATGGTAATGCTTTATTAGATAAAAATAAATAATAAACAATTAAAGTAACTAACACTAATACTAAAAATAAAGTTAAATAAAAAGCTCTAATAAAGATAAATTGAAACCTTTCCTTTAAAAATAAACTGGCATTTGTTTCAAAATGATGGTCATCATATAAATTTATAAAACCAACGGGCCTATAAATTATATAATCTGTTTTTCTTAACAAATCAAAAGGATTTCTTACAAAACAACCTCCAAGGGAAGCTATACATGATAAAACAATCCAAGCTGGGCCTACAAAACAAGTTAATAAAATACCAGTTAAAATAATACTAGATAAAACGATATAGAAAATAACTTCATATAAAATTCTTGTCTTACGAATTAAAAATAAATCTTTAGTCATTAATTTTAATTCTGGTTGTTTGCTATTCAATTTACCGATAATTTTATTATTTTGATATATAAAATATGATTTAGTTCCACGATTAATTAACTTCATAATTACCTCACCAATTAAAAAAATTATACCATATTTTTAAAAAATTAGTATCATAAACTTGCATACTTGCTTATTTTTTTATATCTTATACTTAGGAGTTGATTAACCGTGTTAATTGTATTGGATATTGATGATACTATTTTGCCAAGGAATAGTAAAGAAATTAATGATTACACCCTGAATATATTTAAAAAATTAAATAAATTGGGACATTTAATTGTTTACAATACAGCTAGAGACTTAAGTGCAACAAAGTTTATTTTAAATAATTATCGTCCTAATTATTTTATTTTTAATAGTGGTTCTCAAATTTATGATAACAATTATAATTTATTATTTGACAAAAAAATTGATTTAACTACTACTATAAAAATATTTTCATTATTTGAAGAACTTAAGCCTAAAAGTATTTTAGTAAGTAAAGACGGTAAAACTTATTCTAACGATAAAAATTACCAAGCTAACCATCCTCATATTACTTATGATGATTTTAATAATCTTAATGAAGCCGTTAATAAAATTGTATGCTTACTAGAACATGATAAAGCTTTAGTTCTAAAAGAAAAATTTCCACATTTAAATATAGTTAATTATGTTGGAGGACCCTTTTATAAAATAACAGCCACTAATAAAGCTTTAGGTTTAAAAGCATTACAAAAAATGTTAAATTATCCAAAGACTATTGCCTTTGGTGATGATATTACTGATTTAGAAATGTTACTTTTAGCTGATAAAGGCATTATAATGAAAAATAGTCAAAAAGAACTATTCAATTATAATTTTGATGTAACTTCAAGTTGCATTGATAATGGCGTAGCTTCCTATTTAGAAGAACATCTAATAAAAAAGGAAGACCTTTAGTCTTCCAATCTCTTTGTTTCTGCATTTGAAAAAAACACAATTCGTTCACCGATAAGTTCTGTTTGGTAGGTAACTTTGTCATCCTTTTCAATCTTTTTAGTGGCAAGGCGTCCCTTAACCCCTATTGTTGAACCTTTTTTAAAGTTATCTTTAACTAGTTCGGCGATAAACTCCCATAAAGTAACTTTAAATAAATCAGAATCATAATAACCATCTTGATTCTTAAAAGGACGTTGACAAGCAATAATTAAGCTCATAACTTTACGACCATCTTCTAATTCTCTTACTTCTACATCAGTCGCTACTCTACCAATTAAAAGAAAATAATTATACATCTTTCCTCCTTTCTTACACATGTGTAGCTAAAATATATCATTTATTTTCTTTTTTAACAAATTAGCTAGTAGTAAATTATTTTATAAAATTATTTACGTTAAGAAAAAAGTACTTTCGTTTACAAAATAAGTATAAAAAAAGAACTTAGTTTTAATTATTTAGGGAAAACTAAGTTCTTTTTCTTCTTTATTTAACTTTTTTTATCTTTTCGCCATGCCTAAAGCAATTTCCATCATATGATTGAATGAATTTTGTCTTTCCGCACTAGATGTAACTTCATGAGTAATAAATGAATCAGAAATTGTTAATAAGCAAGCCGCTTTTTTACCTAATAATTTTGCGTTTGCAAATAAAGCAAATGATTCCATTTCCACACATTCACAATTATATTTATCTCTTAATTCTTGCCAATGAGTTGGGTCATTGCTATAGAATACATCAGAAGAATGACATACACATTCTTTTAATTCAATATTTAAGTCACTAGCAATTTTCTTTAATTTATTATTTAAAGCCTTTGAACTCTTTAATTTTTTAGAACGAATACCACCAGCTAGTTTAGCATATGTAGATTCACTAAAAGCTTCTGTTACTAAAACCGTATCATAAACATGTAAACGTTCACTATAGCTACCTGCTGAACCGATTCTAATAATTGTTTCAACACCGTAGAAATTGTATAATTCATAAGAATAAATACCAATTGATGGCATACCCATACCAGAACCCATTACCGAAATAGGTTTACCTTTATATTTACCAGTATAGCCAAACATGTTTCTTACTGTATTAAAAGTAGTAACTTCTGTCAAATATGTATCAGCTATATATTTAGCTCTTAAAGGATCACCTGGCATTAATACTACTTTTGCAATTTTGTTTGCATCATTACATTCAATATGTGGTGTAGGGATATTACTCATTTTTATAGTCCTCCATTATTTTTACTCCCGCTGAACAACCTATACGGTTAGCTCCTGCCTTAATCATATTTTCCATATCTTCTTTAGTGCGAATACCACCAGAAGCTTTAACACCAAAATCAGGTCCTACTGTTTCACGCATTAATTTAACATGTTCGATTGTTGCGCCGCCTGTCCCAAAACCTGTTGATGTTTTAACAAAATCCGCTTTGGCTTTAACGCACATTTTAGAAACTAAAACAATTTCTTCATCTGTTAAATAACAAGTTTCTAAAATAACTTTTACAGTTTTACCTTCTGCAGCTTTTACTACACTTAAAATATCATCATAAACTAAATCATAGTCACCACTTTTTAAAGCGCCAACATTAATAACCATATCAACTTCATTAGCACCTTTTAAAATAGCGTCTTTAGTTTCAAATACTTTAGTTTCGGTTGTATTAGCTCCTAAAGGAAAACCAATAACAGTACATACTAAAACATCACTATTAGCTAATAATTCATGAGCATATTTAATGTAGCACGGGTTAACACAAACACTTTTAAAATCATACTTGATTGCTTCTTCACATAATTTTTTAATTTCTTCTTTTGTCGCAAAAGCCTTTAAAAGTGTGTGGTCAATATATTTAGATTTTTTCATAGTTCCTCCTATATATCTAAGACTTTTTTGAATTCAACTTCGTTAAGTTGTAATATTAAAGGTGAGAAAGTAGCCTTAGAAAGAATCTTATTAATCTTTTTCATATCTTTATTATTCACATAATATAAATTATTTAGACTACTTTCGATTGTATGTAAATATTTTTTAATATTCATATAAAACTCATCAGCGGAAATAAACAAATAATTACCATTAATCTTAAGATAAACAACATCAACAAAGCCAGGATATAAAAAGGCTTTTTCTAAATCAATAGTAACACATAAATAAACACTTCTTTTACCTTCAACTGCATAATAATTAATGCTTGGCACATTAACATCATCATCTTTAAACAAATCAATTAAAATCGTTCTTTGTTGTAAAAAATCATAAGTATAGCTGAGTTTTTCACTATCTAATCGGTAATAATGATAAACTTCTTCTGGATAACTTTTCTTATAAGCTAATTTTACAACTTCAAATGCTTTTAACATAATTGATTTTTTAAAACTTTCAACATCTTGAAAAACTTCATTATAGACATAAAAATTAAAAAGCTTACAAATATCTTCAATAATGTTAATTATTAAAGAAACACAGTAGGTGGGTAAAAGCACACTAAATTCAACCCATAAATTGACATCAACATAACTAGGATCTAATCTTTCAATCCCTGGAACTATTGATTTATTACCAATCACAAAATCACAATTAAAATTTAAGACTGGGTTGAAATAGTGGGCAACTGTTAAATTTTCATTTTTATCACTAATGCTTATATAAGGGTTAGCTGAAAAATAACTTAATAAATCAGTTACTTCATAGCTTCTAGAACCCTTCTTAAAAAAATAGTAACGAAATAACATACAATCGACCTCGGCTTATTATACCATTTTTTTAGATATATTGCAAAAAATATCTAATTTATGAAAAAACCTAGGCCAAAGCCTAGGTCAATTACCAATTAAATTATTAGAAGAAAACACCACGTGCTTGTTCTTTTACTTCTTGTGAAGCAGCGAATGGAATACGAGTTGTATAACCTAAACGCGCAGCTACAATCATCTTAGTAGGCCATTCTTGAATAGCACTATTCCATGTATAAACTGTATCATTATATAATTCTCTAGCCGCTGTGATTTCTTTTTGTAAATAACTATTTTGTCTTAAACATTCTTGAATTTCTTGATGAGCTTTTAAATCTGGATATTGTTCAAAAGCTACGTTTACTTGACCAAATAATTTGTCAATTGCTTGACTAGTTTCATTACGAACTTCATCATTAGTAGTTCTGCCAGAACGATATAAAGCAATCTTAGTCATTGTATCTTTATCTAAATCAATTGCTTTATCTAATAATTTTGCGGCATTTTGTAAAATTACAACTCTTTGTTCTAAATAATTATCAATTTGAGAAGCATCATGTTGTAATTTTTGTTCTACCTTACGTAAATATGTTTTCGCATTAATCTTCATAAATAAGAAAATTAAGCCTGGGATAATTCCTAAAACCCATAAAATAACTTCAAATATTGTTGAACCAACGCCAACTTTTACTGGTAATTGTTTTTGAATAACATTAACATCACGACCATCTACTGCTACAGGATCGTTCATTTCATCTAAACCATTTGCCATATCTAATTCCTCCTATTTGTATATATTATATCTACTTTTAATAGCTTTTGCAAATATATCATCATCACTTTCACTATATTCATTATCACCAACAAATGTTGCTAAGAAATTATGATAACGATAAATATTATTACCTTCGCTTTCCATATTAGAAACATTTTCTTCTTTAATCTTTGTAATCGCAACCTTATTATTCATTCTAACTGGTATATATTCAATCCACGGTACATCAACATTGTATACGCGACCATTCATCGCCGCTACTGGCACAACTGCTATCCTATTAATAGTTTGATATGAATAAGATGTGACATCAAATAAGTCTGCATTTTTGAAATTTTCTATCCGTTTTAATTTTAAAATTTGTTTTGTGTTAGTTTTTGGATGTCTGAATAAAGTTTTATCCATATGATTTACAAAGGCTTCTGCTTCTGTTAAAGTAATTTCTTCTTTTAAACCACCATCTTCAATTAAAGGCGCTTCATTCATTTGATATAATGGAATAGCTAAAATCGGTGCTAACTCAAAATATAAAGAATAAAAACTATCTGTTAACATCTTAATATAATCTTGTTCTAAAAGATCATAAAAAGCGTAACTATAAAAATGACTATAGTTGAAAGTGATACCTAATGAACCATGATAACTAGAAACATAATTAATTTTTTTATCTTTATAAAAACTAAAATCATCACCATAAGTATCAGTTGCCGTAATTAGTTCAACTAAGTTTTGTTGAGCAAGGGGCGTGAATAACAAACGATATTCAACTTCATTATCACGATCAATCGCATAGAATAAAGAATCAAATTCTTCATTAGCTAACTTAGTAAAGGTTTTGCCTTCTTTAATAGCTTTTTCTGTAATTTCTTCTAATTTTTTACTTCTGTCTTTAACTATTTCTTTAATATCTTTTTCATCATGATTTAATTTTAAACCAGATGGATAACGAGTAAAAGTTAAATTAGGAGCGGCCCCATTACCATAAATAACCATTGAATTAGTATAATAATTAGGTGCTTTTGCCGTATAATGTGCAACCAAAGTTTCAGTTCTTGTTCTCGTACACATTCTTCCTTTACTATCACGATAAGTTTCTGTCCAACTTACAACTCTACTGCCAGAATATGTATGATCTAATAATTGTTCATCAGTTAATAAAACCCTGATAAAAGGATTATTAGCTATTGTTCCTGAATAAACATCCACAATTGTTTGATTTTCACCAAAATCAAAATTACAATTAAATTCATTTTGAAATAATTTTATTTTCTTACGGTCTACTTCTTCGTCTAAAGTAATTACTGTATCTAAATTATTAACAAAATTAACATATTGTTTAAAATTTAAAGTGGCTTTAAAATCATTTAATGTGTTGTAACATTCTTTATATGCTTTATTATATTTATCCTTTAATTTATTATTTTCACCAGTAATTTCTTTAATCTTTTTATTTAAAACTAAAGTAACAATTAAAAGAGAAGCTATAAATACTAAAACCCCAATAATTATTAATAATAAATAAACTAATTCATAGCCTTTTATAATATTAAAAATACCAATAGCCGCTAATACTACACCTACAATGCATAAAATAATTAAAAAAGTTTTTAAACCTTTAAATAAACTTAGCTTACTTGTTTTATCATTAATTTCTTCACTTAAAGCTCTGACTTGTTTAGTTAAGTTATTATTTAAATCAATATTTGTATTACTTTTTTTAATTAAATTATCAAAGAAAGTCTTAGCTTCTTCGTTAACTTTAGGTTTTAAATAGACCTTATAATAATCATAAGGATCAAACTCTAAATTATTATAACTACGCTCTTTCATAAAACACCCTGCTTTCTTTCTCTTATTTTAACATTATCAATACTTAAAATAAATATAAAAAGAAAAAAACTCATAAAATGAGCTTTTTACTAACGAATAGACTTTTCAAAATCAGCGATTGTTGTTTCTAAATCTAAATGATCAACATAATCATTAACTTTAATACTTAAATCATAAACAAAATCAATATTAACATCATAACTTAATTCACCTATATTAAGCATTCCAGTTAAATTAACTCTTCTTTCATGTTTAGTTAAATAACCATGTTCATTAAAAACAACCTTACCAGCTGCCATAATTTCTAAATTATCTAAACTGCCTAAGTTAAGTTCTTCAAAAACACCTAAAAAGTCATGGATCAATTTTAACATTTCATCTTCATCTTCAGCATAAGTTATATCTAAAGAACCATAACTATTCATATAAACGACATTACTACTATTAGTAATAAATGAAGTATCATAATTACCATAATAATAATCATTTAATGGTTTTTCTTCTTTTAAAGCATTTAAGGCATCTAAATTACTTATTTCTTTAAAATCACTAGTTGTATTAGTTGAACCATCTAAATTAAAAGTTAAGCCTTTTTCTAATGATTCATATTTTAAAGTTAAATCATTAGAACTAATCATTTTACCTTTAAAATAATTTAACAAAGGTAAAGTTTCATCATTGATTTCATTTTTTAAAGAACTAGATTCATAACCATAAATATTATTTAAATCAATTAAATCATAAATTTTAACATTTTCACTACTAATATTTACATTATAATCATCAGCTTCAATAATAAATGATTGATTTAAATCATAATAATAACTTGAAATACTTGTTTCTTGAAACTTATTAGTCATTTCTAAAGCTTCTTCTTTAGTTATTTCTTTTTCACCTTGGCAACTACATAAGCTTACCATATTAAAAGCTAATAAAGGAATTATAAAAAGTTTTTTATTCATTGCTTAATCCTTTCTTTCTAAAATAACGATAAAAATATCTAAAAATCAAAATAAAGGCGATTAATAAAACAGCCATTAAAAAGATAATTATCCATAAATAATTGATAAAAATAAATAAATTAATTAAGGCTGCTAAAAAACCAATGGTCATTAAAAGACTAATTAATAAACTTAATATGATTGCTTTTGGTTTAGACATTTAAAAGTACCTCAATCGCTTCATTTATATTACTTATTTTATAAAGTTTCATCTTGGGATTTATAAGTTTATCATAAGCTTCTAAAGCTTCTTCATAATTTTCACTAGGGCAAAAGAAAATATCAACATCATTATGATAAGCTGTATATATTTTTTCTTTGATACCACCAATAACACCTACATTACCGTTTAAATCAATAGTTCCAGTTCCTGTTATTTTAAGACCTTGAGCTAAATCAGTCGTGATTAATGAATCATATAAGCTTAAAGCTCTTAAAAAACCACCGGAAGGACCTAAAGTAACTTCTTTTTTAATATCTATTTTAGGGAATAAGGTATCATAATTAATTTCATAATTCTTATAAATACCAAAACTATTAATATTATTTTCATCTAAAGTAATATTTAAAGTTTTATCATCTCTAACAATCGTTAAAGAATCGCCAGGTTTACGATTATTAAAGGCATCTTTAAAATTTTCAAAATTATCATAACTTATAATATCATTTATCTGAATTATTTCATCACCAGTTTTAAATGGTGATTTTTCTTCATAATAACCAATGTAAAGAGAAATAAACTTATAATCAATAACTATCTTTTCATTATTTTCTTTAGCTTTTAAATAGGCACAAATAATTGAAGAATTTAGGGCTTCTTCATATTGAATTTTACCCATCATATAAGATTCCCATAAAGAAAAATGAAGGTAAGATTCTGGTAAAGTTTCACCCTCACCTTCATTTGTATATTCGACAATAAAATTTTGTAATAAAGTAGACTTGTCAAAAGATATTACATAAATAGTACTATAACTACCATTAATATAACTATCTTCTACTTCAATTACCTTACTTACTTCTACTAAATTACCA
Organism: uncultured bacterium; assembly: GCA_949291115.1. Classification (GTDB taxonomy): domain Bacteria; phylum Bacillota_I; class Bacilli_A; order Acholeplasmatales; family Anaeroplasmataceae; genus CALUXS01. Next base: position 14,472 of record CASETY010000008.1, read on the forward strand.
GGTAAAGTTACCGTTTTATCTGTTCTAACTACTGAGATAATAAGTAAAAATACATTTAATAATATTATGGGAACAATGACTAAAAAATGTTTTAGTTTAAGCATTATTTAAATTTGACACAATAGCTTTACAACGTGGACATAAGCCGTCTTCACTGACTTCATCAACAATCATCCAACAACGCTTGCAGACATGGCCAGTTGCTTCTGCTACCTCTACTTTAAATTCTTCTCCCTTAACTAATTCAAGTTTAGAAACAATTAACATTTGGGCAATATTAGTATTTAAACTATTTAATAAAGCCATACTCTTTTCATCACAAGTAAGTGTTAATTTAGCATTAAATGATTTACCAATAACTTTATTACTACGAGCTTCTTCTAATGCTTTTAAAATAACATCACGCATTTTCATAAATTCATCAAAATTAGCTTCTAATTTAATATCTAAATTTTGATCAACTTCTTGAATATTTTCTAAATAAATATCTTCTTTAGTCTTATATGGTAATGTTTGATAAGCTTCACTAGTAGTATGAGGAATAATAGGTGTTAATACTTCTAATAAAGTCATTAAAATATTATAGAAAACAGTTTGACATGATAAACGACGTTTAGATTCTCTATTTTCAATATATAAAATATCTTTAGTAAAATCTAAATAGAATGAGCTTAAAGTATTATTGATATATGAACTTACTAAACGATAAACATCGCCAAAACGATAAGTATCATAAGCATCTTTAATGTCTTTTAAGAAACGTTCTAATTTAATATACATATATTTATCAACATTATCTAATTCTTCATAACCTAAAGCATTTTTAGGATCAAAATCACTTGTGTTCGCAATCATAAAGCGTAATGTATTTCTAATTTTACGATAAGTTTCAGACACTTGTTTTAAAAGCTCTTTACTTATTGGCATATCACTTTGATAATCAATTGAAGCTACCCATAAACGTAAAATATCAGCCCCTGATTCATTACATACTTTAATTGGTTCAATAGTATTACCAAGTGATTTACTCATCTTATGACCCTCACCATCTAAGGTGAAACCATGACTAACAATCGTTTTTGTTGGACTTTCGTTAAACATCGCTACACTAGTAATTAAGCTAGAATTAAACCAGCCACGATATTGATCACTACCTTCTAAATAAAGGTCAGCCGGGAATTTTAAACCTCTTCTTTTTAATAACATGTAGCTAGAACCACTATCAAACCAAACATCCATAATATCTTTTTCTTTTGTATAGATGTTGTTTGGTGAATGAAGGTTAGTATAGCCTTCTGGTAATAAGAAAGATGGTTCTTTTTCATACCAAATATTTGAACCATATTTGCCAAATAAATCGGCAATATGTAAAATTACTTCTTTATCTAATACTGGGGTGCCATCTTCACAATAGAAAATCGGAATAGGTACGCCCCACGCTCTTTGACGGCTAATACACCAATCATGACGTTCTTTAATCATATTGCCTAAACGTACATCACCCCATTTAGGATACCAAGTGATGTCCTTAATTTGTCCTAATAATTCATCTTTAATCTTATCAATTGAAGCGAACCATTGAGGTGTAGCTCTAAAAATAACTGGTTTTTTAGTACGCCAATCATGTGGATAACTATGACAAATATTAACTACTTTTAATAAAGCATGTGCTTCTTCTAAATCTTTAATAACTTCTAAATTACAGTCTTGATAGAACATACCTTCATATTTTAAAGCTTCTTTAGTCATATAACCACGGTTATCTACTGGACATAAAATATCTAAATTATATATTTTACCTACATTATAGTCATCTTCACCATGACCAGGAGCGATATGAACTAAACCAGTACCATCACTAGTAGAAACATAATCACCTAGAATAACTGGTGAAATACGGCCATAAATTACATGTTTATATTTTAAGCCTTCAAGGTCACAGCCTTTCATTTCTTCTAAAACTTCAACATTTTCAAAGCCTAATAATTCAGTTAAAGTGTCTTTTAAATCTTTACCAAAAATGAATTTACCTTTATTAGTTTTAGCTAAAATATAAGTAATATCTGGACCAGCACAAATAGCTAAGTTAGCCGGTAAAGTCCAAGGTGTTGTTGTCCACACTAATAAAGATGTGTCTTTGTATTTTTCACTATCAACAATTGGGAAAGCAAAATAAATTGATTTATCTTCTTTATCATAATATTCAATTTCTGCTTCTGCTAAGGCTGATTCACTAGATGGTGACCAATATACTGGTTTCAAGCCTTTATAAATTAAACCTTTTTCAACCATCTTCGCAAATACACGCACTTGATCACGTTCAAAATCAGGTTGTAAAGTTAAATAAGGATGACTAAAATCAGCCATTACCCCTAATCTTTCAAAGCCTACTTTTTGACGCTCTACTTGTTTTAAAGCATATTCTTTACAAACATCTCTAAATTCACTAAGTGGCATCGCCTTACGATTAACACCTTTTTTGGTAACCGCATTTTCAATAGGTAAACCATGCGTATCCCAGCCTGGAATATAAGGGGCGTAATAACCATTCATATTTTTATAACGAACGATAAAATCTTTTAATATTTTATTTAAGGCGTGACCTAAATGAATATCACCATTTGCGTAAGGTGGTCCATCATGTAAGGTATATTCTTTTTTACCAATATTTTCTTTTAATCTTAAATTATATAAATCTAATTCAGCCCATCTTTTTTGAATTAGGGGTTCTTTTTGATTTAAATTGCCACGCATTTCAAAATTAGTCTTACCCATAAATAAGGTATCTTTATAATCTTCCATCGTATTCCTCCATTAAAAAAGTCCTTAAGCATAAACTTAAGGACGAAAATTTCCGTGGTACCACCTTTATTCTAGAATAATTCTAGCACTTATTAAGTCTTAACGGGACCAGCGAAAATACTTTTCATATTTTATCTCCATCAGTGATCTAATTAAAAGTTCTATCCTATCTTTCACCAACATAGGTCGCTATTATAGAAATCTTTTAATCCGTCTGATTTCTTAAACAAGACAATTATATATAAATCTTTATTTAAAAACAAGCTTTTTATTCTAGTTCATTTAAGAAATTCATTAATGAACCATCTTCAAAATCAACATTACGGGCAAATAAATAAGTAGCTTCATTTATTTTTAAGGTTCTACCATCTAAAGCATAAGTAGCGCCTGTAAAGAAAGCTAAAAACTTATTAGCCCCCATTAAATCTAATTCTTCAAAATTAATTACTAAAGGATGACCATTTTTTAATTCATTAACTAACATAGCCGCTTTTTCATCATCATCTAAAATTTGTTCCATGATGATTAATTCACTAGCTTGTTTTTTAGATTCTTGGTTTTTGTTTTTACGACCAAATAAACCCATTATTGTTTAGCCTCCTTTAAGATTGGTAATACTTGGGCTTTTGTACCCTTACGAGCCATAATTAAAATCGTATTAGCGTAATCTTCTAATAAGCTCATACGTTGAGGTGGGCAAGCAATAATAGTTTGTAAGTTCATAGAAGTGATGAAATTCATCATTGCTTTCATACGATTACTATCCATCTTATCGAAAACTTCATCAAACATTACAAGACCAATAGGATCGCCACCATAAGCATTATTCTTAGTATAAACACGTACGAATGAGGCAATAATCGCTACATAAAATGGTACTTGTGTTTCCCCACCAGATTTTTCTTTAAATACTTTTGAATAAGTCATAGTTTGACCATTTTGGTTAGTGATTTTAATATCATAGTCCATATAAGTTCTATAATCAGTAAACTTATTAATTGCACCATGACTATTTAACTCATCGACACTTAAACTATCAAATAATTCTTTAATTTGTTCTTCATATTTAACTTCGAAACTAGAAGTAAATAGACCTTCATCACTCGCATTTAAATCACTTTTTACCATTTCATAAAAAGCGCCATACTCACTAGATTTAGGGAAGATAAATTCATAAGTATCTTGACCAAAGTGAATATTTTTTAAAGTATCATTGATCTTACCAATTTCCACTTCAGCTTGTTCAATATTAGCTCTTAATTTCGCAATGAAGTCTTCTTTGAAGATAAGTTCGGCTTCTTCACGAGCACTTCTTACTTTTTGTTCATACTTAACAAGTTCCGTTTTTTCTAATTTATTAAGTTCATTAAAGTAAGTTGGCATTTCACTAACACCAATTGTAAATGATGAATCATAAGTATTGATATATTGATATTGTTTAGCAATAAGCGCATCATTTAAAGTATCATATGAATTATCTTCATTGTTATATTTTTCATTGAAAGCTTTATAAGCTTCTTTAAAGTTTCTATTAAGAGAAAAACTACGATATTCTTGTAAAGCTTTTTCTTTTAAACCAATATTATCATGTTCTAAATTAGCTAAAACATTATTTTCTTCTTTTAAGCTAATTTCATATGCTTCAATATCATTATTGTACATAGTGATGGTTTGAATTATCTTACCAATCTCTAAGTTAATATTGTTTTTCTTATTATTTTCATTTTTGATAGTTTGTAAAATATGATTATAATCATCTTCTAATTCTTTTATAGAATTAGTATCAATATGACTTCTTTCAATCTTTAAGCCTTCTAATAAAACTTTTTCTCTTTCTAATTTTAAAGTTCCATCTAAATGAGTTAAAACTCCTTCAAAGTTTAAAGCTTCTAATAAGTCAATTTCTTTATTTAATTCATCAATTTGACTATTAATAGCTAAATATTCTTCTTTCGCTTTTAAAGCCTTATCATTCCATGATTTTTGTTGAGATAAGTAAGCATTCTTACCACAGAATGGCTTTTCAATATTAGGATTCATACTTCTAACTGTATAGCCACTATATAATAAGAAATCATTAGTTACTGATGTTTGATAACGTTCAAGTTCTAACTCATTATCACACATAATAACATTACCACAAGTCATATTAATATAACGTCTAGCATCTTCGTTTTCACTAGTCATGATACTAGCTAATGATTTAGGCTCAAAACGATTAAATTCTTTTATTTTCTTCGTATTAACTAAACCAATGCCATACATACTATATTTATTTTTAATACGGGCAAATATTTGTAAGGCTTGGTCAAAATAACGAGGTTCAACAATTAAATTAAAACGACGATTACCTAAATAAACTTCAATTGTATCTTGCCAGTTTAAATCTTTAATTTCTACTAATTCTGCAAAAATAAAGACTGGAATATCATAATTATAGATACGTTTTAGACCCTCTACGATTTCTTCTCTCATCATTACTAATTGATGTGGGAAGTTAACTTTTTGTTGATTTAAACCTTTTAGAGCTAAAGATATTTGATTAACATCACGGATAATCTTTTCTTTTTCTACTTGTAAAGCCCCTCTTTTTTCTAAGGCTTGTTTCAAGTAATTATCAATTAAATTCTTAGCTTCATTTAATTTTAAACGTGTAAAATCTACTTCATTTTGATTTAAATTAACTAAAGACATCTTTTGAAGTTCATCATAAATATTATGTTTAGATAACTTTCTTAAAGCTTGAATTTGATCTTTAAATAAAGCTGCTTCTTTTAAGAATTTATCTTTATCACTTTCTAAAATCTCAATATTTTTAGTTGTTTGTTCAATTTCTTTTTGTAAAGCTTCGCTATTCTTAAAGCCTTCATTACTTTGTAATCTAATATATAATTCTTTACTACGTTCATTTAAAGCTTCAATATCTTCATCAATTTCTAATAAAAGACGTTCTTTATTAGCTTTATTTAATTCTTCACTAACTATTTTTTGCTTCAAGTCATTAATATCGGTTTTAATACGTTCAACATTAAATAATTTATTTAAATAATCAACATAATTCTTATTTTCAAGCACTTTTTCTAATTCTTGATAAATATTAGTAATATCTTTTAAATCATTAATTTTATTTTTAATTACTTTTAATGTTTCTTCTAATTCTTTATAAGAACGAATAGTGTCTTTAATCGCACTAACATCGATTTCTTTTTCTTCTAAGACATTTTGATAAATGAAATCTTTAACATCAGAAATTGGTTTAAAAGCTAAAGCCTTAGGAATTAGTTTAAAGAAATCTTCATTTATTGAACCAAAGGCGTTACGAAAACCACGTTTAGCTTCTTTCTTTGTTAAATAAAAATCAAAATCAGGGTGATTCTTTCTGAATTGAACAGTACTATAAATAATACCATCTTCTGAAACAAACCAACTATCATCTATTGGTAAATCAACCTTATAAAACAATGTTTTAACAGGCATTAATTCCCCAAAAGCGTCAATAACAGCACCAACAGTAAAACTATTACCATTAGATTCATCATAAAATTCTAAGGCAATATCACCTGTTACGTCACCATCACGTAAATATTCTTTATCATCTAAACCAAGTTTACACTTAACATAACCTCTTAAATCACGTTTACTTTTATCATTAGCGGCGATATTAAAACTAGTGTCACCAGCTGTAATAACATATTGAATCGCATCCATGATTGTTGATTTACCAGAGGCATTAGGACCAGTTAGTAAAATATGATTTTCAACATTAATAGTTTCATTAGTTAAATAATGCCAGTTTATTAATCTAATCTTCGTTAACTTTTTCATTCTTCAGAACCCTCGCTTCCCGCAATTCTGATAATTGTTTGATATAAACTAGTAACATCTTCACTAGGTATCGCTAATAAAATTGTAGGCATAATTACAACTCTACAACTTGAAGTAGTAAGGTCACCAGTCGCTTCAATTAAGTTATATCTTCTAAATAATCTTAAAGACGCTACTAAATCTGTTTTATTTAACTTACGTTTAATTTCTAACATATCATATTTTTCATGAATGTCTGAAACTTGACAAATGATATTTTCATTAAGCGTCGTTTCTTTACCTTTTTCATGATATAAAAGTCTTAAAATTAATAAGATTATTGATTCATCTCTTTTTAATTTTAAAGTATTTTGAGTAGTATGTCCTAACATAACAGACCCAAGGTCAGTATTTAAAGTTAATTCTAAACCTAAAATATTAAAGAATTCATCAAAAATATCTTTATAACTCATTAAAAAATAATAAGCTTCTTTATTATCTTTTTTATCACGGGCTAAAAAATTATAAGTAATTAATTTATTACAAACATCTTTAAACATGTTTTGTTGAGTTGTCGTTAACTTTTCTAAATTTTCTAACATACCTAACTCTCCTTTCTAATAATAAAATCACGCATTTTTAAATGAGTGGTTTCAATTTTACTATCTAAAATTGTAACATCATACATTTTATCATTTTCTAATGCAAATAAAATTGCGTAGATAACGAGCATTTGATAACTTTTTGGTGTGTCATTCTTTAAAAAATTACTACCTATGAACTTATCATCAACTAAATTATTAAGCAAGAACTCTTCAACATTAGTTTCTTGATAAGGAGCTTCATATTGACCATAAAAATCAGCTTCTATATCAAACCCTTCTAATCTAGAATCATCTAAAAGTAAATTATAATTACGCTTATAAGCTCCTCTTGGAATATATAAAGAATCTTGACTTAAGCTACGATTATAACTTAAATTAAATGCATCATTAACCTTGTTAATGGCTTTATCAACATGGCCTTCTTTATTTTCATCTTTAATATATCTTAAAATACGATTTAATTTACCAATGATATTATCATCTTCTGAAACTAAGAACTTAATCTTCGCGATTGTTGAATTTATATATGTCTTACTCTTTTCATCAATTTCTAAAATATATTCATCTAAAGAATTAAAAACATCAATCATTTCATCAATATCACGGTTAGCCCTTAACAAAGCTTTTTCTTTATTTAATGATGGATAGGCTAAAGTTAAAGTATCCATAATTAAACTACTATTTTGATATTCTTCTAATTTAGTAACAATTCTTAAACGATAACGATTAATGTTGTCACCCATTTTTAACTTTGCATAACCTTGTTCAACAAAGTCTTCACGATAACTTACTAAATTTTCCATTAATTCTTTAACATCTGTTTCATTAAAGACGCCTGCTATATATTCTTTTAGTCTAGCATCTAATTTACGAATTTCACGTAATAATAATTTAGTATTACGATATACTTCTTGAATGATTACAGAATATTCAATATTATCATTATTATTTAATAAAGAATAAATTGTATAAATATAGCCTTGATAATGACTAGTTATTTCCTCTGTTTCATCATTTAAATTATCCTCATAATAACGAGGATTTAAATTAATGATTGCTTCACAAATAGTAATGCCAGCATCACTAAAGTTTAAAACTTCCTCATAATCATGCGTTACATCAATATATATCCAACCAGTTTCTTCCATTCTTCTTAAAACATAGTTAGCTAAATCACGATGAGATGAAGGATTAGCTTCTTCATCTAAATTATCTTCTACTTCATATTTATATTTGTTTGTGTCTAAATAATGAACAAGTTCATCAACAACTATTTTTTTCTCAATTCCTAAAATTGAAGCATTCTCATAAACCTTAAAAGCTTCTAAAATTAAAGATAAATAAACTCTTTTATTTTTAGAGGCTAAAAGCTGAAAGAAATTATCAGGAATTATTTTAAAATAATCCACACGACCACCCTCCAATATCTTATTAATTATACCATTTAAAGCGCTCTTATACAATTTAAAGTTATAAAGTTTAACTTACTCTTTTATATTGAGAATTATATAAGTCATAATAGAAGCCTTTTTTAGCTAAAAGACTTTCATGATTACCAATTTCAATAATATTACCCTTATTTAAAACTAAGATAATATCAGCTTGTTTAATTGTTTCTAGGCGATGAGCAATTATAAATGTAGTTTTATTTTCCATCAATTTTAAAAAGGCATTTTGCACTAAAATTTCCATACGCGTATCAATTTTAGAAGTGGCTTCATCTAAAATTAAAATTTTAGGATCTTTTAGCATAACTCTAGCAATCGCAAACAATTGTTTTTGTCCTTCTGATAAAGCTAGATTTTCATCTAAAATAGTGTCATAACCATCTTTTAATCTTTCAATATAAGTATCAATTTGACAAATACGTGCAACTTCTTTAACTTCTTCTAAAGAAGCGTTAGTACCATATCTAATATTATCTAGAATAGTACCTTTAAATAACCAAGTATCTTGTAAAACCATCCCCATATTACTTCTTAGGCTTTCTTTACTAACTTTACTTATATCTTTATCATCTACGAAAATAGTACCACTATTCACCTCATAAAAACGCATTAATAGATTAATTAAAGTCGTTTTGCCAGCACCAGTAGGGCCAACAATAGCGACTAATTGGCCAGGTTTTACTTCTAAATTGAAATTTTCAATTAATGGTTTATTAGTATAACTAAAATTAACATTATTAAAACTTACACTACCTTTAACAGCTTTTAATTCTAATGAATCATCTAAAACAGGTAATTCATAATCAATAATGTAAAAGACTCTTTTAGCCCCTGCTAATGAAGCTTGTAAATTAGAAATTACTGAAGAAATATCATTAAATGGTTTAGTATAAGTCGATGCATAACTTAAAAAGACCGTTAAATTACCAACTGTAAAAGAAGCTCCTACCATAAAAGCACCAACAATACCAACTGTCGCGTAAACTAAAGCATTAATAAAACGTGTTAATGGATTAACTAAAGAACCCATAAATTGTGCTCTAAAACCAACAATTTTTAAATCAGAATTAATTTCAACTAATTTAGAAATTGCTTCTTTTTCATAACCATATGATAGTATTTCTTTATCCATATTTAACATTTCATTAATATGACTTGAAAATTCACCTTTAATTTTCGCTTCATTTCTAAATGTTTTATAAGAATATTTTGCAATTAAATAAGCAGTAATTAAAGAAAGTGGAGTTAAACAAACAACAATTAAAGCCACTTGATAACTCATTATAAACATAAAGACAATCGTAAAGACAATCGTAAAGACACCAGATATCAAAAGTGTCAAAGCTTGTAACAAACCATCACCTAAAATATCAATGTCACCAATTAAACGACTAATAATATCGCCTTCACTGTTTGTATCGATAAAACTTAAAGGCATTTGTTCTAATTTTAAGAAAGTTTCATTACGTAATTTTTTAAGTAAGTTATTAGTAATAACATTCATTAAAAACTGCATAAAATAACCGGCTACTGTCCCTAAAATTATTACTAATAATAAAACTAATAAATATTTATTAATTTCACTAAAATTAACATCATTAGCGCCAACTATATAATCAACACATTTACCAACTATAATTGGTAATAATAAAGTTGAAGCTACTTGAATAATTGTTGCAACGAGGGCTATAAAGAATAAAATTTTATCTTTAGCCAACATTTTTAAGATTCTAAATAAAGTTTTATTCATAATTGTCACCTTGTTGACTCTTCTTAATTTCTTGATAAATCTTAGAACGTTTAGAAAGTTCTAAATCAGTACCAATATCAGAAACATTACCATTATCCATAACTAAAATTTGATCACATTCTTGAATCGAAGAAATTCTACTAGTCGCTAAAATAGTAGTAATATTTAAAGCTTTTAAATTCTTTCTAACTTCATAATCTGTCTTAAAATCTAAAGCGGAAGTCGCATCATCTAAAATAATGATATCTGGTTTTTTACAAATAGCACGGGCAATACAAAGTCTTTGTCTTTCCCCACCAGATAAATTAGCTCCACCTTCATAAATCATATCATCTAAACCGCTTTTCTTATTAAAAACAAAATCATAAGCAAGTGCATCTTTTAAAGCTTTAATAACTTCTTCTTTACTAGCATTTGAACCAAATCTAACATTATTATATATTGAATCATTAATTAAGTTAGCTTTACCAAATACATAAGCAATTTTCTTATTTAAAAAAGCTTTAGAATATGTATTAATGTCATTACCATATAATAATAAAGTACCACTACTTTCTTTATATAAATGAGCTAAAACATTTAATAAAGTAGTTTTACCAGAAGCAGTACTACCAACAATACCAATAAATTCTCCTTTTTTAATCGTTAATTTATCACAATTTAAAAAGTTTTTAATCATATTAGGATAACTAAAATTAACATTAGTTAATTCATAAACAGTATCATCTAATCCTTCTTCTAAAGTGCCATAATTAAATGATTTTTTAGTATCTAAAATTTCATTAACCCTGTTACCAGAAGCAAAGGCTTTACCAAAAATAACAATTAAGTTACATAGAACCATAATCGCTACTAAAATTTGATTAGAATAATTGACTAGAGCTGTAATATCACCTTGTGACAAACTACCATTATCAACAAAATAACCACCTAAATAAATAATTAATAAAATAACCACATCAATAATAATCATCGAAATTGGATTTAAAAATGCACTAATTAAACCAACTCTTTTAGCATCTTTATTTAAAATAGCTGTTTCTTTTTGAAAACGATTATTTTCAACATCTAATGTTAAAGACGCTCTTACAACTCTACTACCTTTTATATTTTCTTTAGTTATTAAAGTAACACTATCTAAGTCTTTAGAAACTTTACGATTTAAAGGAATCGTCTTTTTCATGATTAATAAGACACTTCCAATTACTAAAATAGAAGCTCCTAGAAAGATTAAACCAAATATATAAGACTTAAACGCACTTAAAACAGTTGCTCCAATTACTAAAAAAGGCGCTCTAATCGCTAATCTAATAAGCATCGCAACAGAAACTTGTAATTGATTAATATCATTATTTAAACGGGTAACTAAAGTAGAAACACCATACTTTTCAACTGTTAATATATCTAAATCTAAAATATGCTTAAAGACATCTTCTCTAAGTTTAGTACCAAAGCCTTGGCTCGCCTTTGAGGCAAAATACTGACAAACTAAAGTTGATGATAAACCTAAAACCGCAATCACAAATAAAACAATTCCCATTTGAATAATAAAAGTATGATTGCCTTCATTAATACCTTTATCAACAATTAAACCCATAATTAAAGGCACTAAAAGTTCAAAAACAGCTTCTAATAATTTAAAGAGAGGTCCTAAAATGACCTCTTTTTTATAATCTTTTAAATATAATTTATACAACTTAATCATGCTTATTCTCCCACTTTATTTTGGAAAGCTTGTAGCTGACGTTCTTCTTTTTGTCTTAGTCTTTCATACGCAACCATTTGTTCAATCGATAAATTCACAAACTTTTCTAATGGTGAGTTAATTGAATAATCAGCTTGACAAACATAATTAATTCTAGCGTCGTTAACTAATTTTAAAACTTTACTCATCTCTTCTTTTTTATAGACCGCAACTGATTTTCCACCTTTATCCTTAACTACTTGCATACAAGGAATATCAGTCATTCCATCACCAATGTAAATCATATTACGATAGAAAACATGTCTATTTTTATCAGGAGTATCACTATTTAATTTTTCATCATCACTAATATCTAAAGTGCCTTTTGAAATTCTAAAAATGAATTGTGTTTTATTAGTAAAATTAATTGCCACTTTTGGCCATAAAGCTTCTTCATTTTCACCATATAAAAATTCACAACCATAGATATTTTTAAAATATTTAGCTATTTGCGAACCTTCGATTATCTCTTTAGTTCCACTTGAAATAATATAATGCTCAATTTCTACTCCTAAACTTGCTCCAAATTTGTTAATTCTTTCAAACCAAGTAGAAACGCCATTAAAATATTTAATTGATTTGCCTAAAGAATTCAAATAATTTTTCGTTAATTTAATTCCTCTTTTAGCACATTCTTCTTTCATAACATACATATAAGCCAAAATTTTATCCATTTTATATTTAGTACTTACTTCATTAGTTAAACCCCAAAATTCTTTAGGTGTAAGTCCTAAATTAGGAATAAATTCATAATTTTGCATATCTTCTGTACATAAAGTTTTATCAAAATCGTACATTAATGCGATTATTTGTTTTGCCATTTATATCACCTATTTTAATTATACATTTTATTAATATCGTATACAACATTTATCTATAAAAAAAAAGCGCCTAAGCGCCATTTTCTTTAATTATTTCATCTTCAAAATACTTTGGTAAAGGACAAGTAAATATCATTAACTTATTTGTTCTTGGATGAACAAAAGATAGTTCATAAGCATGTAAATATTGACCAATTGTGCCATATACTTTTTTAGGACCATATAAAGGATCACCTAATAAAGGATGGTTAAGATAACTAAGATGAACTCTTATTTGATGAGTTCTCCCAGTTTCAAGTTCACATTCAATTAAAGAATTATTCTTAAATTCTTTAACTACTTTAACATGGGTAATAGCTTCTTTGCCTCCTTCGTTACAACACATTTTCTTACGATCAATACTAGATCTTTTAATTGGCATATTAATAGTAAACTTTTTTTCTTTAAAATGACCAATCGCAATTGCTAGATATTTACGTTTAATACTATGGGTTTTTAATAAATTAGTTAAAAAATTATGAGTTTCATCATTTTTCGCAACAACCAGAAGACCAGAAGTATCCTTATCAATTCGATGAACAATTCCCGGTCTTATAACCCCATTAATGCCACTTAATTTATCTAAACTATATAAAAGTCCTGAAACTAAAGTATCATCATAATGACCAGGAGCAGGATGGACAACTAGTCCTTTAGGTTTGTTAATGACTGCCAAATCATTATCTTCATAAATAATATCTAAATTTAGGTCTTTAGGTTTTAATTCTAAAGGCTTTTCTTCTTCATAATTTAAGATGATCTCATCATTTAAATCAACTTTATAACTAGCTTTAATAACCTTATTATTTACTAAAACTTGATTTAAATCAATTTGTTCTTTAATAAAAGAACGACTTTTACCACTTAAAATACTTAAGGCTTGGTCGATACGTTTACCAACTAAATCTTCATTAACTAGATACTTTTTTGTCATGTCTTCTTTTATCTTGAAAGAAAATCACATCAATAGCTAGTAAGATTACTCCAATTACTAAACAAGCATCAGCTATATTGAAAACTGGGAAATCATAACTACCAAAACTAAAGGCAAACATATCAATTACCCCTTGATATAAACCAGCCACTGTAAATGAACGGTCTAATAAATTACCAACCGCTCCGCCAACGATTAAACAAATAGCAATTGAATAAGTTTTCTTCTTTTTAAAATCGTTCCAAGTTGAAGCATATAAAGCTACTAAAGAAGCTACAATACTAATAACCATTAAAACAATCGTTGAATCACCAAACATTCCCCAAGCAGCCCCTGTATTATATACTCTTGTTATACTAAAGAAATTAGGAATAACGACTAAATTTTCTCTAATTGCTAGATAATTATCAACTACTAATTTAACAGCTTGGTCAATTAAAATAACTGACACAATAAAAATTAAAGTTATAATTTGATTCTTCTTAATCATTGTAACCACCAACAATTATATTTACTTTTTCCATTTGTTTATAAGTGACATTAGCCGCATCAAACATTCTTCTACTAGCAATATAGTAATCATTATCTTTATATTTATCATCCATATAAACAATATGCTTAATTCCACTTTGAATAATTAATTTAGCACATTCATTACAAGGAAATAATGTAACATATAAGGTTGCGCCTTTTAAAGAAGTTGTTGAATTTAAAATTGCATTTGGCTCTGCATGGACAACATAAGGATATTTAGTATCTAAATCCTTACCAATTTTCCCCCACGGAAAAACCTCATCACTACAACCAAAAGGAAAACCATTATAACCAATACCAATAATTCTTTTATCTTCATTAACTATACAAGCCCCCACCTTAGTTGAGGGGTCTTTTGAACGGTAGCTAGATAAAATAGCTACACCCATAAAATATTCATCCCATGATATATGCTTAGTCATAATTCACCTACGGATTCAAACGATCTGGTCCACGGAAAATAAACATTGATTCTTTAATGCCTTCATTAAAGATAAGCATTGTAATACGATCAACACCAATACCAAAGCCACCATGTGGAGGACAGCCATATTTAAAGAAATCTAAATAGAACTTAACATCTTCATCTAAGCCTTTTTCTTCTGCTTGCGCTTTTAAGATTTCATAGCGATGTTCTCTTTGCGCACCTGTTGTGATTTCACAACCTTTCCAAATTAAATCATAACCACAAGGAACACCTTTTTCATCACGCATATGATAGAAAGCTCTATTTTCTTTACTATAACCTGTTACAAATAAGAATTCATGACCATATTCTTCTAAAGAGAATTCTTTACATAATCTTTCCCCTTCAGTTGTAAGATCACCTTTTTCATCTTCACTTACTTTATAGCCATATTTTTCTTCTAATTTTTGATATAAATCATGTAAATCAATACGTGGGAATGGTAAAGTAGGCACTACTATATCGATGCCATATACTTCTTTAATTTCTTCGCCGTATTTTTCTTTAGTCTTAGCTAAAGCGTAAGTTAACATTTCTTCTTCTAATTTCATAACATCTTCATATGAATCAATATAAGAAAATTCTAAATCAAAACCAGTAAATTCAGTCGCATGTTTACGAGACGCAAACTTTTCCGCTCTAAAGACAGGACCTGATTCATAAATGCGTTCAAAACCAGCTGCCATCGCCATTTGTTTATAAAATTGAGGAGATTGCGCTAAATAAGCATTACGATCAAAATAATCTACTTTAAAAACACCAGCTCCTGATTCACTTTCCGCCCCAATTAACTTAGGTGTATGTATCTCAATAAAATCTCTTTCATTTAAAAAAGCACGACAACTATTAATAAAGTGAGATTGAACCTTAAACATTAAAGTGTTTTTCTTAGTTCTTAAATCAATCCAACGATAATCTAATCTTAAATCAATATTAGTTTCTTCACCCTTAGGCGCAACTATTGGTGAAGGTAAGGCAATTGATTCAACTTTTAATTTATCAGGATACATTTCCATATGGTTTAGTTTAACATATTCGCTTTCTAAAACCATACCTTCTACTTCAATTACTGAATCAATAGTTAATTTATCTAATAATTCATTAAATTCTGGATGTTTTTCTTTTTCAATAGTTACTTGAATAACACCTGAAACATCACGTAAAACAATAAAGCACATTGTCTTTTTATTACGTAAATTTTCTACAAAACCAGCTAAGCGATTAACTTGATTTAATTTTAAATCTTTAATTTGTACTCTCTTCATTACTTTCCTCCTTCAGATAATTTACTAAATTTACTAAATTAACCTCTTCTTGACTATCATTTACATTATTCTTAACCCGAATAACACCTTTTTCTAACTCATCTTCACCTAAAATTAAAGTAAAATGACTATTATATGAATCAGCTATTTTAAACTGAGCTTTTAATGACTTGTTATTAAAATCACCATCACAGCTAATACCAGCTAATCTTAAATTATTAATAATTTTTTGAGCTTTAAAGGAAGCCTTTTCCCCTAATGTAATTACAAAACAATCTAAACTATTATTAACTTCTAAATTATTGTTTTCCATCTTTAAAACTTGAATTAACCGATCTAGACCAAACGCAAGTCCACAAGCAGGCTTCACAGGTCCCCCTAAATCACTAACTAAATCAGAATAACGACCGCCACCACAAATAATGTTTTGATTGCCCATCTCACTACTATTATATTCAATCTCAAATACAGTATGTGAATAATAATCAAGACCTCTTACTAAACGTTCATCAACAATATAATCAATATTTAATTCTTTTAATAAAGCTAAAACATTTTGAAAATGTTTAACACTTACTTCATTTAAATAATCTTTAATTTTAGGAGCGTTTAATAAAATAGGATTATCTTTATCAACCTTACAATCTAAAATTCTTAAAGGATTATTTTCTAATCTATTTTTACAATCACTACATAAATTATCTATTTTATCACTAAAATAATTAACTAAAGCTTCTCGATAATTTAGACGTGATTCTTTATCACCTAAAGTATTAATTCTAACTCTTAAACCTTTTAAGCCAAGTTTCTTAAATAATAAAATCGCTACATTAATAACATCAACATCAAGCATATAAGAATCAGAACCAATAGCTTCTATCCCAAACTGACTAAATTGACGATATCTACCTTTTTGGGGTCTTTCATAACGAAACATTGGACCTAAATAATAAAGCTTACAAACATCGTTTGTAACATAAAGTTTATTTTCAATATAAGCCCTTACAACCCCTGCCGTTCCTTCTGGTCTTAAGGTCATAAGTCTTTGACCACGATCTAAAAAATCATAAGTTTCTTTATTAACCATATCTGAACTATCTTTTTCATCACGATGGAATACTTTCGCATTTTCAAAAATAGGTGTTCTTATTTCTTCATAGTTACATAATTTACAAACTTCTCTAATCTTACTTTCAATGTTTTGCCACAAAAGAACTTCATTTGGTAAAACATCGTATGTACCTTTAGGTTTAGTTTCCATAAAAATCCTCCTTTTTTTAATAAAAAAGCCTTAGATAAAAATATCTAAGGACGAAATAACCGCGGTGCCACCTTAATTCTAGCCTTGCTAGCGCTTTATGCCGTTAACGCCTGGTACGAAAAAGTAATAAAGGTGTCAGTCCTAATCTTCTAATCAATGCTTCCACCAACCATTGTCGCTTAAAATAGAATGATTATTTCTTCCTTCTTACATTTGTAAATATTATCATTTTTAAGCTAAGAATACAAGGCTTTTTACACCTTTAATTTAAAATATAAGACTTTCTTTTTACCATAACGCTTTTCTTTAACTAGTTCATAATAAGTACTTTCTAAATAATTAGTAGTACTTGCCATCTCAAAAACAATAATAGTATTATTATTAACTATATTATTAAAATAAAGAGCTTCAATTATACCTTTAACATCTGTATATTTATAAGGTGGATCTAAAAAAACATAATCAAAAGTTTCTTTTAATTCTTTTAAACAAGCTAAATAATCTAAATTAAATAATTTATAATCTAAAATACCTAAAGAATCTAAATTACTTTTAGCTACTTTTAAAGCTTCTTTATTAAAATCATTTAAATATAAATAACTAGCACCTCTAGAATAAGCTTCAATAGCTAAAGCTCCTGAACCACAAAATAAATCTAAGACTTTACCATTAATGCTAGGACCTAAACTATTAAAAATAGCTTCTCTTATCCTATCTTGCGTCTCTCTAGTGCCTTCTAAATTACATTCCTTGATTATCCGATGACGGTACTTACCAGCAATAACGCGCATAGTTGCCTCCTACAATAAAAAAAGCTAGGAAGTCCATGAAGAACAAAGTACTTCAAGGGTGGGATCTCTTAGCTACCAATCAGGGTCCTTATGAAGAAAACTAAATAAGTATCCGCAACATGATATCTCTTAATCCCAATTTAATAAAAAAATGGGTTCCACGGGCTTCTTCCTAGCAATTTAAATATAGCACATTTTTTAAAAATTGTAAAGTTACTATAAAAAGGTAAATAAAATAGTTCCTAAACCAAAAATCATCATAATAACACCAATAAGCATCATTAAGCCATCACCTTTATTATCAGAGCTATTAGGATTAAACTTATTAATTATTGGTAATAAAAATCCACAAACACCAATTAATACTAAGGTAAGGCCTAAGCCAAAATGTTCAAAAAAGAAATTACTCTTTTTAACAACATAAACTTGAATAAACATCCAAGCTGAATAGGCAATAGTTAAAATTACTACAATCATATACAATACTTTTAAAGTATTTAAAATACGTAATTCTTTTTTTCTTTCCGCAATCGTTTTAACTCTTTTTTCATTATCTAAACTTTGTTTTACTTCTTCTTTTACCATCTTTAAAACCTCACGAAAAATTATAACAAAATAAATATAAGATAACAACCTTAATTTAATCTTATACTAAGTTTATTTTTAAAGATTTTAAACCCTTTATCAAACAAATATAATACTAAAACAATCCCTAGATAAATCAATAAAACTAAAATAAAATGAAGATAATTATCAGTAATGAAATTAGGTGAACTACCTATTAATAAATTCACTATTTTATTTACATATGGTGTTAAATAATAATAACTTACAACTAAAGAAACAATTAAGAATATAAAACTTAAAATCCTAAAACAAATATAAATTAAATTATAAGTCTTTTTATTAAAACTTTTTTCTTTAGCTAATTTTAAAACATTATCTTTACTCTTATTTTCTAAAAAATAAGTAAACATCGTAAATAAAATCTCAATAACTAAAGTTAAATTAAAAACCATTTTAAAGAAAGTCTTTAACATATCCATATCATCTAACATATTTACATAATCATCATTATAAATTGAAGAAAGTAAATAATTACCATCAATTATATTTCTAACCTTATTAGTATCTAAACTTTCACTTCTAAAATAATCAAAACTCATATCTCTTAGACTATTACCAAATAAAGTTTTTAAAGCATCTTTATTCTTAAAAATAATGTATGGTGATGAATCATCAGTAACACCAACTACATTAAACATGTCGCCAAACATTTTAACATAAGTTGTACTAGGATCATCAAAAGTTGGTGTTCTTTCATACCTAGTATCCGTAAAAGTTAGATAAATGGGTACTTCTATTGGTATGGTTGGTGGTGCTACTTGATATAAATTGAGATAACCGAAGCTTACAATGACATCATTGTCATTTATAAGATTATCATCACCAACAAATACATTATAATCATTATATTCATCTTTTAGATAATATGTGTTAGAACAAATAACTTTATCACTAGTTGTCATATCATTTAGATAGGCTTCTTTTAAATTATTATAAGTATTTAAATTTAAATACATTCGATTCATTACTTCACTTTTTAAAAAGTTATATATTTTTCGTTCTTCTTCATATTTTTGATAATTAGTATTAAAATAACCCTTAACTTTTAAATGCAAATTATGATAATTAAGCGTTAAACCATCAAAATATAACTGATTATCTTTAAAATATTTATTCATATAATCACTTATAATTATCTCATTATCATTAAGCTTTTTACCATTATAATTATCAGTTATATAAAAATAATTAATAGCGTCATTATAATATTCTCTTGGTAAAGTAATAATACTACCATCTTCTTTTAATAATTCACCTAAAGAAAATAAATTACTATTTAAATAATAAGTACCATCAGGATTAAACTTAGAACTTTCCTCTTTACTAATAGGTAGATTACTATTAAATTCCGTCAAATAATAATATGTATCTTCTTGTTTTAAATAGGCTTCATAGCCAGTATATTTATCTAAAGTTATACCTGTATAAAAAGTAATTGTAATACTCATTAAAATACCTAAAATAATCATAAAGATAAACTTAGGTTTATAAGTTAATAACTTAAATAAAGTTTTAAAATTATAATATTCATTTTTAACTGGTAAATTAGAAATATTAGTTGGCACTTTTTCTATTACATCTAACTTATAATTATTAATATTAATTACATAATTAGGTTTATAATCTAATTTATCATGTTGATGAGTTGATAAAATAATTATTTTATCTTTTGCATATTCATGTAATAATTTAATAACTTTTTGACCATTTTCTAAATCTAGATGACTGGTCGCCTCATCTAACAACATAATAGGTTTATCTTCTAATATGGCCACTACTAGTGCTAAACGTTGTCGTTCACCTTGAGACATTTTTTTGGCTTTTTTAGTTCTTTTTAAATAATCTAAGCCTAAAGATGTCATTAAATAATTAATCTTAGTTTCATCTTTTGAAAACATATGTAGATGTTCATTAATTGTTAGATTTAAAAACACCATGTTATCACTACTAACAAAAACTATTTCATTAGTTATTTTTTTACCATTATAAGTAATTAAAGCTTCTGTTTTAATTTTACCCTCTAAAATATTAAAAAGTGTACTTTTACCAATACCATTACGACCAAGTAATAAATAAAGGCCATTATACTTTAAAGTTAAAGAAGTGTCTTTAAAAATTATTTGTTCACCAAAACTTAAATTTAAATTTTTAATTTCTAACATTTAAAAACACCCCCTATACTATTTTTAATAAGACTTTTAAAGGTCCTACTATTAAACTAGCTAAACTAAACAACAAGCAAATATAAATTATTTCAATTAAAATACTTGGTAAGTAATTTAAAATAAAGATATCTTTATAAGTATAACCTCTTAATTTTAAATATTTTAGTTTTTTAAAATCTGGTATTAAATAAAAAATAAAATAACAAATATAAGATACTAAAGCTAAACTAATAAGAGCATAAAAAATAATCTTAAATGGCTTTTGAACCTTATTAAAATTAGTTAATAATTCATTAATTTCATGTTTCTGATTTAGAAATAAGAAATTATCATTCATTATTTGTTCCATATTTTCTAAAAAATTAGGATCATCAACATCAATAAAATAAACATCACGACCTTGATACTTAATTGTATCAAAAACAAAATTACATGTATTTAAAAATTCATTATATAAATTAGGAGAAATTCCTATATTTAAAGTTCTAGTAGCTGAATTATAATTGTGATAATTGAAGTTACTAGTTTTATTAACTAATTTTTTAGTAATAATATTATCATTGTACAAAAAATTAAAAGTGAATTCTTTATTCTTTAAAGCTTCCATTAAAGGCTTTATATTTTTTTCATTATAATATTTTTCATAAATATCTTTATATTCTAAACTAGCATAATTTAAAAAACTTTTTGGATCTTTAAAAATAAAAGTATTATCATCAACATTATCTTTAAATAAAGCATTATCATCAAAATATAGTGGAAATTCTTCAGAATCAGTAGTAATATTTTCTAATGTGTTTTTATTCATATAAACATTAAAATAATAGTGTTGAGCTTGCCACAAAACTGTTCTTGAGTCAGGAGCTTCTTCTCTTAAAAACTCTTTGAAATTAGTTTCATAAATGGCTAGTTTAAGCTTTTTTTCATTAAAATTAATCTTGTTATTTCTCGAATCTAAAAAGCTAGATTTAACATTTACTTCTTGAATATGATAATTGCTTACAAGCATAATACTAGATAGACCATAAGGCAAATCTATAGATGGTCCATCTAAAGCTAAGTAACCATTATTAGAAGTTAATTGATATAAATAATCAGAAATATAAATAGTGTCATCTTCTAATTTAGTTTTAGTTCCTTTAGTACAAAGCTTATCAGTTATAATTAATTTATCATGAGAAAAATTGACTCTTTCATTATTATATGTTTCACTACTTATTTCATAATCTAATGTTTGATAATAACCTTTATTATCAGTTTTTATTTTTATCGGGTCTTGAACAACAATTGTGACATCATTTTTTAAAAGACCATTTTTATAAAGTTCTTCTTTTTTAGTATTAAAAACTAAGAAAGCTACTAACGCTATAATAAGTATTAAATATAAGGTTAAATGATAAATTAAAGGCACTTTACGACTTTTATTCAAATTATAAACTAAACTATTTAATAATAATTTTCTTTTACCTTTTAAGCTAGAATCATTGTGATTTTCTTTTTCTTCAATAGTTATCTTTAGTTCATCACTTTCTTCTAAATGGTGAGCAACAATAACTAAAGCTCTTTCACTTAATTTTTCAATTTCTTTTAATAATAATGGCTTACTTTCAATATCAACATTGGCTAATGGTTCATCCAATAAGATAATTTTAGCTTTTTTAACTAAAGCAATGATTAAATTAATTCTATTTTTTTCACCACTAGAAATTAGTTCAACTTTTCTATTAATTAAATAATTAAGTTCATATTTATTAATATATTCTAAAGCTTCTTTAAATTCTTTATCATCTAGAAACATTTTAAAATTTTCTTTAACTGTTAAAAAGCTAAATAAATTAGTTTCTACTTTGTTATAAAACAAATCTCTTTCTTTTTTAAAGTTGGTTTCATAAATTACTTTACCATCATGTTTTTTAATAAGACCAGCTATTAAATTTAAAAAAGTTGATTTACCGGCACCACTTTTACCACTTAAGGTTACTAGACCAACATCTGGTAATTTTAAAGATAGATTATCTATTACCACTTTTTCTTTAAATTTAACTGTCACATTTTTAATTTCAAGCATCCTAATCACCCACTTTTTTAAAAATTATAGCACTTTTTTAAAATAAAAAAAAGCCAGACTTATAT
Source organism: uncultured bacterium (assembly GCA_949291115.1). Lineage (GTDB taxonomy): Bacteria > Bacillota_I > Bacilli_A > Acholeplasmatales > Anaeroplasmataceae > CALUXS01. The sequence goes on from CASETY010000008.1 coordinate 37,661, forward strand.
GTCTAGCTTTCAAAATTATTTACTTAATAAAGCAATAATTTCATCTTTCTTTAATGTAGAATAACCTTTAAGGCCTCTTTCTTTACATAAAGCTTTTAACTCAGTTAAGTTCATGCTTGCATAATCAACAGTTTTTGATTCTTTTTTAGTTTCTACTTTTACTTCTTTTTTAGGTTCAGCTTTAACTTCTTTTTTAGCTTCTACCTTAACTTCTTTTTTAGTATTAGCTACTAAATCAGCATGATTTTTGCTTCTTTCTTCTTTTTTAGCTGGTTTAACGAATACATATTCTACTTTTTGAACTTCTGGTTTAGCTGCTAAACCTTTTCTAGCAGTTTCTACTAAACTAGTAAATGTAGCTGCATCATTAACTGCTAAATCAGCTAACATTTTACGGTTAACTAATAAACCAGCATTTTTTAAACCATTAATGAATTGGTTATATTTAATACCATTTAATTGGCAAGCTGCATTAATACGAACAATCCATAATTTTCTGAATTCTCTTTTTCTAACTTTACGATCACGATAAGAGAATTGTAATGCGCGCATTACTTGTTCATGAGCTGTTCTATAGATTGCATGCTTTGAACCATAATAGCCTTTAGCTAATTTTAATACTTTTTTACGTCTTCTACGAGCTACGTATCCACCTTTTACTCTTGGCATAATTCATTCCTCCTATCGCATATTACTGATAAGACTTTTAATACGTTTCTCATCAGTTTTATCTACTAAAGTAGCTTTGTGTAATTGAACATTTTGTTTGTGAGTTTTATTTGTTTTTAAGTGGCCAACATAAGCATGACGACGTTTAATTTTGCCAGTTGCTGTAATTTTAACTCTTTTCTTTAAGCCACTATGTGTTTTTTGTTTTGGCATAATACATTACACTCCTTTTTTATTTTTGAACTTTTGGTTGGATAGTCGCAAACAATTGTTTGCCATCTAATTTAACATCACTTTCAAGCGTCGAAACATCTTTTAATTGATCAATAAAGCGAACAATTACTTCTTTAGCTAGTTCTTGATGCATAATCATTCTACCTTTAAGACGCATTGTAATTTTAACTTTATTACCTTTGCTTAAAATAGTTTCAGCTTTTCTAGCTTTAGTATCAAAATCATGTTTTTCAATTGTTGGTGAAAGTTGAATTTCTTGAACAACTGTGATTTTTTGTTTCTTTTTCATTTCTTTAGCTTTCTTTTGTTGTTCAAAACGATATTTAGAATAATCCATCATTTTCGCAACAGCTGGATTGCTATCAGGAGAAACAACTACTAAGTCTAGTTCTCTTTTATAAGCTTCTTCTAAAGCTTTTGCTTTAGGTAAAACACCTAATTTTTCACCTTTATCGGTAATTACTAACATTTCCTTTAAGCGGATGTCTTCGTTGACCATTTCTTCTGGTCTTTTTTGATTGCTAATGTTTGCCACCTCCATAATTTCCAAATAAAAAGGGACGTAAAGCGCCCCTGAAAAATCAACAATCATTATAATTTCACTGTGACTCTTTTGCCTACCGACCTTTTGTCAATCAGGCGAGAACGGGGGTTCTGCTTTTCACCTTTTTATTAACAAGTCAATTATATAGATTTTTGTAAAAAAGTCAATCCAATTTTTAAACTTTTTTTAATTTTGTTAATTGTAAAAGTAAATTCCGCTGATTAAAGTAGTAAGCTGCTAAACTAAAATTTGTAAAAGTATTAACTTAAGACTATCTTTTTTTTATCTTTTCTAATATCATATATTATCACCAACTAATCTATTTATATTTTATTATTGCACTCTGTTCTTTTTGTCAATTTTTTTATAATTTTATTACTTGTTTGCATTATATATATTTTTTTTATATAATTTTATATGGTGATTTAAATGGGATTTGATGGTATTTTCTTACATAAATTAATAGATGAACTTTTAATTTTAAAGACAGGTAGAATTACTAAAATTAATGAGATATCTACTAATACATATACTTTTATAATTAGAGCGAATTCTAAAAACTATACTTTATATTTAAATTTTAATAGTGATACTTCTCGTATCCATATAACTAATATGAATTATAATCATATTATAGCTTCAAAGCCCTTCACTTTATTTCTAAAGAAAAACTTAGAAGGTTTTTTCATTCGTGATATTTATCAATATGAAACAGATAGAATTATTGTTTTTACATTAGATGGTTTTAGCGAAATGCGGGATAAGGTAACTTATTATTTAATATGTGAAGTTATGGGGAGATTTTCTAACTTGATTTTAACTGCTGATGATTATGAAATTATTGATTGTCTTCATAAAGATGGCGTTAGTGAATTTAACCGGATTATTATGCCTCATGTTAAATATGAATTTCCTAAAAGTGAAAAATTAAATCCTTACAAAGTTACTAATCTTAAAGATGTTTTAAGTAAGCTTAATTCACCTAAAGATTTAGTTAATAATTTTTTAGGTGTCTCTTATTCTTTTGCGAATATGGTTTTTAAAGATGAGCTAATTGATTCTAATTTCATGAATTTACTTAATAATTATTTTAAACCTTCTACTTATTTAAATATTAATAATAAAGAAGATTACTATTATTTTAGCTTTAATCCTCTTAAAACTTATGATAATATTTCTGAATTATTAGATGATTTATTTTTTCAAAAAGACAAAGACGATCAAATCCGTAAAGAAACAAGTGATATTTTAAAATTTGTTAATCGTCAGCTTAACAAATTAGAAACTAAATTAACTAAGCTGGCTGATGAAAAAAGATTAGCTTTAGATGCTGATAAATATAAATTATATGGTGAGCTTCTTCTTCAATCACATAATTTAAAAGATAAATTAAAAAATATTGAAGTTTATGATTATTATAATGATAAAAATATTATTATTAATTTAGATAATAAATTAACTATTTTAGAAAATAGTCAAAAATATTATAAAAAATATCAAAAATTAAAAAAATCAATTGCTTTTATTGATGAGCAAACTAAGCTAACTTTAGATGAAATTGAATATTTTAATAACCTAAAAGTACAAATTTTTAATGCATCTTTAAATGATGTTTTGGAAATTATGCAAGAATTAGAAAAATATAAATATATTAGAAATAACACTAAAAAACAACCTAAAAAGAAACAAAAACCTAATATTTTAACTTATGAAACAGCTGATAAAGCATTAATTTATGTTGGCAAAAATAATATTCAAAATGAATATGTTACTTTTACCTTAGGTAAACCTAATTATTTATGGTTTCATGTTAAAGATGGCAGTGGCTCTCATGTCTTATTAAAAAGTGAAGAATTACCAACTGAAAATGATATTAGGTGTGCGGCTAATCTAGCTAGTCTATATTCTTTTGCGAAGGATTCATCAAGTGTACAAGTTGATTATACACTCTGTAAATTTGTTAAGAAGATACCTGGCAAAAAAGGTTGTATGGTTAATTATAAAAATCAAAAAACTATTTACATTGACCCTGATAAAAATATAGAAAAGAGTTTGAAATTAATAAAATGAATGCTTATAAAAAATTTGCCTATTATAATGATGAAATTACCAAAGATTTAGATTATCATCTTTGGGAAGAATTAACATTATCATATTTAAAAGATGGTGATTCTTTATTAGATTGTTGCTGCGGAACTGGCACCTTTTTAGAACTAATGAGTAAATATAATTATAAATTATATGGTTTTGATTTATCAGAAGAAGCGATTGAAATAGCAAAAGAAAAAGCTAAACTAAATCGTTTGAATATTGAATTTAAAATTCTAGATATGATCGATTTTAATTATGATCTTAAATTTGATGTTATTACTTGTTACTTTGATTCTATTAATTTTTTAAGTTCAAAAGAGCTAGTTAATAAATTTATTAAAAATGTCTATAATAATCTTAAAATTGGTGGCTATTTTATCTTTGATTGCTTTAGTAAATTCTTTATGGATGAATATCAAGATAATAAAATTGAAGGTGATTATGGTAACTTCTATTTAAAGTGGTATACAAGTAAAATTAATTCTAAAACCTTACATCATAAGATAAAAATTGATAATAAAGTAAGTGTAATTAATGAAGATTATTATGAATATTATTATGATTTAAATGATTTTGATTTTAGTAATTTTAAATTAATTAAAGTTGTCGGTGATTTTAATGACGATTTAGAATCTGAAGATGAAAGAATTATTTATATATTACAAAAAATAGCTTAATAAGGCCAAAATAAAAAGCTTCAAAAGAAGCTTTTTTTCTTTATAATTTAGTCCCACACTTTGGACAAAATCCACTATCACTACTTGTTTTAAAATGACAATTAGGACATTCTTTTTCTAGTGGTCTTCCGCAATGACTACAATATGTCATACCTGGTTCATTTATACAACCACAATTCATACATTTTATACCTTCTACTGCAATCGTTCTACCAATATTATCAGTTGTAACTTCGGTTTTGTTAGTTTTCTTAGAAATCCTAACTACTTTCATTATAACAGAGATTATAGCGCCAAGAAAGACAAGACCAAATGGTATCATGAAGTAAACGCCAATACCACCCATAGAAATGGCTGTATAAAGTATAAAACAAAATACAGACAAGAAACACAAACTAAAGACGACGATACTAACTATTTGGATTTTTTTATTCATTTTTAATACCTACATATTAAATTATTGTCATTTTCAATTAATGTAGCACAGCTATAAAATTTAGTTACTAATTTAACTAAATCATTTATATCTTTTAGTCCACAAAGTTCAGTACTTGAATGCATCATTAATTGAGGTAGACCAATATCACAGCTATTGATACTTAAGTGGCTTAATAAAATAGCTCCTAATGTAGAACCACCTCTTATATCAGATCTATTAGTGTATGTTTGTAAGTTAATATCTTCTTCTTTAGCTAATTTGTTTAGATAAGCACTAGTTAAGGAATTAGTTGTATATCTTTCATTAGCGTTATATTTAATAACTACGCCTTTATTTAGAATTGGTCTATTTAACTCATCATAATTAGCTTTATTATTTGGATTTAAAGCATGAGCGTTATCAATAGATAACATTATTGAATTAGCCAAACTAATTAAATATTCTTCTTCTTTATACCCTAAAGCTTGATAAGCTCTTTTTAAAACTACCTCTAAGAAATTACTATCAGCACCTTGTTTTGTCATTGAACCAACTTCTTCATTATCAAAAGAGGCAAAGACATTGAAAGCTTTATTATCTTGATTTCTAAAGGCAATATATGAGGCATAACTAGAAGCTAAGTCATCTAATTGAGGACTTAAAATTAAGTCATCATTGTAGCCAAATTGACGGGCTCTTATCCGGTTTACTAAATATAAATCAAATGATTTAATATCATTTTGCGAAACCATTAATTCTTTAGCTAAAATAACGTTTAAATTATAATTATCGCTAGCTTGACCAAATAGTGGCATCATATCTAATTGTAAATTATATTTATAACCATTGTTAATTTCTGGTTTTAAATGAGGAGCCATATTAGGAATAACTAATAAGTCTTTATCAATATAAACTAACTTACTTAATAGCTTACCACCATCTTCTAAAATTACTTTACCAGCGATACTTAAAGGACGGTCTAGCCAAGTAGAAATAATAGGTCCACCATAAACTTCTGTATTTAAACGTAAATAACTGCCATCATTTAATAAGTGATTAGGCTTAATTTTAAATGTTGGTGAATCAGTGTGACTAGCTGTTATATTAATACCAGTAAATACTTTTTCTTTAGGAGTTTTAAAAGCGATAATTGATGAATCGTTTCTAACTACATAATATTTTTTATTAAATTCTAAACGCCAAGTTTTATTTTCACTTAATCTTTTAAAACCGTTAGTTTCTAAATCATTAACATAATAATTTACAGCGTGATATTTGCTGACAGCTTCTCGCATAAAATTTAAGAATTTATTCATTATCTTCTACCTCCGCTTGACATTTTAAGCATACTTTATCATTATTATATGCTATAAAATTATAAATATTATCATTCTTTTCATATTTTATAGTTAAAATATCATGATATTTAGCTTCAATTAGATAGTCAAATTGAATTTCTTTAATATGTTTATTATTTAAGCCAATAATATTTAAAATGATATCAGCATAACGCGAATTGTTCATATGACCATTATGATCAAGATCGACAAATTTAACTTCATGAGTATAAGTTAAGGGCTCATTAAGTTCAAATTTTAATTTTGGCAATTCAGGATAATAGATTTTATCATAACATTCTCCTTCATAATTAATATCTTGTCCGCGTGATAAGCGTCTAGTATCACAAGTTATTAATACCCAAATAGATGAACCATAAGCTATTACTTTACCATCTTTATTAGTGATTTCATATTCTCTTCTAAATTCAATTTTAGCTTTTGGTAAGGGCCAAGTTTTAACAGTTATAACATCACCTGGCTTTGGTGTTTCTAAAACGGTAGCTTTTACTTTCGTAACTACCCAGTAATAGTTTTTCTTAACCATATCCTCAAAACCAATTCCTAGTTTCTCAGCATGAACACCTGCAATATCTTGAAAAGAATTTAGAATTGAAGTCATTGTTATATGATCATATGTATCAAAATCATTTGTTCTAAGTCGATATTCTAGTTCATGTATAAGCATCTTTTAAACCTCCTTATTAAAAAAGGACAAAGGATTACCTTTATCCTATCGCACCATTCATTTCTAGTTTAATTAAACGATTTAATTCAACGGCATATTCCATTGGTAATTCTTTAGAAAATGGTTCTATAAAGCCCATTACTATCATTTCTGTAGCTTCTTCATTCGATAAGCCTCGACTCATCAAATAAAACAATTGTTCTTCATTTACTTTACTTACAGTCGCTTCATGCTCAATATACATATCATTATTAGCGGCTTTATTTAATGGAATAGTATCTGATTTAGAAATATCATCTAAAATTAAAGTGTCACATTCAACATGGCTTTTAGCACCGATAGCTGATTTAGTTCCACTTACTAAACCACGATAATTTACAGTACCACCATTTTTACAAATTGATTTAGATATAATTTTAGAAGTAGTATTTTTACCAATATGAATCATTTTAGCACCTGCATCTTGATATTGATCTTTAGAAGCAAAAGCAATTGAAATCGTAGTGCCTTTAGCATAATCTCCTTTTAAAATACAAGCTGGATATTTCATATTTAAACCAGAACCAACATTACCATCAATCCATTCCATTAAGCCGTTTTCTTCGACTAGGGCCCTTTTAGTAACTAAATTAATGATATTATTAGACCAGTTTTGAACGGTTGAATAACGACATTTAGCATTTTTGCCAACATAAATTTCAACAACAGCAGCATGTAAACTATCCTTTGAATAAATAGGAGCTGTACAACCTTCTACATAATGAATTTCAGCGTCATCATCAACAATAATTAAAGTTCTTTCAAACTGACCTACTTTTTCACTATTTATTCTAAAATATGATTGAACTGGTTTAGTTACTTTTACTCCTTTTGGAACATAAATAAAAGAACCACCTGACCAAACTGCCGTATTTAAAGCGGCGTATTTATTATCAGAAGCCGGTATTATTTTACCAAAATATTTTTTAAATAATTCGGGGTATTTTTTTAAAGCAGTATCTGTATCTAAAAAGATTACTCCCATTTCATCTAATTCTTTTAAATTTTTATGATAAACTACTTCTGATTCAAACTGGGCTGAAGTACCTGCTAAATACTTGGCTTCGGCTTCTGGAATACCAAGCTTATCAAATGTATCTTTAATTTTATCTGGTACTTCTTCCCACTTATTTTCTGTCTTGGTAGTTGCTTTCGCATAATAGGTATATTCACTAAAATCAATAAAATCTAAATTAGGACCCCAACTTGGATTCTTTTTATTAACAAATTCATGATAAGCTTTAATTCTATTTTCTTTCATAAATTCTGGTTCTTGTTTAGCTTCACTAATAAATTTTACAACATCTTCACTAATACCTTTACCAGAAGTTATAATATTTTTAACATCAGTTTTAAAGCCATATTTATATTCTTCTTTTATATCACTCATTATGGCCCTCCTTTAAAGCTTGTTCACAAGCTTTCCAAGCTAAAGTTGCACATTTTATTCTGGCAGGAAACTGACTAACACCTTTATAAGCTAAAGCTTCATCAAGGTCTTCTTCTTGTTCTAATGTGATTTCTATACCTTGAATCATTTGATAAAAATCTTCAATTATTTGGTTGGCTTTAGAAACAGTTTTTCCTATTAATAAAGAACTCATTACGGAAGCACTTGAACAACAAATTGAACAACCAGTACCATCTTGCCTAATATCAGTAATAGTACCATTTTCAATTTTTACTTGCACACTTAAATCATCACCACATGATGGGTTATGAAGATGCACTTTTTGGTAACCTTCTTTATCTACTAAGCCTTTATGACGAGGATTTTTATAATGGTCCATAATAACTTGTCTATATAAATCTTCTAGTTGCATATTTTCACCAACTTTTACATAAATATTTCAAAAAACTTTGCGGCTTCTTTAGTAGCTTCAACAAATTTCTTAACATCTTCTTCATCATTATATAGATAAAAAGACGCTCTTAAAGTTCCTACACACTGTAAATGTCTAATAACTGGTAAAGCACAGTGATGACCAGCTCTTAGACAAACATTATTCTTATCATAAACAGAAGCAGCGTCATGAGGATGGGTGTTTTTAATATTAAAAGCGATAATGCCAGTTTCTACATTTTCATTATAAATGATGACATTAGGAATTTGTTTTAATTCTTTTAAAGCTAAATCTTTAAGATATTCTTCATGCTTTTGAATATTTTCTAAACCAACTTTTTCTAAGAATAAAATGGCTTCTTTTAAAGCAATGACTTCACCTATCATCATTGTTCCAGCTTCAAATTTATAAGGTGTATCTTTATAAGTCATTTTATCTAAATATACTTGATCAGCCATATCACCACCATAATAAAGTGGATCTAAGTTATCTAAAATACTTTTTTTACCATATAAAATGCCAACTCCAGTCGGACCACATAACTTATGAGCTGAAAAACAATAAAAATCACAGTCTAAGTCTTTAACATCTACCTTTAAATGTGGTGCCCCTTGAGCTCCATCTACTACTACAACAGCACCCACTTCATGCGCTAATTTAATTATTTCTTTAATAGGTGTTATATAACCTAAAACATTAGAAACATGAGTTAAGCAAACAACTTTAGTCTTCTTAGATAATACTTTTTTGAAATTTTCCACAGTGATTCTCGAATCACTAGCTAAAGGAACATATTGCATCTTTGCCTTTTTTAAAGTCGCCACTTTTAGCCATGGCATTAAAGATGAATGATGTTCAAGTTCAGATGAAATAACTTCATCACCTTCATTTAAATATTTCATACCATATAATAAGGCAGTCATATTTAAAGCTTCCGTAGCTCCTCTTGTATAAACAATTTCTTCAGTCTTAGCATTTAAAAAATTAGCCACTACTTCTCTAGTTTCTTCATAAGCTAAAGTAGCTTCATAAGATAATTTATAAACACCTCTATGCACATTAGTGCCATTATGTTCTAAATATTTATTTAATGCTTCATTGCTTTCTTTCAATTTTAAAGCAGAAGCTGCACTATCTAAATAACATAATTTTTTTTCAGATTCATAAATTGAAAAATGACGGCGGATTTCTTTAACATCCAACACTTTAATCACTCCTCATGATCATTTATTAAACATATTTGATACTTCTAAATTATATTTTTCACTATTTTCTTTATCTAACTTTTGTAAGAAAGGTAAAACAAGACCTCTAACGATTAAATTTAAAGCCTCTTCTTTAGTTAAACCTCTACTCATTAAATAAAACATTTCTTCATCACTCATCTTACCAATTGCACAACCATGATTCGCAAAAACATCATATTCATCAATTAATAAGATTGGTTCACTTTTAACACTTGCATCATCGCCTATAATAATTCCTCTTGACACTTGTTTACAATTAGACTTTATCATATGGCGATTAATTTTACCAACTGTTTTATAATTAACTTCGCCTTTTTCTAAAGCAACAGCGAAATTAGTAACATTTGAGTTTGTTTCTTTAGCTAAATGATTAATCTCTTGATTATAATTTAAAACTTTATCTTTAGCTAAGCTTAGTGTATTAACAGTAACACTTGCGCCCCTACCTAATAAATTAATCTTTAAATTAGAATTTACTTCTTTTAAATTAAGTTCATAGAAAGTTAATTTAGCACCTTCTTCTAAATTAATTATTCTTTCTACATCACCTTGATTTAAAGCTTCATAAATTACTTCTTCATTAGGCTTAATAGTAATTTCTTTAGGGCTTTTTTCATCAAGAATTATTAAATTGGCCATTATTTATTACCTTGATTATGCGCACAGCTACCTAAAATAGCGTGTTTTACTTCTAAAGAAGGTGAACTAATATTAAATTCTTCTCTTACCCAGTCATAACCATTCTGATCAACTTTTTTAATTAATTCATCCTTACCAGATAAAACAATATGACCATCCATCATAATATGAACATGAGTAGGTTTTACATAATCTAAAAGTCTTTCATAATGGGTAATTAATAAACAACCAAATTCATTTGAAACCATTTGATTAATATTTTCAGATACTATTTTTAAGGCATCGACATCTAAACCAGAATCAATTTCATCTAAAATCGCAAACTTAGGTTTTAACATCTTCATTTGTAAAATTTCGTTACGTTTTCTTTCGCCACCACTAAAACCTTCATTTAAAAAGCGATGTGGTAAATCTTCTGGCATTTTTAAATCTTTACATGCTTTTTCATATTCTTTAATAAATTTAAATAAAGAAACGTCTTCATTACTTTGGGCCTTCATAGCCGCTCTTACAAAATCAGAATTGGTAACCCCTTCAACTTCAATTGGACTTTGATAAGCTAAAAATACACCAAGGCGTGCTCTTTCATCAACAGTTAAATCCATAATTGATTTACCATCAAATAAAATATCACCACTAGTAACTTCATAAGTGTTTTTACCCATGATAATTTGTGATAAAGTAGATTTACCGGTACCATTAGGCCCCATAATAGCGTGTACTTCACCACTTTTTATAGTTAAGCTAAAGTTCTTTAAAATTTCTTTTTCTGGAACTCTAGCTGATAAATTTTTTATTTCTAAAATATGACTCATACTAATCCCTCTATTTCCTTCGTGATTATACAATAATATTTATTAATTTGCTAGTAAGATGACTTGCGATAATACATTTTTTTCATTTGTTTAATTAAAGCATGTTTATTTTTATTTTGACAAACAAAATTAGCTTTATTTTGTAAATCTATAGATGCCACACTAGTTGTTACGATATAATCAGCTATATCAAATAAACCTTTAGTATTTAACTCATTAGTAAATACTAATTTCTTTTTGTCTAAAAAGTTTCTAGTTAAATATTTATTATTTAAAATATTCTTGGCATATATTTTTATATATGTATATTCAACATCACTACCACTACTAGAATATTTATCATAACTGATGACTGTAATATCATTATAAATCGCTAAAGTTTTTAAATCATTTAAAACATCAATAGCCTTTGATTTTAATAAAATAAGTTCAATTGAACAAACATTAGTTTCTGTTATAGAACCAATTATTAAATTTAAAAAAGCACTATTTTTACGATTATCGGCATATATTATTTCTTCGACATTGGTTACTTCTTTTACATATAAATAATGCATGTCATTTTTAATTGCATTAATAAAAGGTGATACTTTTAATTTTCTAAAAAAACTTAATAATTCACTGACTATATTTTCATCTAGAGTAATAACTGCTTCATAATGCTTATTATTAAAATTGAAAATAGCGGCCCCATTCATTATCATTACTGGTAAATTAAGATCTAATTTGCTTACATTTTCACTAATTTGGGCAGGTGAATCACTGGTATAAAGCATAATATTGGCTTTTTTACGTAATAAGTCATTAATCTCATAATTTACAAACTCATCAACATCTTTAAGGTTTGTAATATCATAAATCATTAAATATTCTTTATGTTTATGTCTTGGTAAATGAAACATATTGATTGAGTAGCCTAATGCTAAACCAAAAATAATTGATATCGTATTAGAATAAAAAATGACATATAAGTCAGGTTTATTGATAAATGAGGTAAAAGTCATCGTTAAATAAAGAAAAATGACCATCAAAGAATATTCTTTTTTCTTTAATAAAGCCATGACTAAAAGTAAAACAATTATACCTATTAAAGTCATTGAATAAAAAGAAAATAAATTAAATAAATCTTCTACGATATGCATGAACCATTCATTATTCGTTAAAAGAGCTAATAAATAATTATTCAATGTTAGTAACAACAAAGTCATTATAAAGTAAAAGAATAAATGTATAGATAACTTTTTTTGTTCACTCTTTTTATTCGCGATACCAAAAACACCAACTATCGAAACTATTAAAGGATTATAGTAATAAACAGCTCTAGGAACTTCGATAAGTTTCTTATCAATATATATTAAAATGTAATTAATTAAAAAAGCTATTAAAATTACTATAATACTCTTAATAATTTTTAAACTATTATTATTCATAAATCAAACTCCCAATGTCTTTAAAGATTTTAGAAATCTTTATACCTTCTAAAGGTTCATAATTAGAAGGTTCATTATTTATAACTTTATATACTAAATTAGAACTATTAACCAAAGATAATTCTAAACTAAAATCATTAAGTAAAAAGCCTAAAAATAAGCTGCTAAATAAGTCCCCCGTACCATAGAATTTTCCTCTAATTCTAGGGTTTTTCGCAATTTCGATTTTGTTGTTTTTTGAATCAAATAAATAATTTATAACTTCATTAGAAGAAACCACACTTGTAATAATAACAATTTCTGGGCCTAATTCACTTAATTTTTGAAGCATTTCTTTAATTTCTAAAAAAGTAAAATTAGGCTTATATTCAATGCCTAAAATTAAACAAGCTTCCGTTAAATTAGGAGTAATAATGTTAGCTTTATTAATTAATTTTAATAACTTTTTAGGATAATTTGAATTAAACTTTTTATAAAGTTTACCATCATCACCCATTATTGGATCTAATAAAGTTAATGAATTATGAGAAGCTAAAATTTCATCTACTAAATCAATTTTAGCTTCATCACCTAAATAACCAATATAAGTTGCTTCATATTTATCATTAATTTTTTTAAAATGTTCATAAATATTTTTAGCTTCTTTTGTTAAATCTTTATAATAAAATTCTTTAAAAGCTGTATGTGTACTAAATAAACTAATAGGAATAATATCTATATTAGTATTCATCGCTTTTAAAATAGGAATATTAATAAGCATTGAACATTCGCCTTTACAAGCTAAGTCGTTTATTAACAAAACTCTTTTCATTTTATTTCACTACGATATTAACAATTTTATTAGGTACGACAATTGTCTTAACAATTGTTAAACCTTCTGTAAATTTCTTAACATTTGGATTAGCTAAAGCTTCATTAATAATTTCTTCTTTAGATAAAGTTTTTAAAACATCCATTTCCCCTCTTAATTTACCATTAACTTGAATCATTAAGTGGGCTTTTTCACTTTCTAAGGCTTTTTCGTCATAAGTAGGCCAATTTTCATAAGCAATTGTCTTATCATGACCTAAAATAGACCATAATTCTTCTGTTATATGTGGAGCAATCGGATTAAGCAATTTAATAAAGCCTTCTAAATATCCTAAATAAATATTTTTAGCTTTGTAACAATCATTAATAAAAATCATCATTTGGGCAATTGCCGTATTAAATCTTAAATTTTCATAATCATTTGTTACTTTCTTAACTGTTTCATGGTATGACTTAGTAAGACTATTATCATTAGTTTTAGTAATTTTTGAACTAAAAGTTTCATCATTAACTAAACGCCATACTCTATCTAAGAATTTCTTAGCACCATCAACATTGCTAGAAACCCATGGTAAAGAAGCTTCTAGTGGGCCCATAAACATTTCATATAATCGTAAAGAATCTGCCCCATAATCTCTAACTATATCATCAGGATTAATAACATTACCTTTACTCTTACTCATTTTTTCATTGTTTTCACCTAAGATTAAACCTTGGTGGAATAAGCGTTTAAAAGGCTCTTCTACCGGACAAACACCTAAGTCATATAAAAATTTAGTAAAGAAACGACTATATAACAAGTGACCAACAGCATGTTCAGACCCACCGATATATAAATCAACTGGTAACCAATGCTTCATTAATTCATAATCTTGAAACACTTCATCATTATTAGGATCAATATAACGCATAAAATACCAACTAGACGCAGCGGCCCCTGGCATTGTATTAGTTTCTCTTTTGCCACCATCTTCTAAATTAACCCAATTGGTTGCATTAGCTAGTGGACTTTCTCCTTTATGATGAGGTTTATAGTCTTCTAATTCTGGTAATTCTAAAGGTAATTTTTCTAAAGATAACACTTCATCATGATCTTTATAATGAATAACGGGGATTGGTTCACCCCAATATCTTTGACGAGCAAAAATCCATTCACGTAAACGATATTGAACTTTCTTATAACCAATCTTTTTTTCTTCTAAGTAAGCAATCATTTTATTAATCGCATCTTCTTTATTTAAACCATTTAAAAAGTCACTATTAATATGAATACCATCACCAGTATAAGCTTCTTTAGTTATATCTCCACCTTCAATAACATCGATGATTTCAATATTAAACTTTTTCGCAAATTCATAATCTCTCGTATCATGAGCAGGAACAGCCATAATGGCCCCTGTACCATAGCTCATTAAGACATAATCAGAAATATAAATTTTTAATTTTTTACCATTAACTGGGTTTATAGCATAAGCGCCGGTAAAGACACCTGTTTTTTCTTTATTTAAATCAGTTCTTTCGAGTTCACTTTTACTAGCACAAAGAGCTTTATAAGTATTAACTTCTTCTAATTGTTCTTTAGTTGTAATCTTTTCAATTAAAGGATGTTCTGGTGATAAAACCGTATATGTCGCACCAAATAAAGTGTCCGCTCTTGTTGTGAAAACATCAAAATTAAAATTAGTGTCAGCCACTTTAAAATTAATAATCGCTCCTATTGATTTACCAATCCAGTTACGTTGCATATCTTTAGTTGATTCTGGCCAATCAAGGTCATCTAAACCAGTAAGTAAGCGTTCGGCATACTTAGGGATATCCATAACCCATTGTAACATGTCTTTTCTAACAACTGGATAGCCACCACGTTCACTCTTACCATCAACTATTTCATCATTAGCTAAAACAGTACCTAATTCTTCGCACCAATTAACTGGCATTTTAATGTCTTTAGCAATCCCTTTTTCATAAAATTTAGTAAACATCCACTGAGTCCATTTATAATATTTAGGATCACAAGTCGCAAGTTCTTTAGACCAATCATAAGAAAAGCCTAACATTTTTAATTGTTTTTTAAAAGTTTTAATATTATCATAAGTAAATTTGCCAGGATGGTTACCAGTCTTAATCGCAAATTGTTCCGCTGGTAAACCAAACGCATCCCAACCCATTGGATGTAAGACATTGTATCCTTGCATTCTTTTCATCCGGGCGATAATATCTGTTGCCGTATATCCTTCAGGATGACCAACATGTAACCCTTGACCAGATGGATATGGGAACATATCTAAAACATAATATTTGGGCTTACTAAAATCATGAACATCAGTGTAAAAAGTATTATGTAAGTCCCAATATTTTTGCCATTTCTCTTCTATTTGTTTATAATCATAAGGTCTCATCATAAATTCACTCCTAACTTTAAAATTATAACATATTTTTTAGTTATTAGGTATTATTTTTGGTCCATTTACATCATTTTTATGACGACGTTCAATTATAATAGCTACTATAACTACTACTATTAAATAAATTAAAAGACCTAAATAGTACCAATAAAAAGAAATATCAATCTTAAAGGCTAAATATAAACCTAAAGAACCACCAATTATTAATAAAGAATTAACTACATTATAAGAACTATAAACTTTATAAGGTATATTTTTAATTTCTTTAAAAATAGTAAAAAATAAATTAATAAAGGGCATAATAATTAAAAGGCTAAATAATGTGTAAAATAACTCTATACTTTTAAAACCATAACTTACACCAATTATTAAATTTATAATTATAAAAATAACACTTATTATTAAATGATAAATTTTATCTATTTTAGTCATTTTACCAACTCCTAAATCTTTATAATTTTACTACAAAATCAACCATTTGTAAAAATAAATTCCCTATTATATTAGGGAAATTATTAAGAGGCGCTTTATTAAATTAAAATAGATTTAATTCTTTTTTGATTTTATAAAAATAAGCTTTGGAACAATTTAAAATATTAATTATTTCTTTTACCGTCATTTGTTTTTCTTTTTGACTATTAAGAAGTAATTTTACTTCTTCTAAACTAACACTTTTAATTTTAGGCCTTCCAAACTTTACTCCTTTTAACTTTGCTTGTAAAATTCCTTCTTTTTGTCTTTCTTTAATCAATCTTCTTTCATTATCGGCCACAAAAGATAACACTTCTAAAATGATATCAGCTAAAAAAGTATTAATGCCATTTAGACTTTTTAGTTGATTAATTTCACTTAAAAATGGCATATCAATAATATGTATAATAACCCCTTTTTCTTTTATTAATTCACGATATTCTTTTAACATTAAATCATAGTTTCTTCCAAATCTATCTAATGATTTAACATATAAAATATCGCCTTGTTTTAGTATTTTTTTCATTTCTAAATAGGCATTACGTTTAAAATCTTTGCCACTTTCATAATCGATATAAATATTTTTATCTTTAACATATTTTCTTATTTCAACAAGTTGTCTATCAATATTTTGTTCCTTCGTTGAAACTCTTATATAACCAATAGCGTTATTCGTTTTTTTTATTCATAATACTCCTAAATTAAAAGGCAGACTAGCTGCCTATTTTTCTAATTGTAATTCTAAATATAATTTTTCAATATTACTAATTTCTCTAATACTATAATCTATACTAGATAACCTATACATTTCACTATAATAATTGTTATAAGTTACTATATAGATTTGATCAGGACGCATTAAACTCATTACATGGGTATTATTAGCTGAAAAGACTAACTCTACTTCTCTTTCATTAGCTAATTTTAAAAGATAAGAAAACAAAAATGGATGCATATATTTATCTAAATCATCTACTAAAACTAAACCATACTTTGGACAAGCTAAGATTAAAGAAATAATTAAACTAGCGTTAAACATTCCTTGACTAATATATTCTATCGGCATAACATTATCATTTATATTAACAAAATAATGCTTATTGTTCTCTTCTATCTTATATAATACACTACCCTTAGAAGATTTTAAAACTTCATAAACGTCATTACTATATTTTCCTAAAAAGCGATAAATATCATCTTCTAATAATACTTTTGCGATTGAATTAGTTCTTTTACTATCAATATAAATGATGTTAGATAAATAATCATAAACATCTAAATATAAATCTTTCACTTCATAAAGGATTGATTTATTTAAAGTCTTTACTTTATGAATAGCTGTATAATTTAATTTTGTTTGATAATATTCGTTATCTCGCCTTAAAATTTCCTTACCATTTAAATACAAAACTTCTTTATAAATTTTACCACTTATAACTTCTACTAAATAATTATAATATTGATTATCGATATTAAAAAATAATTCAATCGAACTTATAAGATAAGGAATGTTTTCGTTTTGAACTCTCGCTTTTTGTTCAAGAACATAATTACCTTCTAGTAAGAAAGTATCACCTTCATTTAAAGATGAAACGATAAATTTTAAGCCTTTAAAAAAACTAGTTTTCCCACTACCATTAATTCCAAAAACAGCTACCGGGCATAAGTTTTTTTCACCAATAATCCACTGTTTCTTATAATTAAAACGTCCTTTTGTAAGTTCAACTACACTCTCTTTAATTGAAAATACATTCTTCATAATAATTTTATTTAACATAATAGCACCTCTATACATCTTTATTATAACAAAAGTGTATATTTTATACAATAATTATAAATAAAAAATCTAGGGAAAATCCCTAGATTATAAACTTAAGCTTAATGAACCAAACACAAGTAAAACAATAGCTAAAACCCAAAATACTACTCTAAGCCAAACTGGCCATCTTTTAGAATATTGCCAACCAGGAATTATAACCGCTATTATAAGTAAAACTGTCGCTACTGTGTTTAAAATACCACCATTAAAACTGCCATTTAATTTTTGAATAATAAAGTTAACTAAAAAGATAACACCAGAAATTATAACTGCCCAGAATGCACAAAATTTCGTAATGCCATAATAGTTAATACTATTGTTACTATTTTTCTTATTTGCCATTTTAAATTTTCCTCCTACACAATGTCTATTATATTACTTTTTATTAATTATTAATAGTCTTTTTTATATTCTCTAACATTTTTAACATTTCAGAAGTTAAATTCACTTTTTCTAATAAATCTTTTCTTTTTAAATAAGTTACTTTTAGACTTTCATAAAGACGATATTTACGAATATTTTCATGATTACCAGACAACAAAACTTCTGGAACATCTAAACCTAAATATGAACTTGGTCTTGTAAACTGGGGATATTCTAATAAATTGTTAGAAAAAGTTTCATCTTTAATACTTTCTTCATTAATAGCTCCTTTTAAAAGCCTAATTACTGAATCAATAATGATTAACGCTGGGACTTCCCCACCAGTTAAAATATAGTCACCAACAGAAATTTCTTCATCGATGAAATTAATTATTCTTTCATCAATACCTTCATAATGACCACATAAAATTAAGATTTCATCTTTGTTAGCTAAGTCTAAAGCTTTATTTTGATTAAAAGTATTCCCTTTAGGACTGGTAATAATTTTATATGTATTACTAGTTGAATTAGCTATTAAAGCTTCATGAACAACATCAACTTTTAAAATCATTCCAGCACCACCACCATAAGGAGTGTCATCAACGTGGTGATGTTTATCTTTAGAATAATCTCTAATATCTACAACTTTGACTTCTACTACACCTTTTTCAATACTTCTTTTAATGATTGATTCATTTAAAAAAGCTTCAATTATACTAGGAAATAAAGTTAAAATGGTTATTTTCATAATAAACCTTCAATTTCTTTTATAATAATTTTATTATCTTTTACATCTTTAATGAATTCATCAATAAAAGGAATTAACTTTTTCTTATTATCAACTAAAACTTCTAACATATCACAACTAGGATATCTTTTGACATCTTTCACAATGCCTCTAAAAATATTTTCTTCGTTAAATACTTCTTTACCAATTAAATCACTATAGAAGTATTCACCTTCTTCTAAATCCTCTTCACTCGCATTTACATATAAGTCGTGATGTAAATATTTTTCAATTAAGTTAATATCTAAATGATCTTTAAAAGTTACATAATATAAATTGTTTTTAACAAATTTAACACTATTAATAACTAAAGGAATATAGTCATCTAATTTCACATATAAAGTATTACCTTTATATAAACGGTTAAAATCAGAATCATAAATTACTTTCACTTCACCTTTAAGACCATGACTACTAGTAATTTTGCCTATGGTTTTTAACATTTTAAATCACTTCCTTATAGGTGCCATTTAAGACACTTAGTAAATAACATTTTACCATTTTTTTACTCTTAGTTTCAATATAACGTTTATAAACATTAAGTTGTCTTTCATATTCACTTTTATCTAAATTAGCTAATTTATAATCAATAATGAAAAACTTATCCTTAAATTCTAATAATAAATCAATAACACCATTGTATCTAGTACTATTTTCTTCAAAATAAAATTCTAATTCCTGATAAGTTTTAGCTTCTTTTAAATTATTAAAGATATCTAAAGCAAAAACTTTTTCTAACTTTTTACGATAGAATGTTGTTAAATTTAAAGAACTTAAGTCTAGATTATTTAAATCTAAAGACTCTAAAATAAGGTGCATATTAGTACCTATTTCTAATAAATTCTTTTCATCTTTAGTTAAGATTTTATTAACACTTTTAGAAATACTGCCTTTAGTAACTTCTGTTAAATCATAATCTAAAACAGAATAATTAAGTATTTCTTTACCAAAAGTTAAAGGACTAATCTTACTTAAATTATAATCTTTAGTTAAGTTAATCTCACATTTATCAATATTTTCATAATTATAATTTAAAAAGCCAATGTAATTTAACATATCTAAAAAGCTTCTTATTTTATGAGCTCTATTAACTTCTTTTTTAACTTCTGGATGTATTAAAATCATTTGTTCCTTCGCTCTAGTAAGAGCTACATAAAATAATCTAACTTTTTCTGATATTTCTTTTTTGATTTCTTTTTCTTTAATTAAAGTTTTTAAAATTGTATCTTTTAGACCATCTTTAAAATAAGGTAAGAAAATACCAAAATCGTTATCATAACCCATGCTTTCTTTAATATCTTGCATATTAAACTTAGGATATAATAAAGGGAAAATGCAATAAGGATATTCTAACCCTTTAGAATGATGAATTGACATTATTCTAACTTGATCTAAGTCATTATTAGGTAATTTATATTTTAGCTTTTCTTCACTTTCAAAACTTAAAGCTAAGCGCGAAACTATTTCACTAAAATCATAACCTAAACTATCATAACTAACAAAAAGTTCCTTTAAAGAATTTATTTCTAATGTAGCTTGTCTTACATTACCAATTAAAGGTAATTTTTGATAAATTTCAAAAACTTCTAAAAGTTTAAAATAAATATCTAAACTACTCATATTAAAATCAACTAAAGCCAATTTAGAAAAGATAGTTGCCTCTCTTTTACCTTCTAAATATAAATATATTTCTTCATCACTAAATTGATAAATAAAGCTTCTTAATAAAGATACAATATATCTTTTATAATAAATATCATTTAAATCTACTTTATTTAAATAAAAACTTGCAACTTTTAATAATGAAATTAAAGCCAAACTAAAATTAGAAGTTTTTAAATCTAAATCATTATCAATATAAAATGGAATATTATTAGCTGTAAATATTTCTTTAAATAAAGTGAAATTAGCTGATCTATCAACTAAGATAACTATATCTTTATAAGTTGTAGGTCTTAGACATTTTAAATTTTTATCATAAGTTTTTCTATTTAATAAATCCTTTACTACTTTAACGGTAATAAAAGCTTCAACTTCTTCTTTTTTATAATCTTCATATTTAGTATTTTCGTAGTCATAACTAATATTTCTTAAATGATAATTATGACTGTCAACATAATCATCATATAATGACAAGCCATATTTCATTTGATGAGATTCTTCATAATCACAATCACCAACAAATGGCGTCATTAAAGCATTAAATATAAAGTTAATATCTTGTAAAACTTCTTTACGAGATCTAAAATTCTTAACTAAATCAATCTTATAACCACCATCATTTAAATTATATTTATCATATTTTTCTTTAAAAATATAAGGGTTGGCATTTCTAAAACGATAGATTGATTGTTTAAGATCACCAACCATATATAAATTATTATGGCTGGCATTTTTCAAAAACTCTTCTTGTAAATCAGAAGTATCTTGATACTCATCTACTAAGATTTCTTTAATAGTATTAAAGTAATCTTTAACAATTTTTTCTTCTTTAACTAACTTTATTAACATCTTGGCAATATCCGTAAAAGAATAAACATTTAATTTAGCTTTATAATCATCAATTTGCTTATAAACTTCTTTTGAAACTTCAATTAAAAATAAAATATCTTCTTTTAAAGAAGCTAGTTCATAAGTCATTTCTTCTTTATTTTTATAAGCTTTTAAATAAGTATTCTTAAACTCTTTAATACTATCACTTATAATTTTCTTATCATTTTTTATATCATCTATAAAATCACGGGGAATTGTTGGTAGTTTAATGCCTACAAAAGCTTCATAAACATCTTCATAACTATTACATTCTTTTAATAGATTAATTATATCTAAGATTTTAGCGCTATATTTAAGATTAGCTAAAGAAGCACTATAATGTTTTTCTAAACTATCTATAATATCTTCTAAATCTCTTAAAACTACTTTTTCATATTCTTTAGTTAAAGTTGAATAATAAGTTTCGTTTAAATAATTTATCTCATAATTAACTAAAAAAGCTTTTGAATCTGGTAATAAGTCTAATTTTTGATTTAATTTTAGTATTAAATCAATTACTAATTTATCATCTTTGGCACTATAATGTCTTAATAAATTATAAAATCTTTCATTATTTTCTTCATAGAATTTATTAAATAATTCTTCTATTATTCTTCTTTTTTCTTCTTTTAAGACACTTTCATCAACTATACTTAAATCTTTATTTAAGTGAAGTAAGAAGCTATATTTTTTAACTATTTCTAAAGCATAAGCATCAAAAGTAGTAATGTTAGCTTGAAAAACTAAGTTAGCTTCTTTAATAAAGCCTTCATCTTTTAATCTTTTATGAATTCTTTCTTTCATTTCTAAAGCCGCTGCCTTAGTAAAAGTTAGAACCAATAAATCTTTTACACTAGTACCTTCTTTAACTAGTTCCAAAATGCGCTCAGATAATACCGCTGTCTTCCCAGAGCCAGCTCCTGCACTAACAATGATATTCGTATTTCTTTTATAGATTGCTTCTTGTTGTTCCTTAGTCCACATTAGTTTCACCATCCTTTTTAAAAGGGTCTTTTTTTAGATAAAAATTATCTTTTGGTGTTTTAAAACAAATATTATTATATGGACAAAACGCACAAGAAATATTTGTTTTATCTAAAATCAAAGGCTTTATTGGGAAGTTAAAGTTTCTAGTTGCTTCTAAAACTTTATTTAAAAGTTGTGGCATTAATTCTAACATCCTCTCAATGTCTTTATCATCAAAAACTTTACTATATTTCTGAAATTCACCACTATTTAAAGTTTTAAGCGATTCAATATAATCACTATTATTAAATGTCTTATCTATTTTTACTAAATCTTCTTTATTATTGGTAACATAGCCTTTAAATTTAAAAGATTTTCTTCTTTCTTTTTCAATATCTTTTAAAGTATCAATTAAATTAACATTTACCTTTTGTAAGAAAAGACCTAATGGCTTTATTTTTTTACCACTAAAGGCTTTATAATTATTAATTAAATATAAATAAGAAGGAATTTGTAGATTAAGACCATCATTTAAATTATCTAAGCTTGGTTTATCAGCCCCAGTTTTATAATCAACAATCATAATATAGACTGTATCATTGGTTTCTAAATAATAAAATTTATCAATCTTACCATAAAAACAAATACCGTCTAAAAATATTTTAAATTCTTCTTCTAATTTATAATTTTTAAGATCAGATTGACTTTCAAATTCTTTATTAAACAAAATTAAGTTTTTTACTACTTCGTCTAACAATGAAGCATAAAATTTTTCTTTATTAGAAAATTTTTCTACTAATAACTCTTTTTCTTCTTCATAATTAAAATCTTTATTATAACTATTTTCTAATAAACTATGAGCGTAAGTACCAAGGGTAGCTTGCATATTAGCTTTAAAATCATTTAATTTTAATATGCGTTCACAGTAATAATAAAATGGACATAAAAAGTAAGTCTTGATACTAGAATAAGATAAAAATAAGTCTTTTGTTGGTTGATGAGTTAAAATGAAATCATTAGTAAATGGTTTAAATTTATTATCATAACTTAAATAATTTAATTCTGCTAAATCATACTTTAATAGTAGTTCTGATGAAATATTATAATTATAATAGTCATCTAATAAATAACTAAAGCTAATAATATCTTCTAATTTAGAATAACCATAACTTACTTCATTAATTTTTACAATTTCATAATTTAATTCATTATTTAAAAATGAAAGTGAATTATTAATTCCCCCTTCCATCCTAGGCATACTAAGGTATAGATTTTTAACATTTTTAATTAATTTATGTAAATGCATTATCTTACTATCATTTTCTAACTGTGTTGAATCAAGCCCTAGTTCTTCTTTTAAAGCATCCGTTAAATAGCCGTCTTCTTTTTTCATTGTTGGATAGTTTTGATTAAAATCAAATAAAAAGACATATTCATCATCTTGATAAAAGTCTAGTTCTTGACTTACATTGATAGCTTCTTTATATAAAATGTTGTTATATTTATGTTTCTTTAATTCTAAAATTAATAATTCTTTATAATTAGCTAATTTATTAATATCTAATTCATATTCATTAATAATATCAACGATTATTTTAGCGTATTCAGGCTTTAATTTGTTTAAAAGTTCTTCAATATTTAAATCTAAATTATTTAAAAAATATTTAATATC
Source organism: uncultured bacterium (assembly GCA_949291115.1). Taxonomy (GTDB): domain Bacteria; phylum Bacillota_I; class Bacilli_A; order Acholeplasmatales; family Anaeroplasmataceae; genus CALUXS01. Next base: position 62,158 of record CASETY010000008.1, read on the forward strand.
TTTAGTAGTAGTAATATTAAAATCACTTTTTATATTTAAAGGTATTTTATAATTAGCACTAAGTCTTTTAAGAATACTTAAATAACTATCATTAAGATTTACGAAATATATCTTATTTAATGCTATATTCTTTAAATCATGACAAATGTAATTAAAAGCACTTCTTAATTCACTTTCTTGGTCTAAATAAATTTTTATTTCTTTATGAGGATATTCTTTATAATCATCAATGATTATAACTTCTGTTAGTTTCTTTAAATCAGTAATTAACTTAGCCAAAAGCTTAGTATTAGGTTGATTAACAATCTTAATTTTACGATTCTTAATTAGCTCTTTAAATACTTTATTTTCTTTATATAATTCATTTTTAATTAAATCTTCTTTAATTAATCTTAATTTATTTAATTCTTCATTTTGATATTTTTGATTTAAATCAATAAAACTAAAAATATTAGAAATTGATTCAATAAAAAAATAATCATAATTATAATTATCATGTAAATATTTATAAGCTTCCTTCTTTAGATAATAAAACCTTTTAAAGAATAAAAAGTTACTGGTTCTAAATTATGATTATTTTTTAAATAATTTTCTTTTATTTTGTTATCAGTAATAATTATAAATTTATCCTGCATAAATCATCACCTAAATTATTCTAATTTATTTTGTTTAAAACGTTCTTTAATCTTTTTTCTAAAACTAAAATGCTCAACAATTGTATGAACAAAGAAAGCCACAAAACCGGCACAAAAACCATTATTATATAAATCAAAGCCACCTTGGAAAGAGACAAAAAATGGGTTTATAAGCATATGAGAAAAACCAGCTATAATGCCAACAAAGATGCCATATTGACCAGCTAAAGGAGCTAAGCTAGTTACAAAAAATAAAGCCATTCCTGTCGAAATTGAACTAAATTGATCTTTTGATATTAAAACATAAATTAAAGCTCCAATCCAAACTGGAATAATATTTACTAAATGAATACCGTAAGCCGCAAAACCAACGATAGATATAATCGTGCCAAACATAATACCATTTAATGGAATATCAGGAACAAAATGAACAATTAAACAACAAACTAAACTAATCGTTCCCATATTGAAAAATATTACTTTAATAGCGTATTTTTCTTTAAAGTCAGAAATTAATCTTCCTGATTCTTTAACTAATTTATAGTAATTAATTAATACATTTTTACCACCAGTTAAACCATAAACTAGACATAAAAGCGCAATCGTTAGTAATAAATAAAACAAAAAGGTTTGATGAGTGTCATCAAGTAATGTTTGTAGTTTTACTTCTAAACCAAACAAAGTAAAAAGGCCATAAAAGAAAACACTTATAATGCCAAGACAAAAACCAACATTATATAAATTATAACCACCACTAAACTTTAAAGCCCCTTCAACTAAAGATGGTAAAATAAAGCCCGCTAAAATGCCACATAAAATACCTAAAGGCACACTAGCAAAATAACTTAAGCCACTACCAAATACAACATAACTGACAAGTGGCGAAATACCACTAGAAAATAACGTAATAACAATGAAGCTTTTTATATTAACCCTTCTAAAATAACAGTGAATAAACACACCAAGGTAAATAGGCAGTGTATTAATAAGATTTTTGCCAAAGAAAGAAAAGCCAACTATCATTAAAAGACCAGCAAAAATAGGCCCATTATAATCAATTTTAAGGATTTTTAAAACAACTATATTAAATATTAAAACAGTGGCCGCATTAAAAAAGGTCGCCCCCATTCCTCCAACCGCAAAATAATCTGTTAGTAAGATTGATGGAGAAAGCATAATTTTGGCATAGCCTTCAAACATCGTTACTATATCTTCAAAACAAAAAGATAAAATTAATAACAAAAACGCTAAAACTGGTAAAAATAATAAACTTTTTAATTCATAGTAAATCCTTTTAATTGCTTGCATAGTTGTAATTCCTTTATAGTTTTATTTATATTTATATTTTACTATATAATTAATTAGTTTTACACCCAAAATTAATTAAAATAAAAACTGTGAAAACAGTTGTTTTTGTTTCACAGTCCTTATTTAACAATATCTAAATGTACTTTTTTACCTTCGCGAGAAGCTCCAGCATAAATGATAGTTCTTATAGCTTGGGCAATATGTCCGCCTTTGCCAATAACTCTACCGAAGTCTTTTTCACTTACTTTAACTTGATATTCTAAGTTATTCTCTTCTTCTTTTACTAAAGTAATACTAACTTCATTAGGAAAGCTAACCAGAGGAAGAATTAAACTTTTAATTAACTCTTCAAAATTAATCACAGTAGCCACCCCTTATAAAGTTTTTGTTGTTTTAGCGATGCCTTGAGCTTTAAATAAGTTTCTTACAGTTTCAGTTGGTTGAGCACCATTGTCTAACCATTTTACTGCAACTTCTTTTTTAATGTTAACAGTAGCAGGTTCAGTTTTTGGATCATATGTACCAACAATTTCAATAAACTTACCATCACGTGGTGAATGTGAGTCGCACGCTACAATACGGTAGAATGGATTTTTATGAGAACCAAATCTTTGTAATCTTAATTTAACCATTTTATTCACTCCTTTTTTTTAATTAACGCCACTATTATAGCACATAAATAATAGGTGTCAAGCATTTTTTCTTGACAGAATAAATTATTTTAAAATTTATTTAATTTCTTTAAAATCACTATTAATTAGATTTCCTAATTCGCGATATAAGCTAAAATATTTTTTTACTTCTTCCCGACTTTGCCTGACTTTTTAATGAATATTTTTATTTTTTCAGAACGAGTTATATATATTATATATAAAACGTTCTTTTTTTCTTGCATTCATAT
>CASETY010000009.1 GCA_949291115.1 uncultured bacterium
ATCCTCTTTTTGAGGTTTTTTCGTCGTGGTTTTATTGTATACGTTAATTTATTAAAAAAAATATTAATTTAATACTTGATTTTCCTTATCTAATTTTTTGTAACTTTAAATAAACCTCATCTGAGGTGCGTGGCGTTAATTTGACATTTTCTTTAATCAACAATTGTTTTAATTTATCTAATAAATTTGAGCTATCGTTATATTTAGAGTATGTGTATATTAAAGTCGTCCCATGTTGTTTATGAAGGTTAATTTTATCAACAATTCTTGACTTATATCTTTTTAGTTCTTCTGCTGTAAACCTATTACTTGTACCAGACTCTGAAATACCAAAATGTTCTAAATAGATTTTTCTACCATTTTGAAAAATGGTAAAATCTGGTGTATAAATCTTCTTAGCACCCTTTATATGAAATTCATAAGGTCTTTCATATTCATAATCAACATTATTCATATATAAAAAGTTTGCTATTCTTGCTTCTTCAACTGATTTAACACGCTCATTATTAATAGTTATTTTAGCTTTAGTGTCTTTTTGAATCATCTCTTCATTAGTAGCTTCAAGGTCACTTTTCAAAGTATAAAATGCTCTAGTTGATAAATCATTTTTTAGTGTTTCTATACTCCTAGTATCTAAATCCATATCTAGATAATAGCTAAAAAACAGTATTAGTTTATTCAGTAATTCTACATTATTTAAAGCATATTCTTGTAAATATTGATTAATTACATTATATAAAACTGCCTCGGAAGCAACGTTTAATCTCTCTGACTGTTGTTTACGTATGATAGCATTACCAGTTGAGTGAAATGTAGTTACAGGACAACTTATTCCTAAATTATCATTTATTCTTTCTCTTAGTTCATTAACAGCTTTATTCGTAAAAGAAATAACTAATATTTCTTCGGGCTTAATACCTTTTTTATCGACAAGATACTTTACTTTAGCAGCAATTGTAGTAGTTTTACCAGCTCCTGCCCCGGCTATTACAAGTGTGTAATCCTCATCAGATAAGACTACAGTTCTTTGTTCCTTATCTAATTTAATATTAGGGTCACATTTTATAAATATATTATCTAAATATTCTTTATTGTTTATTAGATCTTTTGCAATGTAGTCCTTATTGTGGCTTTTAACACTATCCTCTAAGTTTTTTATTGCTATTACTATTTGCTCGGTTGTTTTAAAATCTAATTTATTCTTTTTACAATATTGATTCAATAAGTTTTTATCATATAAATCAAGCAAGAATAATTTATCATTAAATTGTTCTTTAAAAGAAAGTAACTCTTCATGAGAGATGTATTTATGGCAATTTAGAAAATCATTTATTTCTTTGCCAATAATTGAATTGTTTTCTTTGGATTTTTTCTTTGAAAACCAAAGCATATCATACACCTCCTTCTATAGTAATTTTCTAGTAATTAATATAATTTAAATGTTTTTCTTAACTAAAGGGTTAACGCTTTAATTTACTTTCTTTTATTATAACATTTTTTCTAAAAAAGTACTAAAATTTATTAATAAAAACTGGATAATATCAGGATTTTTGCAAAGGAAAAATACGTCTATTGTATTTATTAGCCGATTTGTACATTCTTATTTTAGCGCTAACATATTGTTCATAATATGTTCTTTTATGACTATTTCTTTGAGTTTTGTGTCCTAGTAATTACGCATATAGAAACTAAAATTACATAAATAACTTTAAAACCGCGTTAAAAGTCAGCAAACATAACGCGGTTTAATAGTTTTATATGATTTTTAAAATGATGTTAGATTTTTACTAACTGCTAAAAAAACCACTAACATATAGTGAACCCTTTATCTAGTCATTTTTAGGAGTATGCACGGACAACCCTACCATTTTTAATGTAAAAATAGCAGTTCTATAAAAAAGAGCCAAAACTAGAAATTATCTAGGAATGGCGCTCTTTTTTCGACTTTTAAAATCACTTTTTTAGATCTAGTAATGTGACTGATTCAATATGACTAGTATTAGGGAACATATCGATTGGTTGAATATATCTAATTTGATATTTAGTTGTTAGAAGGTCTAAGTCTTTAGCTAGTGTTGATGGATTACATGATACATAGACTATTCTTCTAGCGTTACTGTCTAAAATCATATCAATTAATTCTTTAGTTAAACCAGTTCTTGGTGGATCAAATACTAAAACATCAAAATGACCATCTTTAATTAATTCTTTATAGACTTTAGCTGTATCACCTTGTTTAAAAGTAACATTTTTAATTTTATTAATCTTAGCATTCTCATTCGCAGCTTTTACTGATTCTTTATTATATTCAATACCCACTACTTCTTTAGCTAAATTAGAAATATATAAAGAAATAGTTCCTATTCCACAATAAGCATCTAAAACTCTTTCTTGATGACTTAATTTACAAGCTTTTTTAGTTTCTTCATAAAGCTTTTCCGTTTGATTGGTGTTTAATTGGAAGAATGTGCTAGGGAATAGTTTAAATTTATATTTACATATTTCTTCTACTATATATTTTTCTCCACCAATAAACAAGGATTCTCCTTTAATTATTTCATTACTTTTTAAATCTGGATTTATATTAACATATAATGAATCACATAAATTTTTAGCGACTATTGAATAACTAAATTTTTTGATTTCTTCATTAAATTCTTTAACCACTAAGCATACTAAACTTTTTCTTGTTGATTTAGTTACTCTTGTGACAATATATCTTAAAGAGAAATCATCATTAGGGTAGGCTTTTATCTTTAATTCTGTTCCTAATTTTAATATTTTAGAATTAACTTCATGTATTAAAGAATCTTCAATTTTGCATTTATCAACCGCAAAAGACTTATTAGTTCCTTCTTCAATCATAGCGGTTGTTAAAATTCCTTTATCACTTCTTACAATTAAAGAAGCCTTATTACGATAATTAAATATTTCATCACTGGCAATTGTCTTTTTTATTTCAAAGCTTAAAGGATTAAGCTTAGTATATCTTCTAATAGCTTCAATTACTAAATCTCTTTTTAATTCTAAAGTTCTTTGATATTTAATGTGCATTGTTTGACAAGCACCACAACGTTCGTAATATTTGCAAGCAGGTTCTACTCTATCTTTAGATAACTTCTTAAACTCAACGATTTCGGCAATATCCATTTTTGGCATTTCTTTTATTATTCTAACATTTATACCTTCACCAGGAATAGCGTTTTTTACAAAAACAGCTTTACGGTTATAATAACCAATTCCTTCACCATTAATACCGAGGCGCTTTATATCTAATATAAATTCTTTATTCTGCATCTAATCCCCTCACCTTAAAGTATTTAAATAAAGCATAATTATTAGTATATCCTCTTGCGAAAAGGCCAAGACGACCGCCAACCCAGTCACCTTTAGTGGCTTTAAATTTAGTTTTAAAATATTGGTTATTAATACCTAATTGATAATAACCAGGATATCTAAATTTCATTTTTAGATTAATAATATTAGAATTGTAGTCTACTTCTTCTATAATTTCATCAGCAGTCTTACTACTGCCTTTTACTAATAATATTTTATAGTTTTCTAAAGTTTTTCTAACAATCAAACCATAATATTCCAAGCCTAAATAAGTAAAGCCAGCTTCTTCATTTACACTTAAATTAGTTAAATCTAATTTAACATCTACATTAAAATTATAATAACCAACTTTTTGGCTTAATATATGTGGTAAGTCTTTTAAATCTTTTATATCATTATACTTAAGTCTTAAATATAAACCATTATCAACATAATAATCTAAAGGCACTTTATTGGCTGGTGTTTGAAAACTTAGATTTAATTTTTTCTTAAAATTATCACTTAAACTAATTTTGTAATTAGATTCTTTATTAATAATGTATTCATTTTCAGCCACTGGTTCACCAAATAATAACGGATCACTAACATGACCAATAATTGGCCAATCATTATGCCACATTACATTTTCTAAATAAGTAACCCTTCCATAACATTCTTGGTCAACGAAGTGAATGAATGCCCAGTTATCATTATCATCTATATCAATTAAAGCACCTTGATGTGGGCCATTAATTTCAGTATGACCTTGCGCTAAAACTATTTTTGTTTCATAAGGCCCATATATATTTTTACTTCTTAAAGCTGTTTGCCACCCTGTTTTTACCCCGCCAGCAGGCGCCATTATATAAAAATAACCATTACGATAATTAAATTTAGGGCCTTCAATCGTTGGATTATCATTATGACCATCATAAATAACCGTTGAATCTGTTAACTGGATAGTTAATTTTTCATCACATTCAATAATACCTAGTTTAGAATTAAAACCACATCTAGACTTTACATAACCATGAACAACATAACATTTACCATTTAGCCAAATAGGACATGGATCTTCTAGGCCAACACCGGGAACAACTAATCTTAAAGGGCTCCACTTACCATATGGATCTTTAGTTTCTGAAACAAAAAGTCCTTCATCAGGAGTAGGAATCATTACATAGAAAGTGCCTTCATGATATCTTATAGAAGGTGCCCAAGCGCCATGGCCTCTTCTTACTTCATTATATTTAGGCAGAGGAAAAGCGTCATACACATAATTAATAAGGCGCCAATTTACTAAATTTTTAGAATGTAAAACTGGTAATCCTGGCATATAATTAAATGATGAAGCTACCATATAAAAGTCATCACCAACTCTAATGGCATCTGGATCAGAAAAATCTTGTAAAATTACGGGATTTTTATATTTAAGCATCTTAATTACCTTCTCCTTTTAAAATCTAGCTAATTATAGCATTTTTAATGTTGAAAAAATAGTTCCCAATTCAATTTTAGTACTTCCCCACAATTTTTCTAATTTTATACTTGATTATTAGTTTAAAAAGTAATAAAATATAAAAGCACGACAGAAAGAATAAAAAAACTCTTGCACTAGGAGCTCGTTTATGATATCATATCTAAGCTGTGGTTCAGTAGTGTAGTTGGTTAACATGTCAGTCTGTCACACTGGAGATCGCGGGTTCGAGTCCCGTCTGAACCGCCATTTATTGCGCTCGTAGCTCAACTGGATAGAGCGTTTGACTACGGATCAAGAGGTTAGGGGTTCAAGTCCTCTCGGGCGCGCCATTAATATTATTAATTAAAGTCGGGAAATAGCTCAGTTTGGTAGAGCGCCTGGTTTGGGACCAGGATGTCGCGGGTTCAAATCCTGTTTTCCCGACCATTTTGCAGGTGTAGTTCAATGGTAGAACTTTAGCCTTCCAAGCTAACTACGTGAGTTCGATTCTCATCACCTGCTCCAAAATGAACCTTAATGTCTGTTCTTTCTGAGTGAACAGGCATTTTTTATTTTATAAAAATTGTCTTTTTTGACTGACTGGTATATAATTAACCACAGGTGATTTAGATGAAACGATATAGTGTGTTTATTTTTAGTATCCTATTTATAATCATTGTAGATACAATTTATTTAACAACTTATGAGATTAAACCTATGTATTTAGTAGCTACTACTTCTTTATGTTTAATTCCTATTTTATTTAAGGTATTAAATAAATATCTTAAATTAAATTTATCTTTATTATTAGAATTTAGTGTAACCTTACATGCACTTTTTAGTTATGGTTTAGGCACAATGCTAGATGTTTATCATATGTTAAGTTTTTGGGACTTATTAATGCACTTCTATTTTGGTGTTAATATGATATTTATCTTAATTGATTTAAGTAAATTTGTTGATTTTAAAACCAATAAAGTTATTTATTATATAATTTTAGTTATTTTAACACTTGGTGTAGCTAGTATTTGGGAAATTATCGAATACACATCTGATAATTTATTTGGCCTAGACATGCAAAGAGTTAATGAATCTTTAGCTAATGGCATTAATCCAATTAAAGATACAATGGATGATGTAATCATTGCAATACCAGGGGCAATTTTAGGTATTATTATTAATGAAATCAAGCTTAAGTATTGTTCAAGTCCCCTAAATAATTTTAATGAAAAAAAAGAAATCAATTAAAATCTCACAAAAAAGTGAGATTTTTTTATTTTTTTGTGAATATTTTGTCATTTTAATTGTCTTAATTAATAGAAAGAGAGGAAAAAATTATGAAAAAAATAATTTTAGGCGGAGTTGCACTAGCTAGCTTAGCTATTGGCCTCACATCATGTGCTGACAATGATGTTGTAATTTCAACTCCACAAGTACAAGAAACCGCTTATGCGACTTATGAATGGAATGCCATAAGCGACGTTACTTCTTATTATCTAAGTTTAGATGGTACTGAAACAAATATCGGTAAATTAAGTGTAGCTACATTAACTAATACCGTTACTTATGAAGTACCAACCACCGACTTAAGTGTTGGTGTCCACAAAGTTAAATTCTGTGCAGCCGTAGACGACAATCGTTCTGCTTGGTCTAAAGAATTTAATTTAATTGTCAGAGAAACAGATGTTACCCTTTCAATGTATGGTGACAACACATTTGACATCACAACTACTTCAGATGTAGTTGATCTAGAATTCAAACACGTTGATGGTTCAACTGTAACAGCTAGATGGTTTAATGATGGTGACTCTGTTAACATCGATGATCTTCTTTACAATTTTAATGAAGATTATAATACTTATTCTGATTCTTCTGTTTTAAAAGCCGGTACTTATACTGTTGTGGCTAAAGTTACGGAAGGTGAAAATGTTGTTGAAAGTAATCCAGTAGTCGTAACAGTTGCAGATTATGTTGAAAATGTAACAGTAAGTTTAGATGGTGCTAATGATAGTTTAATTGTTAACTTTAGTGAAGAACTAGCAAACGTAAGATACAATGTCTACTATGATGATGAATTAGTTAATGAAAATGAATATCAAAGTGGTCTAAATGATTCAGTTTATGTATCTATTGATGGTTATAAAATATATGAAATAGTTAATGAGACTGGCAAATTACCTACTGTTAGAGTTCAAGTTTTAGAAGCTAGCAATTTAAAGAACTTACCTGCTGATGTTACTGCCGATTTTGCTTACTTATTCCCAGAAATAGCTCTTTCATTTGAAACATTAGCTAGTCTACCACCTGAAGAAATCGCTCAAAACTTTAGAACATCTTATTCAAATGGTGTCTTTAGAGTTCAAAATGACAGCGGTTTACCTTTCTTACAAGGTGTAACTCTTACTGTTAATGGTGTTGAACAAAAAGTTACTGACAACAATAATGCCTATACTTCTAATGTATACTTACAAGAAGGAACTAATAACATTGAATGTATTGCCCATCTTTTAGTATTAGGTAAAACTTATGACGTTTCAATTTACTCAAGCGTTGTAGAAGCTAATAATAAACTTACACTAAGTGTTAGCGAAGGTACATTAAAATGGACATATAGTTCTAATCCATATCCAGATTATTATGTTGTTAATATTTATGATAATGGTGCTTTAGCATCTACTCACAAAGTTATATTTGAAAATGAATTAGCAGTCTTCGATTTAATAAAAGGTTTAGAAAATCCAACAGCTGTAGTTACTGCTTACTATGAAAATGACAGTGTTTATGCAGTAAGTAATGAAGTTGAACTTAGAACAATGGAATGTGAAGTTAAATTAGAAACAGAATTTAGTTCTAATGGTTTATTACGACTTACTGGCATCGCTGGTAGTTCATATAACTATAGTGTTTCAGCTTATAATCACAATACGGGTGAATATGAAGGAATATTAACAATCAATAACAATCTTGATGACTACTATATTGATTTAAATACCTTAGGTTATGGTAACTATGATATTAAAGTTATTAGACGTGGTGGTAATTCATTCTTATCTGGTTCAAAAGTATTCAATGTTGAATACCTTCCAGCACCAACATATAAAGTAGCTAATGACAAGATTGTCTTAGATGATCCTACCGGTTTATATGTTTTATATGGCTCTTCTAGTTATAAAAAAGTAGAAAGTTCTAATTACTTTGATTCAGAAACTAATGAATTTTCTTTATTATCTTTATTAGATGAAGATAATTATAGTACTTGTACTTTATATAAAGAAGCTGTTACAACACCTGAAAAGATAACTCTATATGCAACTAGAACTATCAATCTAGAAAGACAAACAGCTCCTTCCTTCGGAGTGGTTGATAATGAGTATGATAAAGTTTACCTAAATGGTGGCACTGCTCCTACTCATGTTTATGAAATTAAAATTTATGATGATAAAAACAAACTTATTTCAAGCCAAGAAACTGACTCTTATTCTAAATATTATAATAGTAGTTATTACTATGGTGTAGATTTAGCTGCTTTAACTGAAGATGGTGTTTATACAATTAGCGCTAGAGAAAAAGGTTGGGACAATGTTTTTGCTAGTAAATGGAGAAGTGTAACTTATGTAAAAACTAGTGATGCAATTGAAATGGATATTTCATATGACTACAATGGCTATGGCATTGATACTCGTGTCTCTATAACAAGTAATTCTACAATTGATAATTTATTAAGTACTTATTACACCTTAACATATTATAGAGAAACTAGTGGTGTAACTTTAGACCCTAAAGAAATCTATACTCTTGCTTATAATAATAATGATTCTAATTTACGGTATAGTGTTAGCTTAATGTTACCTAGCGACTATTATACTAATATGGATACTACTCTAAGTGGTACTTTCACAAAAACTGAAGTAGATGGTGATATTTATTATAGTGTTGGTGCTCTAGATATGGATAATGTATTATTACCTTATTCATCAAATACATTGGGTTGTTTAGTAAATGAGCAATTTGTAACTGCTGCTAATGATGATGTAATTACAGTTACTTTAAATGGTACTGTTGACAATCTTAAATTTGAATCTGACAACTTTAGAACAACATCTAGTTCATATGTTACTATAGATGAAGTATTAGTACCTAAAGGTGTAAATGTTAAAGCTTATTTAGAAGAACATTTGGTATTCTTTGATACTGATGTAGAATGGACATTTAGTTCAGAAGCTGATGTTACTGCCGAAGTTGACTTAACAGTTGACATAGTTAGTAAAACAGCTTAATTGATAGAATACCTCCTTTCTTAGACGGTTCCTAGATTAATTTCTAGGAACTTTTTTTGTTTACTTTTTAATTAATATTAGTGTATAATTGGAGTGGTGAAAAGTTACAATCAATTGGTAAGGCACTTTGTGACCTTTTAAAATCGTATACAGCTTTGTCTGGTTATTCTACGAACTTTTCACCACCATAAAGAAAAATCAGCTAAGAGTTTTTGCTCCTAGCTTTTTCAACTATTTATAGGCATAAAAAAAACTGAGCTTTAACTCAGTCTTTAAAATACAGTACAGGTAATTTCTCCTTTAGCGACCACTTTACTATCTACTTTAGCTATTACTTCCGCAAAATAAAAATTTAATTTTTGTTTAGTAAAAGTGGCTTCTAATTCAATTTTTTGATTAGGTAATACTTGACCTTTAAAACGAAATTTATCAATAGATGTAAATAATACTTTTTTACCTTTATTTTGGGGCATACTGAGTAATAATACACAAGCATTTTGAGCCAATGCTTCAATTACTAAAACGCCTGGCATAACTTTATAACCAGGAAAATGACCATCTAAAAAATGGGCATTTTCTTTTAAGTAATAACTGCCTTTAACTACTTTATCATCCATATAATTAATTTCATCCACAAATAAAAATGGTTCTCTTTGGGGAATTATTTCTTTAATTTGTTCTTTATTTAGTATCATTTTAATTTCTCCTCAATCTCTTTCATAACTGCATTTGCTTTCCCATAAATATCTTCTAAAATGGCTTTAACAGGCCTTATTTCTTTTACTAAACCTGCGATTTGGCCCATCATAACTGAGCCATTTTCCATATCACCTTCAAAAACAGCTCTTCTAAGACCACCTAATGTTAGCTTTTCTAATTCCATACGGTCTTTAGCTTCTTTTTCTAATTCTAAATAAGATTTGGCCATCCTATTTTTTAAGATTCTAACGGGAGCGTTTAAGCTTCTACCAGTTACTACTGTATCCGTGTCTTTAGCTTTTAGAACGGCATCTTTATAATTTTGATGAATAGGACATTCTTCTGAAGCTAACAAAACTGTCCCTATTTGAATGCCACTAGCCCCTAAGGCTAAGCTTGCCACAAACCCTCTAGCATCACCAATACCACCAGCAGCGATAATAGGAATATTTACATTATCTTTTACTTGGGGAATAAGAGCCATCGTCGTTTGTTCACTTACATGGCCACCAGCTTCCATACCTTCTACTATTAACGCATCTGCCCCCATTTTTTCCATTCTTTTAGCTAAGGCAACACTTGGAACTACTGGTATCACTAAAACATTATGTTCTTTTAATTTAGGAATATATTTACCAGGTGAACCAGCACCAGTCGTAACCACTTTAATATTTTCTTCAATAATTAAATCCATTATTTCGTCAACATAAGGTGACATCAACATTACATTAATACCAAATGGTTTAGTAGTTAAACTTTTACAAATAGATATTTCTTTTTTTAATTCTTCTTTAGTTAAGGCACCAGCCGCAATTATGCCAAGACCACCAGCATTACTAACCGCTGCCGCAAACGTCCCCGTCGCAATATTAGCCATACCACCTTGAATAATTGGGTACTTGATATTTAATAATTTATTTATCATAATAAATAAGTTCCTTTTTCATCAAAATTAATTTTGCGTTCTTTATAAAGTTTACCATAAGCTCTTTTAAAAGCTTTACGACTTATTTTAAAAGTTAATTCGATAGCTTCACTACTACTTTTAGCGGTAAAAGGCATAAAGTTTTTATGAGCTTTTAAATATTCAATAATAATATCTTCATCATTAACTAATTGTTTTTCTTTATTCAAAAGTAATGATCCATATAACAAATTATTAGTTACTTTGGTAATTTTTACTTCCATTTTTTCACCTAAATGATGATTACCTCTAGTCATCATGAAAGGAACAAATATTACATTATAATTACTAGTTAAAAAAGTATAGCCACCATCATTAACCGCTTCTAAATAAGCTGTTGTTTTTTCACCTTCTAAATAGGTACCTTCCTTATATTTTTTAGCTTCTTCTCTATTTATCAATTTAGCTACTATATTTTTAGCCTTGGCCTTTAGAATTACAAAAAGTTCACCACCAACTACTGGCCATAAACTTCTATCATATGGTAAGTCGTCTTTTGATAATAAGACATCTTTAATAGTATTATTATCTAAATAAACACCTTCATCCTTAACATTTACAACTTTTAAAAGACCTGGCGTTAAAATAGTTGCGTAAACTTCATTATTAGTTGCGCAAAGTCTATTTTTCTTATCATAATATAAGAATGCTTTTGTTTCTTCACCAATATTATATTCTTTTGAAGCTTCTCTAAAGTGCATTAAAACTTCATTACCATCTGCTTCTAACATAAAGCCTAAATCACTTTTTCTTTTTACTTTAAATACATGATATTTACCAACTTCTAACATTAATTTCTGTCCCCATCTTTATAATTTTTATCAGTTTGTTCCAAATAATCTTTCTTTAATTTATCAAAATTAGAAGTTTTTTTGCCTTCATATTTTTTAATAAGTTCTTTTTCACTTAATTCTTTTTTCTTACTCATATTTTTAAGTCCTATCTTTTCTAATTCTTTAAGTAAGCTTAAGGCATTACTTAAACTATAGTAATATTTTACACTATCACTTATAAGCATTACTAGTTTTTTGTGATCTTTGCTATATAAAACTAAGCCCTCATAACCACCACTTACATGGATAAAATCAAAACTTGTAAATTCATTTAAATTGATTCTAAAATCATCTTTATAATTTAAAGTTAATTTAAAAAGATGTAAACTATAAAAATTCAAATAATTATCTTTCAAAGCTACTATATATCTAGAAGACTTAAAAGTAAGATAATTAGTTGATTTGTTTCTACGCATAACAAACGGCGTTTTACCTTCTACATCACCACTATAACGATATCTATTTATTACTTCTTTATCAAAAGACATATTGACACCTCTTTTATGAATTTTATTGCTTGACAAGCGCTTACATTTGTATTATTATATATGTAGAAAACGAAATTGTATTTTTTCATACGTAATCTCTCCCTTCTTTATAAGGCACCAAATGGTGCCTCTTTTTTATATTATAATAATTATAAAAGCTATTAAATTATTAATAATATGAGCTAGAGTAGATACATATATATTTTTAGTATGATCATAAATTAAACTTAAAATAAAACCAGAAAACAAATAAGGAATTAAACCTAAAATAAAAGTTTTTAAATCATAGGTAGTAGATAACATATGTGGTAAACTAAAAGCTAAAATAGAGACAATATAATAAACTACTTTATTATTACTTAATGAATAAATACTTTTACGATAGATAAGTTCCTCTACTAAAGGTGCGAAAATTATAACACTAAAGAAAGTAATGACTTTACTACCAAGTATTAACATATTTTCAATACTAATCTGATTATTAGACATTGAGACACCTAGCTTACTTAAGCCTAAATTGATTAAATAAGAAAAGAGATATAAGATGGCACCACCAAAAACAAGATAAATGATATTCTTAGCTAACTTGTTTTTAAAATTTAGCAAGTCTATGCTTAAATATTTAAAATCATTAATTATTAGACCTATAAACATTAATAAATATACTATAAAATTAGTATACATTAATACCTTAGTAGAAACTGTTAGTAATTCAAGATTACTATCTAAATTACCATTTAAGATTTCATTTAAAGTAAAGCTTGTATTTTTACTATAAATATAAG
Source organism: uncultured bacterium (assembly GCA_949291115.1). Lineage (GTDB taxonomy): Bacteria > Bacillota_I > Bacilli_A > Acholeplasmatales > Anaeroplasmataceae > CALUXS01. The sequence goes on from CASETY010000009.1 coordinate 12,821, forward strand.
CTATTAAATAATTAAAAATTAAAGAGCCTATAAGCCATATTACTAAGTAAATAATGATATTTATAAAACTTTTTTTCTTAGTTTCTACCATGATAAACTCCTTTTAATTTTTTAATATTATTAAGATAAATAACACCCATTTGATCATAGTAATCAATTAAATAATCTAAATATTTATCTAAAAAATTAGTTAAATTATAGTCTTTTAAATTATAAGCTTCTAATAGTGTTTTTTGATAATTCAAATCTTTAACTTCTTTAATATTATTAATACCAAAAACACTTAGCATTTTTACTAAATAAATAAAAGCTATTTGTCTTTTTAAAGGATTAAACTTTAGTTCCTCTAAAGTTTTAACTAGATAATTGTAAATCTTTTCATGTCTTAAATCGCTTATTTGTCTAGTGACATCTAATAATAAATAAGCGTAGTTTAAAGTAATTAAATCTTGTTTAAGTTCTCTATTATAATCAAGAACTTCAAAATCAATTAAGGTGCCTAATTTACCTTTAGTTTTAACATAATTAACCCTATTTAAGATTTCACAAAAGGCCATTTTACCTTTTTTAATATTTTTAGCTTGACTTACTAATACACTATCTAAACCATTTTTAGTATATAAATAAACAATAATACTTTTTTCTTTATAGTCTAATAAACTATAAATAATCCCTTCTTGCATTAAAAGTCATCCTTTGTATAACCTAAACTATTTAATTCGCGTGGGGTATTACGCCAATCTTTTTTAACTTTCACCCATAAGTCTAAATGAACCTTAGTATTTAAAAAACGTTTAATATCATTAATCGCTTTTTCTTTAATTTCTTTAATTAAAGAGCCATTTTTACCAATAATTATTTTCTTTTGCGATTCTCTTTCACAAATAATAGTAGCGTAAATATCACTATATTCTTTAGGGCTATTACCTTGTTTCATTAAATCAATAGAAACGGCTATACTATGCGGTATTTCTTCTTTCGTAAGCAACAGTACTTTTTCTCTAATATATTCACTAATAATAAATCTTTCACTCTTATCAGACAACGTATCTTCATCATAAAGTAACGGTCCTTCTGGTAATTCTTTTACAATGTCTGTAAGTAAATGATTGATATTAATGTCATCTTTAACACTAATTGGATAAACGCCTTTAAAAGGAAATAACTTTTGATATAGTAAAATAGTTTCATCTACTAATGATGGTTTTTTTAATTGATCTATTTTATTAATTACTAAGAAAACGGGAACCCCTACATTTCTAATTCCATCTAAGATTATTTCATCACCTTTTAATACTTCTTTTAAAGGGGTAGTCATAAATAAAACTAAATCTACTCCATACTGACTTTTAAAAGAAATATTTTGCATTCTATTATCTAATTCATGATTAGGTTTATGAACACCTGGTGTATCAACAAAAATTATTTGTTCAGTAGAAGTTGTCCTGATACCAGATATTTTATTTCTTGTTGTTTGAGGTTTATTAGATGTGATAGCTATTTTATGGCCAACTACTTTGTTTAAAAAAGAAGATTTACCAACATTCGCCCTACCTATTAAAGAAACAAAGCCACTTCTAAAATTATCTTTCATCTTCAATTTCCTCAAATGAATAAGGTAATAAATCTTTTAGTGTTGTAACTAAATATTTACCATCTAAATTAGCTAAAACAACTTCTAAATCTTTAGAGAAAAATTCAGACATTACTTGTCTACAAGCACCACATGGACTAATTGGCTCTTTAGTTTGCCCAATTACAGAAAAGCCAATTACTTCTTTAGGATCATAACCTTCTGATATCAATTTAAATATAGCTGTTCTTTCTGCACAGTTTGTTAAGCCAAAACTAACATTTTCAATGTTAGCTCCTGTTACTATTTTGCCATTTTTTAATAAAATAGCGGCACCAACTTTAAATTTTGAATAAGGTGTATAAGCATTTAAACGAGCTTTTTTAGCACTTTCGATTAATTTATTTATATCTTTTATATTCATCTAGTAAGACCTACCTTTTCTAAAATTTCTTCTTGTTTTTTAAACATAACTTTTTCATCTTCTTTAGTCATATGATCGTAACCATTTAAATGTAAATAACCATGAACTGCTAAAAAACCAATTTCTCTTTCTTTAGTATGACCATATTCTAAAGCTTGTTCATATGCTTTATCTAAGCAGATAAAGATATCGCCTATTTCTTCATTCATTGCTTCTTCTAAATCATCATTATAAGCAAAGCTAATCACATCAGTTACTTTATCTAAATTGCGATATTCTTTATTAATTCTTTGAATTTCTTCTTTAGTTACAAAAATAATACTAAAGATATTCTTTTTATGTTTAAATTGTTTAAATATCTTTTTAATTAATTTAATCGCTTCACTAACATCATCATTAGTCTCATTAACAAAATTGATAACCATTTTAACACCTCGTATTTAATTAATTATACCAAATTTTAAAGTCAAAAAGAATAGTTATGTTGATTTGTGATTTAATAAAGGTTAAAAAAGACATATAAATCGAAATTGATTTATACGTCTTGTCTATTATATCCACCACCTAGGACAAAGTTCTTCAAATTTAATAGTTTCTTTAGTTTCTAAATTAATTAAAATTTCAATATCTTTATATTTTTTAGGCATTAATTCAACAATTAATTCCCTACATACACCGCAAGGCATACCTAATGTACCTTTGCTAGAAATCACTACTAATTTAGTAAATTCATTTTCGCCATTTGTAAGCATATTAAAGATGGCATTTCTTTCTGCACATAAGCCGATTGAACAAGTCGCATCAACGCAAACACCTTTATATATATGACCATCTTTAGTTAATAAGGCGGCACTTACTGCCCCTGCATATACATAATCAGAAACTTTTCTTTCGCCTCTTATTAAAGAAGCTTCTTCATATAGTTTATCCCAAATATCCACAATTACATTTCCACTAATGCATATTTTTTCTTGCCACGACGTAGCACTATAACGGTTCCTTCAATCGCGTCTTCTTTAGTTAAGATTTTGGCTAAATCTTGACATTTTTCACCATTTAAAGTAACAGCTCCGCTAATAATAAAATCTCTAGCTTCTCTTTTTGATGAGGCTAATGTAGTCTCAATTAAAACATCAATTAAATTTTTATTTAAACCATTAACATGTACTAAATCACTAAAGCCCATTTTAATTTCTTTAGCTGTTAATTCTTTATAATTACCGCTAAATAAAGCTTCCGAAATTTTAATAGCTTCATCTGTTAAATCTTTACCATGAACAAAAGTTGTGATTTCTTTAGCTAATACTTTTTGAGCTAAACGTTCTTCTTTCTTAACTTCCCATTTTGTAATAACTTCTTTGATTTCTTCTAAAGATAAGAAAGTAAATTGTTTTAAGCGAAGCTCAACTTCATTATCAGGTGTATTTATCCAAAATTGATAAAATTCATAAGGTGAAGTCATATCTTTGTCTAACCAAACGCTTTTACCACCTTCAGATTTACCAAATTTCGTGCCATCACTCTTTAAAATTAGTGGAATGGTAAAAGTATAGGCATTAGCTTCACTACCTAATTTTTTTCTAATTAAATCTGAACCAGCTGTCATATTCCCCCATTGGTCTTGACCACCAATTTGCATCTTACAGTTATAATTTTCATATAAGTGTAGCCAATCTAATGATTGTAAGATTTGGTATGAAAACTCAGTATAAGAAATACCTGTTTCTAAACGAGCTTTAACTGTTTCTTTATTAATCATATTATTAACATTAAAACACTTACCATAATCACGCAAAAATTCAATAACATTGATTTTAGAAATCCAATCATAGTTATTAACAACATCTTTAAAATTAAAAATATTATTAATTTGGTTTTCTAAACTTTTCGCATTACTTAAAGTAATATCTAAAGTAAGCATTTTTCTTTCACCTTGCATTTTAGGATCACCAATTAAACCAGTTGCCCCACCAATTAAGATTACTGGTTTATGGCCTAGCATTTCTAATCTTTTAGCTACTAAAAAAGTTACTAAATGACCAACGTGTAAAGAAGGACCTGTAGGGTCAGCTCCTAAATAAAAAGTTACTTTTTCTTTTTCCAATACATCTTCTAAATTAGGATCATTTTGATCAAATAACAAGTTTCTTAATTTTAATTCTTCTAATATTTTCATGTTGCCTCCATAAAAAAAATCCCTAAGTTTAAACTTAAGGACGAAAATTTCCGTGGTACCACCTTTATTCTAGAATAATTCTAGCACTCATTTTGGTTAAAAATCTCCCCAAGTGTATTTCAAATAAATAACTTTGTTCATTTCCACCAACCATGAACTCTCTATATAGTAAGTAATTTATTTTACTATGCTTGTTTCATCAATTTATTACTTCTTAATAATACCAATAATTTTCTAAAAGTCAATAGTTATAACGATTCTCTTTCAACTATTGTATAAGGTAAAATAACATGTGATTCTTCAACTACTTCTTGTTTCATATATTTAGTTAATAAGCGCATTGCACAAACGCCAATATCATATACAGGTGAATCAAGACAAGTTAAAGTAGGCATAGCTAAAGTTGCATATTTAGTGTTTTGTAAGCCAGCTACTAATATATCTTCAGGGATTTTACGACCAGCTCTTTTCGCAACATTCATAAAGCTAACTGCTATACTATCTCTTACTGAAATAGCGCCATCAATACTTCTATTTTCAAAGAAACTACGGAAATGTTCAGTATTAACTTGCACATCACCACTAGTTCTAAATATTTGCGGAGTAAGACCAGCTTCATGCATAGCTTTAATATAGCCTTGTTCCTTCAAATCATTAGTAAAATAATGACGTACGGTCGAGAATAAATAAATGTTTTTACGACCTTTATCTATCATCTTTTTAGTCATTTCATATGCACCTTTAGCATAATCAATCATAACATAAGGTAATGGATTACCTTCGAAATTAACATTAGTCAAAATAGTAGGAATTTCTGCTTCTTTAACTTTGTTAACCACTAATTCAATTTCTTCTTTACTTAATTCTTCATTTAAAAATAAAATACCATCCACTTGCTCAGCGACAACTGTTCGCATTTCGTCTTCCAAATCAACATCCAACCCAGTCGCAAAGATTTTAATAGAATATTGATATTTTTCAGCAATATCAATAATACCACCTAACATTTGAGCAATATAAGCACGTGTAATATCGCTTATAACAACCCCGATAGTAGTACTTTTTCTACTAGCTAAACCTTTCGCAATAGCATTTGGGCGATATCCTAATTTTTTAATGACTTCTAACACTTTATCACGAGTCTTTGGAGCTACTTTTTCTGGGTTATTCATAACCCTACTAACCGTCGCAAGTGAAACCTTAGCAGCGCCAGCAACATCGTAAATTGTTGTATTAGCCAAAATATCACCACCAATCAGAACCATTGTAGCACAAACACACTTTTTTTACAAGCGTTTTCACAATTTATGATTTTTATTTAATAAAGAAAAAAGAACGGTTTTACACCGTTCCTTAATAAATTATCGACGTTCTTTAATACGTGCTGCTTTAGCAGATAGATTACGAATATAGTGTAATTTAGCTCTACGAACTTTACCTCTACGTAATACTTCAATACGGTCGATATTAGGTGTATGAATAGGGAATGTACGTTCAACACCTACGCCATTTGACATCTTTCTAACAGTAAATGTTTCAGAAATACCAGAGCCTTGACGTTTAATTACTAAACCTTCGAAAACTTGGATACGGTGAGTTTCACCTTCAATAATCTTAACATATACTTTTACAGTGTCACCTGGACGGAAAGCTGGGCGTTCTTTTAAGTAAGAAGCCGTAATTTCATTAATTAAAGCTTGACCTTTTGCCATGTTTAATCTCCTTCGTCTAACAAAGTTCTTAGGCTAGTAAAAACTATAATGCCTAGCGGAACAGTGTGGTTTGCCATAAAGCTTTGTTATTTTACCACAATCACGATGTTTTTGCAATCATTTTTTTTGGTTGATTTTTAAAATTAAGCTAAAAATAATTTAAGACAATTTCCCATAATTTTTAGATAATTAATTGGATATTTTATATTATTATATACGTGTCTTCAAAAGAAGACATAAGGTTTTACCCTTATACAATAATTATCTTTTTCATAAACAAATTATAACTCTCCCTAAGAATAAGGACTGGCTAAGCCGGTCCTTATTCATTTACCATAATTTCCCATAATATTCTAATAATCTAATGAAAATTATTGATTACAATAATAATGTCTTAAAAAAGACAACATTTTTTATAATATTCCAAACCCTTTTGTTTACTTTCCTATAGATAGTGCTTGTCACTATCTTTTTTTATAATTTATATAATAATATAATTTCCCATAGTTTTTAGATAATTAATTGGATATTTTATATTATTATATACGTGTCTTCAAAAGAAGACAAAAAATCTCCCTAATTTATATAGATATCTTTTTCATAAACATTTATAACTCCCTAAAAATGGAAGGTGGCCTAGTTAAAGCCACCTTCTATTTTTTTATTAAATGTAGAAATAAAACTTTTGCACTTTGGCAAGCTTCCACAACCGTTTTAGCACCTAATGTTAAATCACCAATCGCATAAATATTTTCAATGCTTGTTTCAAAATTTTCATTAGTAACGACATAGCCGTGATCAGTTTTAATTTCTTTAAAGGCTAAATTATCATTAGGTACTTGGCCAATGGCACTAACCAAATAATTAGCTTCAATTTCAAAAAATTCACCTGTTTTCACGAAAGAACGTCTATTACTTTCATCTAATTCTCCCAGTTTCATCTTTTCCATTTTTAAAATGATATGGTCATCTTTTTCTGTCAGAGAAACTGGATTTTGTAAGAAATTAAATTTTACACCTTCTGTTATAGCAGCTTCAATTTCTTCATTAGTAGCTGGTGCTTCTTCTCTACTACGTCTATAGACAATTTCTACTTCACACCCTATTCTAACAAGACTACGGGCGATATCCATTGCCACATTGCCACAACCTTCTACTATTACTTTACCGCTTAAATCTGGTAAACTTCCTTCGTTAAATTTAGTTTTATAATTATATTCTTTTAATAATTTTTGAGCATCAAAGACATATTTACTATCTTCAAAACCACAAGGGCGTGACTTAGTTAAACCACAGGCTAAAATAACATAATCATACTTTTCTTTTAACTTAAGAATATTAGCTTCTGTTAATTCTTGATTTAAATAGACATTGATACCACTACTTTTTACTAAATTATTAATTCTTTCTAAATTAGAAACAGGTAATCTATAATCAGGAATACCATAAGCTAAAACGCCGCCTAAATGACTTTCTCTTTCATAAATATCAACTATAAAGCCTTCACTTCTTAATGATAAAGCTAAATAAAGACCAGCTGGACCACTACCAACAATTAAAGCTTTCTTACCATTTTCTTTTTTTACATTTATTTTATTTAAAACATCATGAGTGATAAAAGCTTCAATAGCCCCAACATTAATAGGTTCTTTTTTAGCTTTATTTAAAATACAATGACCAATACAATTTTTTTCATGAGGACAAACAATACTACAAATAAAAGCTAAATGAGAATTATCATAAATAATCTTAGCAGCTTTATTAACATCTTCTTCTTTTAAGGCATGAATAAAATCTCTAATATGATTATGAATAGGGCACCCTGTCTCACAACTAGGATTTTTACAACTTAAGCATCGCCTTGCTTCTTTAAAAGCTTCTTCTTTATTAAACATACTAATTCTCATACACTTTACTCCTTAAATATAAATCAACTAAACCAATTTTAACAGCTGATTCTAAAACGACTAAACTTCTTAAAATAATTGCTTGGTCATGACGACCTTCTATTTGTAAATTAGTCATTTTCTCATTCTTAAAATCAAAAGTTTCTTGTGATTTTTTAATCGATGGGGTTGGCTTAACGGCTACGTTAATAACTAAATCATTACCATTAGTTATACCGCCTTGAATACCACCATCATGGTTAGTTAATGTCTTACCATCTTTATTAATAAAAAGATCATTATAAGCACTGCCTAGCATTTTAGTACCACTAAAACCAGCTCCAAAAGATACACCTTTAACAGCTCCAACACTAAACAATAAATGTGATAGGACACTTTCTACAGAATCAAAATAAGGCTCACCTAAAGCTTTTTTCATATTTTTAACAGTTATTTTAACAACACCGCCAACTGAATCTCCTTCAATTTTAGCCTTTTCTAAAATATCTTTAAATAATGTTTTATCCATTACACCATTTAAGCTTTCAATTTCTGATGAAATATCAAACTTATAAATAGAATCAGCGACTACCCCAGCCGCAACTAAACCTAAAGTTAAACGACCACTAAAAGTTCCACCACCACGATAATCATTAAACCCATGATACTTTAAATTAGCTACATAATCACTATGACTTGGTCTATATATACTTTTTAAAGTTTCATAATCTTTAGGCTTTTGATTATTATTTTCAAAGCTAATTAATAAAGGTGTCCCAGTTGTGTAATCATTAAAAACACCACTTAAAAAAACGGGTTCATCGTCTTCTTTACGAGGAGTGCCATATGCTCCCGGTTTTCTTCTTGCTAGTTGATCTGAAAATAAATCTTTAGTCATCTTTAAACCAGGCTTAACACCATCAATTAAAACTCCTACCATTGGTCCATGAGAAGAGCCTATAATACTTACTTTAAATAAAGTCCCAAAACTATTCAAGAATAGCACCAACTTTCTTTAATATCTTATCTAAATCAAGTTTTAATTTTTTATCTAAAAATAAACAATCTGCAAAATATGCTTGATATATTAACATGATTAAACCATTATTATAAGAATTAGCTAATTTTAAAAAAGGAGTTTGTAAAGGATTATAAACCATATCAAAGACTACCTTATTTGCTAAAGCTTCTTTAGTAAGTGGTGAAGAATCATCTCCTTTTGTCCCAACTGGAGTCGCATTTATAACAAGGTCATATTCATGCTTTCTAACATTTAGATAGCTAATAACATTAGTGCCTTTTTTATTTCTACTAACAAATAAAATGTTTTTCGCACCCATATCTTTTAAAACATGAAAAGCTGTTTTACTAGCTCCCCCAGTCCCTAGTATTAATACATTCTTATTTAAAACTTCGATCTTATAATACTCTAAAGCTAATTTAAAACCAATATAATCGGTGTTATAACCATATAATTTATCATTTTTTACACAAATAGTATTAACATTACCAAGTTCTTTAGCTTTATCATCTAAATAATCAAGATATTTCAATACTTTTTCTTTATAAGGAATAGTTACATTTATACCACTATAATGAACTTTTAATTCTTTAAAAAAACTAACTAATTCATCTTCATTTTTCTCAATCAATTCATAATTTAAATTTAAATTATTCTCTTTATATATTTCTTCATGAATAACTTTTGATAAAGAATAATCAAGTCTTTTACCAAGTAATCCTAATTTATTCATAATTTTCACTTTGATATTCCTTACTGATTTTTAATAAAAATTCAATAAATTCTAAATAATATTTAGACAATATTTCATCATTAAAATTAGTCATATTTCTTTCGATTACTTCTTTTTCTCTTTTTTCATCATATACTGGTAATTTATTTTTAATCTTATAATTTAAAACTTCTTTAATACATTTAAAACGCTTTAAAAAAGCTTCTTTTAATTCTAAATCAGCCTCATTAATTAATAAACGAGCACTATCTAAACTAGAATAAACTAAACCACCCAAATCAGTAAATACAGAAACAAAATCAGGGAATGACTTATTAACAGGGCTATATTCATTAATATAATTAGTTTTAGTTAAAAGAGTACTAATAAAAGATGTCATAACTATTCTATGATCATTAAAAGTGTCAATGAAACCTTCTTTATAATTAGTAGTATGTTTAATAACCAAGCTTGCATCTTCAATCCTAACATCAACGCCAATTTGTTTTAATAATTCATAGGTACTTAAAAGACGATTAGATTCTTTATAGGCTAAACGTTCTAAATCAATTAATCTGCTTTCACTTGGTAAAGTTGATAATAATAAGCCTAAGATAGGCGCTAAATCTGGGTTTTCTTTTAAAGAGAAACAAACACTTTTTAAATCTTTACGAATTACTTTATAATCACTATTTAAATAAAAACCAGCTTGTTCCAAAAAATAAAGAATTTTTTCATCACCTTGTAAAGAAGGACGCTTTAAACCCTTTAACTTTAAATCTGCACCTAGACAATTAGCCACCAAGAAAAAAGCCGCTTGACTATAATCACCTTCAACAGTATATGAATTAATCTTAACCTTTTGCTTACCTTTAATAAAATAACCACCATCTATTTCTTCTATTAAAATACCAAATTCTCTAGCCTCTTTAATTGTTATATCAACATATTGTTTACTTTCTAATTTAGTAGTAAGTAATACTTTTGAATCACCATCTAAGAAAGGCAAAACCATTAACAAACCAGAAATAAACTGACTAGATTTATCACCTTTTAAATGATAAGTGTTAGGCTCTAACTTACCTTTTATTTTTAGTGGTAATAGACCATCATATTCATACTTTATATTAAATTCTTTAAATAATTCAATATACGCATCAAGAGGTCTTTTCTTTAATTCATTATGACCAGTTATACTAATTTCTTCATCTAAAAGTAACATTAAAGGGATCATAAAACGTAATGTTGAACCCGATTCATTCGCATCTAAATCACTTATTTTTTTAAATTTAGAAGGTATAACCGTAATTGAATCTTTTCTTTTAATAAAATTAATACCTAAGGATTCTAAACAATTTAAAGTAGCTTTAATATCTAAAGAATAATTAACATTATTAATCACAACATTATGTTCACTAAAAGAAGCTAAAATTAAAGCTCGGTGTAACACACTTTTAGAAGGCGGTATAACTACTTCACCTTTTAAATTATTCAATATCTCTATTTTATGCATTTTAAATCCTCCTTCTTAATTTTATAAATATATGGTTTTTTACCATCTATAAAAATTAAATTTAAAGTTCCACCTATATTTTTCTTATCTTTAAAAATATCCTCTAAAAACAAATGATAATCTAAATCTAATAAAGAAATATCAAAACTATTAACTAAATTAAGATAATCTGTTAAAACAGCCTCAGAAATTAAACCAAGATTAATTTCTAATTCCATAATTAATTTTATGCCATTTAAAACAGCTATCCCATGTTTAAGATTATATTTTAATTCGATAGCGTGACCAAAAGTATGACCTAAATTTAAATACATTCTTAAACCCTTATCATATAAATCAGCTTCTACATAATCAGCTTTAGTACAAATACTTTCTTTTATTAAATTAAGATAATCTTTATTTAATAAATAATCTAAACTAAAACTTTCACTTAAATAATAATATTTAATAACTTCCCCAATTCCACTTTTAAGCTCATCTAAAGCTAAAGTCTTTAAAAAATAAGGACTAATATAAACACCAAGAGGTTCTTTAAATGCACCTAATATATTTTTATGACCTAAAAAATCAACTCCGGTCTTCCCACCAACAGACGCATCAACCATTGATAAAAGAGTAGTTGGTATTAAAATATGCTTAATACCACGATAAAGCATAGAAGCTAAAAAAGAACCCAAATCCAATAAAACTCCACCACCAACTAAAACTAAGGTGTCACCTCTATTAATACCCATATTAATAAGTTCTTCAGCTAAAGATAAAACCGTGGACATATTTTTCTTATCTTCACTTATATCAACATGTAAAAAATAGCTCTCTTTAAACATTTTTATAAGTTTTTCACCATAATATTTATAGACATTGTTATCGATAATAAAAAATAATTTATGCGGTTTAAAGCTATTGATAAAGTCCTTTAATTCACTTAAATCATTTTTAATTAAAACTCTTTCTGTATGAACTTTTAATTCCATATAAATATCACCACTTTTCTATTATTTTACCACAATTAATATTAAAATGATATTTAAAAAAATAAGGAGAAAATAAATTTCTCCTTAAGCCTTTATTCATGATATTTTTCAATATAACCTAAACAAACTGTTCCAGGACCAGCATGGGCACCAACGACAGGTGTTAGTGGATAAACGTTGATGTCAGCTACTTCATATTTTTCTTTTACAGCTTCTTTAATTTCATTAATAACTTCTTCTTTAGCATTAGCGTGAATTATACATAATTCAACATCTTTATCTTTTATTTCATTTAACACCAGCTCAACCATTTTTTCTCTAGCATGTTTAGAACCTCTAATAGTTGTAACTGTTTCAACTTTGCCTTCTTTATTTAAATCTAAAATTGGTTTTAATTTAATTAAATTAGCGAAACCACCTGCTAATTTAGATAAACGACCATTTTTAATTAAATATTCAAGAGTTTCAACACAGAAGAATAAATGATTATGATCACGAATGAAATCAAGATGTTTTAAAACTTCATCTAAGTCTTTGCCATCATCAAACATTTTAGCGGCTGTCATAGCCATCAAAGCTTCTGGATAAGCAATTGTCTTTGAATTATAAGGGATGATTTCTAAGCCTTCATAATCTTGAGCTACTAAAGTAACTGTATTATATAAACTACTTAGTTCCGCTGCGATTAAAATAACTAATACTCTTTCATAGCCCTTAGCTTTCATTTCATCGAAAATAGCCTCCATTTTACCAGGGGAAACAAAGGCAGTATGAGGAAAAGCTGTTTTATCGGTAGCCAAACGGTTATAAAAATCTTCCGCTTTAATTTCCGTAAAGTCATCGTACTTTTCATTGTCACCAAAGATAACTACACTTCTAAAGACAGGAATATAGCTATCATGAGGAATGTAATCTAAGGCTGCGTTACTGCAAACAATAACACCTGTTTTTTTCATGTTAAATATTCTCCTTTTCAAATCTATTCAAATTATAGCATAAATTGATATACTTTCAAACTACTTTTTTATAAGATGCAATGGCGCCATTATAAAGTGTTGATTTGCTACTTAAGGTTACTGCTTCTTTTAGATATTCATTTAATCGCTTTATTGAAACGTTTTTTATATCTTCGTTAATTAAATTTTTAAGCATAATAGCGGTAAACAAATCACCAGCTCCTGTTGTATCTATCGCTTTTATATCACTATTTGTGCTAGCGTTTATTATTTCATTTTTATAATAAATACTAGCTCCTTTTTTGCCTTTAGTAAGCATAATTATTTTAATATTTTTAAAACTTTTTAAATATTCAATAGCTTCTTTTTCGTTATTCTTTTTCGTAATAAATTCTAGTTCATCATCACTTATTTTTAAAATGTTTGGATATTTTAATAATTTAATTATTAATTTTTGATATTTATTTAAATCATTAACTAAATTAAATCTTAAATTAGGATCAAAACTAATTAAGATGTTTTTCTTAATACCTAATTTTAATAATTTTAAATGACTTTTTAATGTTTCTTTATTTAATAAAGCTAAACTACCAAAATGAATGATTTTAATATCCTCTAACATTTCTTCTTTAATGTAGTTTTTAGTTAAATATTTATCACTAGGATTAGTTCTATAAAAAGAAAACCGCCTATTACCAGTTTCATCATTAAAAACAAAGGCTAAGCTGGTGTTACCTTTATTAGTAGTAAAAATATATTTAGTATCTAATTTTAAGCTATTTAATTCTTTTAAAATAAAGTCTTTGAAGTAATCATTACCAAGCATTGTCACAAAATTAACATCAACGTTCATTAATTTTAAGGCCACACTTACATTTAAAGGTGCGCCACCTACATGTGGTATTAGCTTATCATCTAAAACTTGATTGTCAACAATAGCTTCACCTATACATAAAATTTTCATTTTATTACCTTATTCTTGATAATTTTTAAACTGTGAATCATACATTTCTTGATACACTTGACAGTTTTCATATAAATATTGATGACTGCCTTGACCAACGATTACGCCATCATTTAATACAACAATTTCATCGGCATCTTTAATTGTTGATAACCTATGGGCAATTATAAAGGTTGTTCTACCTGTTGATACAACATCCATCGCTTTTTTAATCTTAAGTTCTGTTTCTGTATCAATGTTAGCGGTCGCTTCATCTAAAACTAAAATCTTAGGATTTCTAAGTAATATTCTCGCAAAAGAGATAAGTTGTTTTTCACCAAGGGATAAATTTTCTCCTCTAAAAGAAATTGGTGAATAAATACCATCTTTACTTTTTTCTAAAAGTTCATCTGCACCTACTTCTTTTAAAACTTTTAGAACTTCTTCATCTTTATAAATATCTCTTTCCATAGTAATATTAGATTTAATGGTTCCTTGAAATAAAGCCGGTGTCTGTAAAACAATACCTATATTTTTACGATAACTTGTTTTATTGTAGGTTTTAATATCAACACCATCAATTAATAAATTACCACTATCATAATCATTATAGGCTAATAGCAAATTCATTAATGATGACTTCCCAGACCCAGTATGACCAACAATACCAATTGTTTTGCCAGCTTCTACTTTTAAATTAATACCTTTTAATACTGGTTTACCTTTTACATAAGAAAACCAAATGTTTTTAAATTCAACATCACCATTAATCTTTTTAGGAGCTAGTTTACCTTCAGTCGGTAAAGTTCTTGTGTCATTAGCTTCATCCATAAATAAATAAACACGATTAGCGCCAACCATCGAATCTTCTAATTCATTTAAACTATTAAAAATAGTGTTAACAGGGTTAATCATTCTTGTTAGATAATCAGTAAAAGTGGTAATTAAACCAACAGTTACCACTGTTCCTCCCTTACCAATAAAGACAAAACCAAAATAAGTTAAGATAGCTACTTCGGCTAATCTTTTAATTAAAAGTAATAATTCCCAACCAAAGTAAGCCGCAACGGTATTAGCTTTTTTATCATTATAATTATAACGATTTACTAATTTTTTATAGTCACCAAGCATACTATCTTCTTGGTTAAAATCTTGAATAATTAAAGCGCCTGTAATAAGCTCATTTAATTTACCCGTAATTAAAGAGCCTGTTTCTCTTAAATCTTGATAATACCCATGAACTCTTTTACGATAAATAGTAATCCAAACTAATAAAATAGGAACTAAAGCTAGTAAGATTAAACCAATCATCGGCATTAAACAAATAATACCTACATAAACAATAATAATATTAATTAAGGCTTGAAAAATTTGGAAAGATGTTTCATAAAAGACTCTTACCCCATTAGTATCACTAGTAATCTTCGCTACAATTTTGCCATCTGGTTCTAAGGAATAATAATCTACTGGTAAATAATCTATTTTTCTTATCGCATCATTTCTTAACCTTAATTCAATATTCATACCTGTTAATGATTGAAAATATTGCATGAAGTAACGAGCGAAAACCATAATCAAAGTTAAAAGTCCATATAAACATAATAACCAAATTATCGCTTTAACTTTTTCATCATTAGTTAATAATTCATTCATTAAATAATCATCTAAAATAGATTTTGTAATTAAAGGAGTTACAACTGTTAATATAGCTACTAAAATAGCTAAAGATAAAGCCCCTAAAAAAGTTTTATATTCTTTTTTAACATAAGGAAGTGTTCTTTTTAAAAGAGCTGTTTTACCATAAACAAACTTATTCTTGCTCATTTGTTAAGTCCTCCTTATCATCCATTTGTTGACTTATAAATTGATGGTAGTACCAACCTTTTTTAGCCATTAATTCTTCATGGGTACCACGTTCTACGATTTCACCATGATCTAAAACAATAATTAAATCGGCCCCCATTACAGCTGACAAGCGATGTGCTACAATTATGTTAGTTTTACCACTTCTAAAATGCTTCAAACTATTAATAATATTAGCTTCTGTCGTTCCATCAACCGCTGATAAAGAATCATCTAAAATCAAAATATCCGAATTTTTTAAGAAAGCTCTAGCAATAGCTAAACGTTGTTTTTGACCACCTGATAAAGTAACCCCGTATTCACCAACAATCGTCTTTAATCCTTCTGGCAAAGCAGCGATATCTTTTGAAAAATCAGCTAAGGCCACGGCATTTAAGACTTCTTCTTCATTAGCGTCAGTTGTTGAACCAAGTTTAACATTATCATAAACACTTCTTGAAAATAAGATGTGTTCTTGGGGAACATAAGAAACTCTTTCTCTAATTGTTTCTTGTTTAAAGTCTTCAATCTTTTCACCATTAATAAATAAAGTGCCTGTGATAATTGGTAGTTGTCTTACTAACTGTCTTACTAGTGTTGACTTACCAGAACCAGTTTTCCCAACAATACCAAGTGTTTGACCTTCTTTAATTGTTAAATCGATATCATTTAAAGCATTAAAGTTATCACCTTGATATTTAAAGCTAAAGTCTTTAAATTCAATAGTTTTAATATGATTTAAAGGTCTTGATTCTTCTTCATCTACAACACTACTTTTTGAATCATACACTTCATTTAAACGTTCTGCTGAAATTAAACTTTGATAGAAATTATTTAATAAGTTACCAATATTCGTCAGTGGAGAAGCTAACATACCTAAATAAACTGTAAACTTAACAAACATATTAATATCTAAATTATTATGAATAATATAATAAGAACCAATCGCATAAGCAATAATAGTAGAAACAGCTGTTACACTATTGAAAATAGGTTGGAATAAAACACTAAGTTTTAAATTGCGTTTTTCCATTTCATAAACATCTTTTGAATATTTAAGATTCTTCTGATAACTTTCTTCTTCTTTCGAAAAAGCTCTAATAGTTCTAACATTAGTAATACTTTCTAAAATAACATTTCCCATTAAAGAAGACTTTTCTCTAACTAAAGTCCAGTTACGCTTTACCTTTCGTTTTAAATAAAAATTAGTAAAGAAAATGATTGGTAAAGGAATAACACTAAGCAAAGTTAAAGGAACACTTATAATCATCATAGCTGTAAAAGTTACTACAATAGTTATAAATTCAAGCATAATATTTAAAAGTCTTGTCGAACCACTAAAATTAACACTCTTAACATCACCAAGCGCTCTTGTTAATAAGTCACCTGACTGGAATCTTTCAAAAAAAGATGCATCTTGAACTAAGATATTTTCCATATATCTAACTTGTAAAGCATAAAAAAGACGAACTTTTAATCTATTTTGTAATACTCTTTTTGTAGTTGAAACAATATATATTAAAAACATAACTACTAAATAATATCCTAAAATATTAAGCAAAATAAAATTAACATCTACATCATTATCTTCAATATGACCAGTTAAGGAAGCAATTACATTAGCTGGAAGTAAATTTAATAAAGATATTAAGATACCAACTATTAAAATAAGAACATAAAAATACCAGTTCTTTTTAATAAACCAAAACATTCTTTTTAAAAAACCGAACATCTTACAAACTCCCTTCTTTTTTATTTTATTATATCACAAAGATAATAGCAGTTTGGTAATATTATCACAAAATATATAAAGGAAATTATTCCTGTAACAATCTATAAATTCTTTAATTAAAGGAAAATACATCTATATAAATAAGTAAAAAGCGTTAGCAAATTTATTAAATATAAATTAACCAACGCTTCTTATTATATTTATTTATTTAAAAAATCACCACTTATAGTGTGAAAATTGAATTTATTTTGATCAATGTTTTTAACCTCTAAATCTCCAGATATAGTATTAACATTTATCATATTTACTACATTTAAATTATCAATTGTAACATCACCACTAACTGTAGAAATATTACCATTATCAATACTAACATCCTTAATATCAATATCACCAGAAACATTAGCTAACTCAACTTTTTTAAATCTAGAATCATTAATATCTAAATCGCCACTTATTAAATTGATTTTAGCCTTCAAAACACTAATTCTCGTTATATCTAAATCAGAAGAAATACCTTTAACATTTAAAATGTTTAAATCTTGGCCTACTGCAATATATAAATCATATTTTTCTTTAGGTCTAAAAAGAAAACTTTTCTTCTTTTCTTTAATTATGAGCTTATCTTTACTTTGACTGACATCTATTCTATCTTTTATATCATCATAATTACTAATTATTACTCCAGAAACCATTTTCTTTTCAATATAAATATCATTACAACTTGTAACACTTATTTCAAGATCAAAATCGCCATTAATATCTTCATTTTTATAAACAAGTTCATCTATCTTAGGTAATCTTTTAAGAATTTCTTCTTCAGTTAAATTAGCTTCTTGATATAAAGCTATTTTAGCTTTAATGTCCTTAATTATTTCTTCTTTTTGAGGATTAGTAGCTAAACTTTCTTCTAATTCTTTAATATAAACTTCTAATAACATAACTATCCCTCGATTTCTTTTATTAATTTAACTGCTTCATCATAACTAATTTCTTCATTCTTTAAAGCGTCTAAAACATCTTTTTTAGTATTATAACTATTCTTTTCTAACTCTACTTTTTGGAATCCTAAAGCACTAATTAAATCTTCTAAATTCTTTTTAACAGTTGGATAAGAAATATTAAGTTCTTTTTCAATAGCTTTAATATTACCAGCATTTTTAATAAAAATTAAAGCGAAATTAGCTTGTTCATTACTTAAACTAGTCAACTTGCCAAATGCAAAATCACCATTAATTTCAATGTTGCAGCTAGGGCATTCTAAAGCTTTAACTACTAACTTACCACCACATATAGGACATTTAGTCATTACTTCTTTTTTCATTTTATCACCGTTAAGCCTTTCTACATTAATTATTTTACATATATTTTTAATAAAGTCAATAATTAAATTAAAAATAATTAATTTTATTAACAAAAATATTAAAATTATTAAAAATAAAGGTGAGAAAGCCTCACCTTAATTTATATAATTAGTTTCATTAATAAATCTCTATAATAAGAAAGCAAGAAAATGTGGGAAAGTTAGTTTATTGTTTTCAAAACCAATATTACCATCAACTAATTTTATACCATATTTAATATTTATATTTTCTAATAAAGCTTTATCTAAAGATTTAGTACGACCTTTTTTTCTTTTAACCTCTATTACACCTTTTAGGAGTTTTGTGTCTATTTAACAATTTAAAAAGGTGAAGCTAGTTCATCAACTAGCATCACCCTTTTTACCATTATTGTTTAGATTTAGGAGCGTCCATATCTCTTTCCCATTTAGCGAATAGAGTTAGGTTTTCTTTTGGCATACTACCAAAATGAGCTTCTTTCATTAGTTTTTCGTCTAAATACCAACCTTTAAATCTATAACCAGGATTTATCGCATTTGGTAATTCTACTAAGGCATCTTCTTTTAAACGCATTGGAGCGATTAAAGAACCACCATTAGTTACAAACTTAATTTGATATTTACGGTTCTTTACAATAACTACTATCGCAAAGGCGAAACCAGCAGTTACGGCAAGCACTATTAATACCCATAACCATGTTAAATTGATTGGTTCAAAGACTTCAACCACACCAAACATACTAAAATGTGGAGTTACGAAACTAATTGTATTATTAGCAACCTTATATTCACCAAATGATGAATAATCTAAATAGTCATCAGTTACATGAACGATGGCATATGTTACATCTTCTTTTAAAGATGCATCAGTAATTGTAACTTTTACATCTTCACCTAAATCAACAATATTACCATTTTTATCTAGCAACTTAATATCATATAAAGTTACTAAATCACCAAGTGGATATAATAAATCAATTGCGTTACTTAAAGGTAATTCTTGAACAATCTTAGTAACACTTAAACTATAGTTAGGATCAAGACCTTTACCACTCGTTGAAGATACTGTGATAACTTTATTATCAATTGTTGTGCTTAAAGCTATCTTATTATAGAAAGCTTCTAAGGTAATATCTTTAGTAACTGGCTTGCTAAAGTCATATTTATTACCATCTAAATACCATGAATTAAATACATAACCTTCTTTTGTAGGATCGGTAATTTGGGAAATTGTAGAATTATAGTCAATTTCTACTTTTTCTATTTCTTTATTACCATCAACAAAAGTTACCGTTACTTTTTCAGGTGTAAAGTGAGCTTCTAAAACTAAATCACCAGTTTTACCAATAATACTTTCAACTTTAGTATCTGTTCCATTAATATACCAACCATTAAATGTATAGCCTGCTTTAGTAGGGGCTTTAAAGGTTAATTCATCTTTAATTGTATATTTTAATGGGTTATCTTGATGATTATTAGCGCCGTTTAAAACATAAGTAATCTTATATTCAATAATTTTAAATCTAGCTTCTAATTTAATATCACCAGTCATATTTAAAGTTGAAGTAACAAGTTTACCATTTAAGTACCAACCCACAAATTCATAACCTAATTTAGTTAATGAATCAAAGTTTACTACATTATCTTTACTATAAACTTTTGGCAATAAGTTTATATCAATAGATAAATCACTTGTGTAAGTAATATTATAAGTAATAGCTTCATATTTGGCTGTTAAGTATAAGTTACCACTTAAACCTAAAGTTGATTCAACTAATTTACCATCTTCAGTATAGAAGCCAACAAATTTATAACCTTCTTTAGTAGGTTTATTAAATACATAATCACTACTTATTGTATAAGTTGTTGGATTATTAGTTACTTTACCACCAGCTAAATTATAATTAATCTTATAAGTAGCTTCTTCAAAGATAGCGTATAATGTTAAACCACCAACTTTAACATTTACATATGATTCATCTCTATATAAGATTTCACCATTTGAACTTAATGACCAACCAATAAATACATAACCATCTTTAGCAAATTGATTAGCTTTTAATTTAGTTGATTCACCATAAGTAGCTTGTTGGAATGTCATATTACCATTAGCGCCATTAGCGTTAAAGTAAATATTATATTTAATACCTTCATATTTAGCTTTAACATTTAAATTATAATCTGGCATCGTTGTTTCATTTAAGTCCCAACCAATAAAATTATAACCTGCTGGAGCTTCCGGAATATATTTACTTAGATCAATTAAATCACCATAACACATTTCTATTACACTATTTTCTAAACTACCACCTAAGGCATCTAAATAAATATAATATACTTTTTCTTCAAAATTAGCAGTTAATTTAATATCACTATCATAGCCATATAACATACCATCTTTAATTTCTACACCATTATAAGACCAACCTAAGAAACGTTCACTTGGATTATCTTTTAATGTTGGTAAGTTAGAAATAACATCACCATAATGAATCTTAATTATTTCACTACTATTTTCAAAACTAATTTCATATTCTATAGCTTCATAAATAGCATATAAAGTAACAACACTATTATCTACACTTGAAAGCATGCTTACTTGATTTTTAATAACTTCACCATCATTAGTTTTAGACCAGCCAATAAATTTATAACCAGTCTTAGTATAACCTGTTGTTGGTAATACATATTCATCATTATAGCTTAAGTTCTTTGAAGATACGCTACCAAAGCCACCATTAGCGTTAAATTGGATTGTATAATGAATTTCACTAAATTGAGCTTCTACTTCAATATCAGAAGCATAATTATAAACCATACCATTAGTTATAACTAAGTTATTATAAGTAAAGCCTGTGAAATTATGGCCTACTTTATTAACTATTAATTCATCTAAGCCATTAATAGCCTCACCATAAGTGACTTCAATTGGATTAATTTCATTATGATCTTTAACACTAATATGATATGTATTAACTTCAAAATTAGCTTTAACTGTTAAATCAGCAGTATGACCTTTAGTAGATGTTATAACTTTACCATCTTCTAATGTCCAGTTAACAAATCTATAACCAGGTTTTGTAGGTGTACCAAATGGTACTTCAGCTTCTACTGTATAAGTTAAGTTGTTAGCACCTTCATAAGTACCACCATTTAAATCATAAGTTATGTGGTAAGTTATAGCTTCAAAATTAGCTATTACTGTTAAGTTACCAGTATAACCTTTAGTTGAAGTTATACTGCTTCCATCTTCTTTTAAAGTCCAGTTAACAAATCTATAACCATTCTTTGTAGGTGTACCAAATGTTACATCACTTTCTACTGTATAAGTAGTCTTATTAGAATCATTATAAGTCGCACCAACTAAACCATTATAAGTAATAGTATATGGTACTGCTTTCCATTTAGCATATAAAGTTAAAGAATCACTATCCATTGGCGTTTCAAAATTAAATTCTTTTTCTAAATTTTGATCTTTATACCAACCATCAAAATTATAACCTAATTTATTAGTAGGATCATCTGGTTTAGTAATCTTTTCACCATAAGTAACTTCTAAACCTTCTACATAAGAACCACCATTAGTATTAAATGTGACATTATAACTATTCTTATTATATTTAGCTACAATAGTTTGCTCATCATCTGTTACTTTTACAATACTATCTTTAGTAATTAAAGTATTATTTAAATACCAACCAACAAATGTATGACCTTCTTTAGTAGGATTGTTTGGTAAATTATTATATGGAGAATCATAAGTTACCGAAATAGTAGTTCCTGTGAAGTCTTCACTTGCACCACCATCTAAATTAATAGTTACAGTATAATTGTTAGCTTTAAAATTAGCTTTTAAGGTAATGTCATTATCATAATCAAATGTTTTATCTACACTAATTTTTTCACCGTTATACATCCAGTAATCAAATGTATAACCAGTCTTAGTTGGTGTAATATTAGCAAGTTTTTCTAATATATTATCACCAGTTTGAATTTGAACACTTAAAGTACTACTTGAACCACCATTTAAATCTAAAGTTATAGTATAAGTAGCAGGTGTAAAGATTGCATATAAATCTTTATTTTGAGTAAATAAGTCATTCAAAGTATTAGCTTTATCTTGATAAGCTACCTCATCTGAATCTTGAGCTAAAGCCCAACCACCAAATGTATAACCTTCTTTATTCCAACCTAAATCACTAAAAGCCTTAATTTGATTTAAAGCATCATAAGTAAAGGTAATTTTTTCAGTATTTTCTTCATAATGAAGTGTTACTTCATAAGTTGTAGCTTCCCATTTAGCATATAAAGTAAGGCTATTATTCGTTAATGCATCACTTGTTATAGTATCTCCATTTTTATAAACTACATCACCATTTAAAGAAGTTTTCCAGCCCTTAAATTGATAACCAGTTCTTGTTAAGTTAGTATCATCTACTAAAGGTAGTGTATAACTACTACCTGTAAATGAAACTAGCTTATCATAAGTACCATTACCACCATTAAATTCAAAGTTAAGGTAATAAGTCTTAGTACCAACTTCTGCATATAACTTTAATACGCCTTCTGTTATAAATGTACAAATAGTATTTTTATCAACATATACCTTTTGTTCATTAACTTTATAGTGCCAACCTATAAATTCTTGATGAGATTCTACTTCTACTTGATAATCATATAAATCACCCAGTTTTTCACCATATTTGTATGTATATTCTTTACCAAGGTTTTCAAGCTTTTTACCTTTTTCATCATAAAATTCAATATTAATAGTATTTTCGGTCCACTCAGCTTTTAAAGTAATGTCATGAGCTGGCATTACTTTATTATCAAATTTAAATTCTTCATCATTTAGATACCAGCCAGCAAAACTATAACCTAATTTAGTAGGATCATCTGGTTTAGTAATCTTTTCACCATAAGTAACTTCTAAACCTTCTACATAAGAACCACCATTAGTATTAAAAGTCACAATATAACTATTCTTATTATATTTAGCTACAATAGTTTGCTCATCATCTGTTACTTTTACAATACTATCTTCAGTAATTAAAGTATTATTTAAATACCAACCAACAAATGTATGACCTTCTTTAGTTGGATCATTTGGTAAATTATTATATGGAGAATCATAAGTTACTGAAATAGTAGATCCTATGAAGCCTTCACTTGCACCACCATCTAAATTAATAGTTACAGTATACGTGTTAGCTTTATAATTAATATAAAGAGTTATGCTTCCTGATTCTTCACCAAAAGTATATTTACTATCTTCAGTATAGTTTACATTAGTATAGAAATCTATTGTATAACCAACTTTATTATATTTTTCTTTTAAAATAGCTTCATCTAATTGATACTTTTCATTTTGATCTAAAGTCGGATAAATTATATCTTGTTTACCATCATAATTGATAGTAACGCTGATATTGGTTTCTGTATAAGTAAGAGTATTGCTTGTTTTGGTTTCTACTTGCTTACTTAAATTTAAACCTGTATCAGTTAAATTTAAAGTATGAATTACACCATTTTCTTCATATTGAATGAATGATGGGAAAATATTATTTAAGAAACTAATATCACTATTATATCTAGCACTATAAGTAATTTTTAGACCATCGTTATTATCATTAATTTCAATCTTATAACTAAAATCATCATCAACATGTACATCTAATTTATTTCTTAAAGTGTTCTTTAAATCATCTAAAGCTTTAATATTACCAATACCATTAATATTAATTTTGTTACCATCAATCATCTTATTGTCATATTTAGCAGTAAATCTTAATTCATATTCACCACTATTATTAGAAGCTAGATTAGCTACTAAATCACTAATCTTAGTACCATTTAAAACTAAGGTATCATTATAATACCAACCAACAAATTCTTGACCTTCTTTTACATATGCCTGTGGTAAACCAGTAATAACACCTTCATATTTAAAGTTTAAGGTTATATCAGATTGATCAAATTTAATAGTGTATTCATTTTGAATATCTTCTAATATAATTTCATATGTTGTATCACTATCATTTATAACAATATCTTTTACATTAACTATTTTACTTGAATTATAAGGCTTACCATTAATAATGAATTGATATCTATCATAGCCAGTTTCTGATTCTACTGTAATTTTACTTAAATCAATACTACCATCAATAGTAACATCTTTAAATTGATCACTATTATCATATGTAAATGTATATTTAATAGCTTCAAATTTAGGATTTAAAGTTAATTTATTATCAACAAAATATTTTAATTTTAAAATATTTTCAAATGATTCACCAAAGGCAATATCATTACCATTATATTTAAAGCCAACATGGTTATAACCAAATTTACTAAATGGATAGTTAGTTAAGGTATCATCCATATTATCATAAGTAAATGTTTGTGTATAAGTATTAATACCATCGGTAAAGGTTACTACATAGTTGATAGCTTTAAAACGAGCTTCTACAGTAATATCTTGATAGATATTATTTGTATTTGTAATCTTGTTACCATTTAGGTACCAACCATTAAATGTATATCCTTCTTTAGTGGCATCTTCAAATGTAACTGTAGACGTAACAGTAAATGTTTTTTTATTAGCATTAGGATTTGTATCGTCATCTACACCAACATAAGTGATATTATATGTTATAGCTTCCCATACAGGAACTAAAGTTACTTTTTGGTTAGTTAAAGTCAGTAAGAAATCATTGTCGATTATTGTATCAATTTGATAATCTTCATTAGTTCTAGTTTGAACTTTTTGTTCAACTTTCCATCCAACTAAATTATAACCTTTTCTTTCAAAGATAGCTCCTGCAAATTTTGAATTACTATCATATTTAACTATTACTACTTGTTCATTATCTTCGTTTTTATAAGTTATTTCATATGATTTAGCTTCATATCTTGCATATAATGTAGTTATATTTAAATCTTTTACATCTGTTTCTGATGTAATCTTAATATCATCACCTGTATACCAACCTAAGAAATCATAACCAGCTTTAGTTTGTTCTTTTAGTTTATCATATTTACCATCATAAGTTGCGTTTATAGTAGTTGTAGTACCACCATTATTTAAGGTGATTTCTATTACTTTTGGTGGTAATAATGCATATAAATTTAAATCTTCATATTTGCCAGCTAAATTTTCTAATTTTTCACCATCTACTCTATCAAGTGACCAGCCATTAAATTCATAACCATATTTAGAATAACCTTGATATAAAGACTTATCATCATCTTCTACAGTATAGGTATCTTTAAATACTAAAGTATTACCATCATAATAATTTATAGTATAAGTATTTAATTGCCACAAAGCATATAAAGTTACCGTACCTTCACTTACATATTGATATAAATCATTAGTGATTAAAGATTTATCTTCATATAAGAAACGGTCACTACCATTTACTTTAACTGCCCAGCCTAAGAATGAATAGCCATTTCTTACAAAGGCATTTTCTGTTAAACTTACATTATTACTATCATAAGTTGCAGGTAAATTACTCATACTACCACTTACATTTGTTGCATTACCATTAAATGTAATACTATAAGTAACTGCTTCATAGATAGCATATAAAGTAACTTTATTATTAGTAGCTTTACTTAATAAAGTTTTAATTTCACTATTATTTAATATTGAACTATTGTCGTATTCTTTATTACCATTACTACTTAAAGACCAACCAATAAAGTTATAACCATATTTAGTAAATTGATTAGTTGTTAATGTTAATGATTCTGTTTCATAGGTAATATTATTCATATTATCCATATGACCAGATCCACCATTTGAATTAAAGACAATTGTATAATTAACAGATCTATATACTGGATGTAAGGTTATAGGTTCATTGTTATTACTTGTTAAGTTAAATACTATTTCTTGACCACTATTATATTCCACTATATTAGAATTTTCTTTTGTTGACCAACCAATAAATTCATAACCAGGTTCTTCAACTTTATCATTTGTAATAGTGTAAAGCTCATCATAAGTTGCATCTTCTAATTCTTTATTTAAACCTTCATACTTAACTTTATAAGTAATAGCATTCCAGTGAGCATAATAAGTAACATCGTCACTACCAACAGTTAAATCATTATCGAATGTAATTTGAGTGCCATCAGTCGCTTCTGTAAACCAACCTGAGAAGGTATAACCCGTTCTTTTTGGCTCATTAGGTGCTGGAATAACTTCACCATAAGCTAATTCTTTTTGTTCTACTTCTGTACCACCATTAGAATCAAATATTACCTTATATGTATCTTTTTCCCAGTGAGCATATAAAGTATGTACTTGTTCATTAGTTACATAAGTGTTAGCTAATACTTCTTCGCCATTTTCTTTATCTTCAAACCAACCTAAGAAGATATAGCCTGTTCTTGTTGGTTCTGTTGGGAACTTATAATAATCATGATATGTTTGTTCTACTGTTGCAGTTTGAGCACTTTCATAATTATAATCAAAGGTAACATTTACTTTATTAGCTTCCCATTTAGCTTCTAAAGTTAAATTTGAAGTAACTGGTGTTTCTCCAAATTTAAATTCTTGTTCATCTTCAGTCCCACTAATAATATACCACCAACCTAAGAAAGTATAACCTGTTCTTGTTGGTTTTGTTGGCACAGGTGCTTTATCATTAAATTTAACATTTATACTAGTAACTGCACTACCACCTTTAGAATCAAAGGTAATTGTATAAACTTCTTCTTCATAAGAAGCTTCTAAAGTGATTACTATATCATCATTTGTTACTAAATCAGCTACTTTTACAGAATCTTTATATAAATTATTATTATATGTAAAGCCTACAAATGTATAATTAGGTTTTTCAATATCAGTAGGTAAAGTAATAGTTTCTGTATATTTTTTAGATTGATTAGAAGCTGTACCATTACCACCATTTAAGTCAAATTTAATAGTATAGGTTTTTTCCCTAAAGATAGCGTAATAAGTAGTATTTTTAGTAATTGTTTCTTGTTTGATTGCTTCTGTTAGTTTACCTGTTTTTGCGTTTTCATCTTCATTCCAACCAACAAATTCATAACCTAAACGATCAGGTTTACCAAGATCATTTAAATCACCAAGTGTACTGCCATGTTCAACAGTATAAGAATTTGTTTTAATACCATCTATAGTTTCATAAATAAACATTACTTGATACTTATTTAAGTCACTAAATACAGGGTAGATAGTAACAACGCCGTCATCTAAATATTTTAATAATTCAGATACTGGAATAGTCTTTAAGAATTCAGCCGTTTTCTGATCTTTTGTTAAAGCATAACCTAAGAAAGTAGCACCTTCTTTTGTAGGATCATCCCAAGTAATTGTTACAGAAGTATCTTCATAATCAAATGTTAATCTATTATTATCATCTAATTTTAAAGTATATTCTTTTAAATCATAATTAGCTTTTAAAGTAATTTCTTTTTCATTTTCTTTAAATAAACTAATTAATTTTTCAAATGTAACATTTAATAAATTATTTTTATCAAATGTAGTATTACCATAAGTATAACTCTTAAATTCATAATGTTCTTTTGTAGGAACTTTTAAATCATAAGGGCCTTTAGACACATCTATAGTTAGAGAAGATAAGTCATCCCCACCATCAGTATCAAAATTAACTGTATATAGAGTAGGTGTATATTTCGCATAAACAACAATATATTCAACATTATTGTCTTTATGAATATACTCAGCATATTTAGAATCACCTAAGTTTGGCATAGTTGCCTCATTAAATAATATTTCACTACCTTCTGTATTTTTTAAATACCAAGCTAAATCATAATATAACTCATTATAATCTTCACTATAAATAATCGCTTCACCATAAGGAATATTAAAGATTTCAGAAACTCCACTAGTTCCATTTGGCTTTTGATAACTAAACTTAATACCATAAGTTACAGCTTCTTCTCGATAAATTAAAGTCATATCATAGGTAAATGGATAACTATCAGCTAATATTTGCTTATTAGTTACTTCACTAAAACCAAGTAAACTATAACCAGGATGACTATGCCTATATTCTTTAGTTATAACTTCACCTAAAGTATCACCATAATATACTGGTAAAGTTGTATTTTCTTTTTCATAAGAGTCATTAATATAAGTTAAAGTAATTTCTAATTTTATTGCTTCATATTTAAGATATAAATATGTTGGTAAATCTTTATCATCACTCCAAGTAAAACTACTTACTTGATTAGTTAAACTAGCATCACTAAACCAACCAGTAAATTTATAACCAGTAATTTCAATTTCATAAGTTCTATAAGCTAATTCATATGAAACGCCGTTATATTGATAAGAAACTTTATTAGTTCGAATAAGACTTATATTTTCACCATTTTCACCTTTAACACCCATATAATGAATAGTTACTTTTCTAGGGATAATTTTTGTAAATGAAACAGTTACATCTAAATCATTTGCTGGCATTGTTGTAAAAATACCATTTGAATATGATTCAAAATAGTATGTATTCTCATTTACTTGATAACCATTTTCATCAAAAATATTATTTAAACTACTTAAATCAGTTCCATATTTAACCGTTACTATTAAAGTATTACCATCAAAGGAAGCCAGGCCTTTTAGCGCTTTAACAATCGCCTTTTTGGCATCACTAATATCATAATCCATAGTTATACTTAATTTGTAAGAATTCTCTGTCCATTTAGCTTCTAATGTTAAATCAGAAGTAACTTTAGTATCACCAAATTTAAATTCTTCATCGGTACCACTAATAAACCAACCAACAAAATGATAACCTGTTTTAATTTTGTTGAAGTTAACTTGCGTTTCAGAAACTGTTTGATCATGTTGAATGTCTGTTAGTGGATTAATTGTTTCCCCATTATTAGTGATAAAGTAAATAGTATAAGTATTAGCGTTATAAGCTGCTTTATATTCACGTTCAGCTTCTTCAGTAATGGTGACAATATCTGGATTCCACTTATTAAAGATATAACCTTCTTTAGTTGGATATTGTGGAGAAACAGGACGTTGACCGAAGTCTACATAAGTGATGAAATACTTAGTTGTTCCTGATGATACTCCTTCAATAGTCTCATAATAAGTATTGAATGAATCAGCATTTACTACTTCTTGTAAACCATCTATAGTATTTAAAAATTTACCATCATTTAAATCATCTTGATTTACATTAAATTTACTATCTTTACCATCACCAGCATTAAAGATAACTAAGACTTTAACTGCTTTAAAATAAGCTTCTAAAGTTATATTTCTTAAATTACTATCTACTTCAATTTGATAATTACTACTATCATAAGTATGACCTTCACCATCTGTAAAGTAACTAAAACGATAACCAGTATACCCATTATAGGCTTGGAAGTTAGTGATAATATCCTTTAAATTAATAGTTTCATCATCTTCAATATTAAATTCAATACTATCAATAGTATAACCTTGTAAATTAGTAAAGTTAATTACATAAGTTATTAAATCAAAGACGGCATATACATTAATACTATCTACACTTTCAATATTTTTGACAGTGACAATATCAGTTTCTTGAATAATTGTTGAGCCATTTTCAGCTAATGACCAACCTTTAAAGTTATAACCATCTTTAGAATAAGTTTCTAAAGTTCCATATTCAGCTTCATATGCTACTTCTTGGGTAAATCCTAATTTTTCATCACCATCATAGAAATTAATTGTTAATTTCTTAGCCTCTAATTTAACGACAATATTACAATTTGATGTGATTTGAAGATTATCACCAATAATAAGATTTTGATTTTTATCGCTTAAATCATAGAAACCTACATATGTATATCCTGCTGGAACTAACGAATCTTCAAACTTTTGATAAATATCATTAATATTAAATGTAGTAGTAAAGTTTTCATCTTTATTAGTAATAGTACCTACTGTTTGTAAATCTTTATCTAAAATAGTCCAAGTATAAGTATTTTTTAAATAAATAGGTGAAATAGTAACATAGGTTTCTTCACCCATTACATTATAAATACTAAAACCATCT
The DNA here is from genome assembly GCA_949291115.1 of uncultured bacterium. GTDB lineage: Bacteria > Bacillota_I > Bacilli_A > Acholeplasmatales > Anaeroplasmataceae > CALUXS01. The sequence goes on from CASETY010000009.1 coordinate 43,674, forward strand.
GGACCTTCCCATTTACTAAAGTTCCATTCACTAGTTAATATTCCACTATTTTCAGTTGAAATAGCTCCTAATATTAAATTTAAAGCTGCCTCTAAATTATCATGATATTCTACATTCTTTAATATTAATTTATTACCAGAAACTTCATATTGATATAAATCCTTTAAACCATTAATTGTATTTGGTAATGATAAAGTTTTACTATCAATTAAAGTTTTAGTTAAATCAATAGTAATCTCATATTTAGTAGTTTGATAAACAGCGTATATAGCAAGTCCCTTTTCACTCATTGTAACATCTGTTGGATCAAACTCATCGCCATCTAATGATGTTGAATAATATTTAAAGGTATAACCAGTAATAGCTTCTGGCGATTTTAAACCTGTGCTTTCAGCAAATAAACCACTTAATGATGTTCCATAAGGAATATCTACTTTATAAGTAGTATTATCAATAACTAGTGTATACTCCGTACCATTTAAAGTGAATTTTAAACTATCACCACTTAAAGAACCCATTCTACCTAAATCAATAGTTAAAGTATAATTTAATGGTTCAAATTTAGCGTAGAAGTTTTGTTCACCAATCGTACCACGAACTATATTACTAGCTTCATTTTTTAAAGTTTGATCTAAATACCAACCAACAAAACGATAACCAACACGATCAACACCAAGAGGTAAAGTTACATTATCTCTAATAGTATATAAATACCATGGATTATATTTATCTAATTCTTCTTCAGTAAGTTTATTGCCAGCTGCATCATAATAATTAATAGCGTATTCTACTGGATCACACTCTAAAGTAAATTCCAAGTTTTGAATATCAATAACAATCGGATCATGCGTACTACCATCTAAATTAGTTACATAAATGGTTATAGTATTATCATCTTTATTAATACTAAATTTAGTTGCTTCAAACTGTTCGCCACCAGAACTATAAATCCATCTTTTAAACGTAAATGCGCCATTACCACTTATAACATTTTTAGGTAGAGTGATAGTATCATTTTTAATTGTGAAACTTGAGACATAATCACCATCAAATTTTACATCACCATCAGAATAAGAACCAAACCCACTATAAGTTATATTATAGTTAATTGCTTCCCACTTAGCATATAAGTCAATGTTGCTTGATGGCAAAAAGCCGCTAAACTCTTCTTCAAAAGTTTCATTATCTTTATACCAACCACCAAAATTAAAGCCTACATATTTAACAAGTTTACTATCAATTAAAACAATTGAACCAGTAGTTGCGCTAAATTTAATTGTTAGTGTTAAAGTACCATTATCGTTATATGTATAAGTATGACCGCCTTCTGTAAATTCCTTATTAATTTCTTTACCATCTATATAACCATCATTTAAATGAAGAGTAATGATGATTTGTTTTGAAGGCTCAACTGGTTTAATAACTTCACCATCTTCTGCCTTTAAAATAACACCATCCATTGATAATTCACCAATTGTTTTATAAACATTTACTTCTTTTAATAATATATTATTATTAGCTAAAGCTGATAATTGTGGATAATAGTAATAATCATTTTCTTCTGTATTTAGTACTGTTTTATATTCCCAACCAGTGTTAAAGAATGTTTCTGGTAAACCTATAGGCTTTTCTCCACTAGCACCAACAATTAACTCCTTAGAAGCTAATTTATTAGCATTAACTGTAGAAGCACCATTACCCATACTAGTTACTTCATCACCAGTTGCCTTAACAACCGCATCAGTATAACCAACATAACTAATATCACCATCAAAATAGTTAGTAGAGTCAATATTAGCGGAAATAGCCATGCCGACAATCGCACCTAAATAATTGTAATATTTATAATTATTACTTGTTGGATCATAAATTTGGGTACCACCTTTAACCTCAGTTTGACCATTAATAAAATGATAACCTTTAGCTTCAATCGTGCCCCCATTAATAGTATATCTGACATCACTATAGGCTAATAGGCCAACTAAACCACCAACAGAACTCCAACCACTAATATGGCCAGTGTTAATAGCGTATTCTAATGACTTATTACCGCCACTAAAATCAGAGCCTTCTTTTTCAATAGAAGTAATACCAATAATACCACCAACACCTCTAGCCCCTAAATAGAACGCATTCATATTAGTTGGTTCGCCCACTAAATGAGTTAAAGGTGAACTTGCACTAATATTAGAACTATTAGTAGTATAGCCAACATAAGTTGCCTCTATATTAGCCGTATTCATTACATTAGTAATTGCTGAAGCACCGAATAAACGACCAGCAATACCACCTGCGTAAGCACTAATATTATGTTGAACAAAAGAGGTACCTTCTAGTTGATAATCAGAAAGTAAACCGGAAGTAACCGTTACATTACCAATATTTAAAGCCGTATTGATTTGGGAATCATCTTTAGAATTATCATTCATCGAAATCATAGTTCCAACAATACCACCAGCAGCCATACGCGCCGTAATATTACCAGAATTATAGCCGCCATTAATACGACCAGACCACATTTGACCAACGATACCGCCATAGCGTGTACCTTCAATACCATTTAAGACTTTATTTTCTTTCCAACCATCACGATATTCTAAATCTGTAGTCTTATTACCAGTATAAGTAACATTACCATTATTAACTAAATTAATTAAATTATCATTAGTACTATTTGTATAAGCTCGGTAGAAAGTACCAACAATACCACCGGCATTATAACCAGTACTATTAATATTAGCTTCATTAACGACATTAGTTAAAGAACCATCATTCATAAAACCAGTAACCCCGGCTATAGAATTTTGACCAGTAACACTACCAGTAACTTTTAAATTCTTAATGGTCGCATCTTTTGTATAACCAAATAAACCTAAGAAATCATCACCAGTACTATTAATATTAACGTTAACACTTATACCAGAAGTGCTAGTTAAATCACTATAATTACCATCGAATGTACCACTAAATGGATAAGTATTAGTTAAATAAGCGACTAGTCCCTCTTCAGGATCAGACGTATCTGGATTATAATCCGCCTTAATTTTGGCAGTACCAATTGTTTTACTAAATGGTGCATTTGTATTATCAAAATCAGCACTTAATTTAAAATAATAGCCTTCATAACTAAATGGTTGATACTTTAATGAACCATTTTCTAAAGTAGTATTATAATAATCATTACCATCAAAACTTAAAATATCACTTTGAGATACAGTATGACTTAAACGGTTAAGACCATCAACATCACTAATAATAAAGGCTGTGGCTTCTGACTTACCATTACGATAACCTTCACTAGTATTTTCATCACTGAAAATACTCTTCCAAATTGCCAATAATGTAATATTAGTACTATCATTTAAGGCCTCACTCATACCAAGCATATCTGAAGCTATAATTTCTTGTCCATTAGCTAAAACCTTGTCAGTACCAACAACTTTCCAACCAGCAAAATAATAACCAACAACATAAAATTTATTACTAGGGATATTTCTACTTCCGCCCTCAAAACCAGTAGTATAGTTATAAGTAACCGCAGTCATTTCCCCCATTACATCATTAAAATCTTGATGACTAAAAGTAAATGTATAACTGTTTTCTTCCCAGTTAGCGATAAACTTACCACTAACTTCATAGAAAGGAACATTTTCTGTTAAAGCGTGAGTTGATTCATTAAAAGTAAATCCCGTAATCTTATGGCCAGCCATACTAGCTCTACTAGCAATAATTTCTAAAGATAGTTGACTATTTACATCCATATAAATTACAAGCTTATGACCTTGTTTAGTAACTAAAGATTGATCAATTTTAAGTGAAGAAGCTAATTCATTTAATTTATCTTTAGTTAAAAAGTCTAAATTAACTTTACCTTTACCCTCGGCATCACTTTCAAAATCAAAGATAGCTTTAACAACTTTATTAATGATAATGGTATTATTTGAACCATTAGTAAAAATATCATTTTCTAGACCATTTGCAAACACAAATTGATTAGCAAAATCAGTATTTTTTAAACTTGCATCAACATTGAAAATAATTTGTCCAGTTGTATAAAATTGATTAGAAATATAAACATTTACCTTATTTTCAGGCACACTTGTAGGATCATCTTCCTTATTTGCAATATTTAAAGTTGCCCCAGTATAAAAGATTGCATCCTTTAAACCATCAAAACCGTAAAAATTACAAGTAACCCCAGCACCTAAATATAAACCAACATTTTCTACTTCAGTTGCAATACCTGCTTGACCTAAAGTTGTATTTACACTTAATGCGGTGTTATTTTCAAATACAGCTGTATCATAAATATTAATAGTAATATTTTCACCTGTTGCATAAACGGCGCCATTTGGCCCTTTATTGCCATAAATTGTACCATATATATTAGTAATAGAACCAGATTGTTGAATATTAATAGCGCCACCATTTAAATTCGAAATATTATTATTTAAAGAAGCAGTTTCTTCTAAGGTAAATGTACCAGTATTATAAATGAAGGCAAAACCATCAGATATCGAACTATTACCATCTAAATTAATATTATTTAATGTTAATGTACAGCCTGGATTTATTCTTAAAATACCAGGATTAGAAGTATCTTGCGAACTAAAATCAAAATCTTTAGAAATAGCTAACGTATAAGGCACGTTATCAGCATTAGATTTAGATTCAATAGTAATCTCTTTACCATTATTAATAGTAACTAAATCATTTTCGGTTAAAGAAACATTACGAAGGACATAAATAGTACCTGTCTCATTATTACCAATCCCTTTTTCCACTGCCTCTTTTAAAGTTGAATACTTTGTACCATTAACCTCGTAAGGTTTATTACTATTAGATTCTTTAATAGCAATATAATGAGCATCCGCTGACTCAACAAAACAATGTGAATCACTATCTAATAAAAATTTATCAACTTGTCTTTCTGGCCCATTAAAATAAACAGCGTTTGGATTTCTTTTATATAAGTTAGTATCTACATAAGAAATTAAACCAACAATACCTGAAGCTGTAAGTTCACCAGTTACTTCAATTGGCACTTGGCCACTAACATTTCCATCAATTTGAATATTATTAGAAGTATCAACTTTAGCACTGCCACTTAAATATAATAAAGGAACATGAGCATTAAAATAGATAGGGTCATCATTACTTTTAATATATAAGCCCCCGCCATTTGATGAGTTATTGTTTCTAATTTCGCCACCTTCTAAATATAACTTATTACCAGTTTTTTTATTAACTGTATAACTAGCTATACCACCACCATATAAAGCTTTATTATATTCAAAAAGACCACCATAGATATATATTTCTTCATTTTGTCTATAATTATCACCATCACCACTATTACCTAAAGCAACACCGCCACCATAACCAGTGTCATCGTCTATTTCAGTATTTTTGTAAGCTTCATTATAAGCCACATATAAATCGCTATTTGAACTAGACCCCAAATGAATTTCAACAGGGTTTCCAGATGAAGCTATACCACCACCAAAAGTGGCTCTATTATAAATTAAATTACCACTATTAATCGTAACACTACTTGAATAAATACAAATAGCGCCACCATAACCATAGACAAAATTATAACTCAATGTACCATTTTTCATAGTTAAATTGGAATTATCTCTAACCATGATGGCCCCGCCATCAGCATCATTAGCACTACTACCATGATTATGGCTTATTAAACCATCATCCATAACTAGATTAGTATTTTTATATAAGCCGATAGCCGCACCATCGTTACTTTTAACGCCCCATACAGAATTATAAGAAATATCACAATCGGCAATATAAATGTCTTTCTCATCTAAATCTAAAGACTTTTCATAACCTGCCGTAATAGCGGCGCCACCTATAGAATTTTCGTTTCCGTTAGCGTGATTAAAGCGAATAGTAGCACCATAAACTTTTAGTTTAGGGTGGTAGACCTCTCCACTTTCTCGTGCACCATATACATTTATTGTACCATAGTCGTAGTTGTATGACCCGCCACCATTACCAGTGCTTTTAGTGTTATCAACGTTTTGAATAACAACGCCACCAAATAAATTAGCTGTTGAATTTTTTCTTACATATAAAATTGGCCATTCTTTCTTGACACCATTATTAATGTACATTCCTCTATTGTCATTTTCAGGATTAGCACCCTCTCGATAAGGATCATAATCACCAGTAACGAAATAAACATTGCCACCTTCATCATCCCAGTTAGCACCACCATCTATGATGAATTTATTAGTGTTAGCTTGGTAAGTATTTAAATTTTTAGTAAAACCACCAAGTTCTAAAGTAGAACCCTCATCAACATTAAACTGTGCAGATTTATTACCTTTGGCTAAATAGTCATAAAAAGGAATTATTCTAGTTGTCTTGCCACTATCATAAACCTCATTGTTAAAGCCAAATTCAACAGAAGAACGTTCATAATTGCTGTTTAATTTTTTATAAACTATATAATTACCTGCAGTAGTTATCTCATCTAAATCACCAATTACAGTAAAGCTTTCATCTAATTTACCGATAGTTGCACCCAAATAAGAATTGTAATCAACATTGCCAGCTTTTACAAACCCACCATTACCTTCTATTTTACCAGTTATTTTGGCATCATTAATTGCAATAACCATAGCTTTTTTTGTTAAAGTAATAGGTGAAGTTTCACCACTATTTAAATTAGCATTACTTCCATCTAAATTTAATGTACCATTAACTACCACACCAGCAGTACTATTAAAATTAGTTGAATCTATAGTACTCTCATTTAGTAATAAAACTGAATCATTAATTTCTAAATTAGGATAAAAATAATCATCCCCTTCAGTAGCACCTGATATTATACTAGAACCATCTAAAATAACATTAACATCTAAAATTAACTTAGCTTGTTCCATTAATGTAATAGTTGTATCCTTTAAAATTAACTGTTTACCAAGTACATCAGCACTACTACCAATTATAACTGGACTATCAGCATTGGTAATTCTTAAAGTTACACCAGAAGCAACAACTAATGTTTGTTCACTAACTGTAACATCATTTTTAATTTCAAAGGTAGTTGTTGATTCGTAGTCACCTTCACCAGCTGCTTTTGCAGTCCAATTACTAGTAAAATCATTATCATTTGCTATTGTTATATTATTTAAATTACTACTACTATCATTATCATCATTTTTAACACAAACAATTAATAGTATAGCAGTTGTAACTATCGCTATAATACCTGTAATTGCAAGTAATACTTTTTTCATAAGTTACCTCCATCAGCAGTCTCTTTTAATTTGATGGCTTTTCCACCAGCAATTAATATCATTTTAATCGCTGTTTCCGTAAAATCATAAGCCTCAACAATTAAACTTTTATCTAAATTGCCACGGCCTACAACTCTAATACCATCAGTATCTTCTTTTAATAAATTTAAAGTTCTCAACGTTTCTAAATTAACCAAATCACCATCATTAAAACAAATGGCAATATCATCAATATCAATATTTAAGATATTGATTGGCTTAACATTTATTTCTTTATAATCTAATAATTCTAAAGTTTCTTTATTAGATAAAACATCAGTGTCATAAACATTAATCTTACTCTTTAATAAATCAGATTTATTAGCTTTTAATAAAGGTGATTGTTTTAAAGCAATTACCATATTATTAAAAGTATATTCTTTAATTTTTCGTCTAAGTTTTAAGCCATTAGCTTCTACTACATATGTTAAAAATTCTAAGGCATACTTAAATGAACGATCACTTCTTAAATTAAATAAAAGTGGTGTATCAATATGACTTTTAATTTTAGACTGATCCTTAAAGTGATATAAATTAGAATCATACTTTGTAGGATCTAACTTATAAAACACCTTTAATAAATCACCAACTAACATTATCTTCATTAAAACATCGCCGTGAAATTTAAAAATACAGCTCTTTTTTAAGAAACGATAAGTTGTATCTTGATATTTCATAAACTCATTAGTTAAATTAATAAATCTAACTTGATTTTTTAAAGAAGTTTCTTTTAAGCGCCCTCTAAAATTAAGCGTAAACTTAGGTTCCTTTTCAACAGTAACTTCTGGTTTAACCTCTTCTTTTATAATGATAACTTCTTTTTTAGGTTGTTTCTTAACTTCAATAACTGGCTTTTCAAACTTAGAAAACAAAAGCAAGTTTGAACTTGGCATCGTTTGAATATAAGCAGGTTTAGTAAAAGCCGCATCTAAAAACCAACCTTTAAAAACTAAACCTTCCAATTCAACAATTGGCAAATGAACAACCTGTCCTTTTTTCACTTTTATATTTTCTAGTTTTATACCATCAGGCGTAATAAAACGAATCTTATGCTTTTTAACTCTTAAGACAAGAATTAAAAGCACAATAAAAACAACTAAGATTGTAAAAGCCACAATTATCCCTACTAGTGGGCCATTACGCATAAACCATTTTTCAAAATCAGAACGTGCTAAAAACATCGCTTAACCCCCCTTAATAAACAAGTCAAAAAACACGTTTTAAATGACATACTAAATCGATAATATATTTTAACCCAAAATTAACCAAAAAACAAGACAAATAGGGTATTTTTCGTGTCTATAAAGGTGTATTTTTGTAGACATTAGTGTTTTTTCATTAATTTTTGCAATTTTTAGAGAAAAATTAGAGTTTAAATATAGATTTAACTACTTTTTAACCATGATTTTTGATGTCTATAAAAGTATATTTTTGTAGACACACTATTATTTAAATAAAATGGCTTTATTAGGCTATTTTTTGATTTTATATGCTTAAAATTAGCTATTTTTGCTTATTTTTTATACATTTTTTCTATCGGCAAGAAAACTATTGATAAAATGTAATTTATTTGCCGATATCGGCAAAACAACTGTTTTTTTAATTGCTTTTTTGCCGATATCGGTATATAATAAGACTGGTGATTAATATGAAATATTTAAGCGTAAAAGAAATGGCTAAGTTGTGGAATGTTAGCGAAAGAACAATAAGAAATTATTGTCAGCATAATAAAATACCTGGTGCTTTTTTAACAGGAAAATCATGGAATATACCAGAAGACGCATCGCTACCTAGTAAAAATAAAGCTACCGATAATAAGCTTTTAAATATATTACAAGAAGAAAAAAATATGGGTTTAAAAGGTGGAATATATCATAAAACTCAAGTACTTTTAACCTATAATTCAAATCACATTGAAGGAAGTAAACTTAGCGAGGAAGAAACTAATCTAATTTTTGAAACTAATACTATTAGTGGCACTTCGCTTAATGTTGATGACATAATTGAAACACAAAATCATTTTAAATGTTTTAATTATATAATTGATAACGCCAAAAAGGAACTTAATGAAGAAATCATTAAAAAAATACACTATATTTTAAAAATTAATACTAGTGATAGTTTTAAAGACTGGTTTAATGTAGGGGAATATAAAAAATTGCCGAATGAAGTTGGCGGTTCTTCTACAACTTTACCATTAAATGTTAAAAGTGAGATTAAAGAATTATTAAATGAATATAAAAACATTAAAAATAAAGATATTAACACTATAATTTGGTTTCACCAAAGATTTGAGACTATTCACCCTTTCCAAGATGGCAATGGAAGAGTTGGTAGATTGATTATGTTTAAAGAGTGCCTACATTATAATATTATTCCTTTTATTATTACTGACGATTTAAAATTATTTTATTATAGAGGACTAAAAGAATGGGATAACGAAAAAGGTTATTTAATTGACACTTGTCTAACTGCTCAAGATAGATATAAAAAGTATTTAGAATATTTTAATGTTGCCTATTAAATAATAAAAAGGTTAGAATTTCTAACCTTTTTATTTATTAAAAATGGCCTAATAATGGGGTTTTTTAATTATATTTAGATTTTAATAATTCAATTTCTTCTTTATAACCATCTAAAGTATCATGCGGTGTTTCTAAATAAAATGGCAAGTCTTTTAACTTAGGGTGATTGATTATGTTTATAATCGCATCTAGACCTAAAGTACCTTTACCTATTACTTCATGTCTATCTTTAAATGAATTAAATGGCATTTTTGAATCATTTAAATGAATGGCTTTTAATTTGTCTAAGCCAATAATTTCATCAAAAGTATTTAAGACAACATCTAAGTTTTCTTTAATATCATAACCTGCACTATAAATATGACAAGTATCTAGACAAACACCAAACTTCTCTTTGTGATTTAGTTTATCTAATATATTTTTAATTTCTTGAAAATCACGTCCTACTTCACTGCCCTTACCAGCCATAGTTTCTAGTAGAACAGTTGGTTTAGTTGAATCATCTACCACTTCATTTAAAAGACTTGTTATCAGATTAATTCCTTCAATACTACCTATTCCTACATGTGAACCAGGATGTATATTATAAAGAGGATTTTCAAAATAGCTTATTCTTTTAAAATCATCTTTTAAGATCATTCTTGCAAGTTCTCTAATGTCTTCTTTTTGACTAGCTAGATTAAGAGTATAAGGGGCGTGACATAAAGGTGTCACAAAATTGTGTTCTTTAAGATAAGTAATCGCTTTATTTAAATCTTCTAAATCTAATTCTTTAGCCCCAAATCCCCTAGGATTACGACTAAAAAATTGAAAAGTATTACCACCAACATATGTTGTATCTAACATTGCTTGGTAAAAACCTTTACTAATTGATAAATGACATCCTATTTTTAACATTTTATACCTCAGTTATTGTATTTTACATGGCCAAAGATATTTTTACTAAACTCATTTTGTTTAATACTGGCCTGTTCATAGTTTAAATTTTTAGCTTTTTCATAACATTCATAAGCTTTATCTAAGTCTTTTTTAGTACCGATACCATTTTCATAGCATAAGCCTAGTTTATATAAGCCTTCACTACTATTTAATAAACTAGCCTTTTCATACATAAATTTAGCTAAATAAAGTTCATCTTTGTTTTGGCTTTTTACTCTAATATCACCTAAAAATAATATTGATTTAATATCATTATTAGTAAGACCAATATCTAAGATTTGATGAGCTTTTATTTTATCTTGTTTTATCCCTAAGCCATAATAGTATAACTTAGCTAATAGACAAATATCATCATATAATTCGTTTTCAAAGGCTTCTTTTAAGTATTTAAAAGCTAAATTATAATCAACATCTACTCCATAACCATAATAATAAATCTTACCTAAAAAGTTTAAAGCTTTAATTCTACCATTTAAAGCACAGTCCAAAAATAAAGGAATTGCTTTTTTATCTTTATGGTCATAATAATATAATGCTAGTTTATAAGTGATTTTTAAATCATTATATTTTTGGCCTTTTAAAAGTGTTTCATAATATTTTTCTTTATTATTAATTTCTTTATATATTTTAGCTTGTAATAAAATCGAATCAATGTTATCAATTTTATTTAAAATATCAAGAGCTTCATCATAGTCTTTATTTTTATAATAAAGCTTAGCTAAAGAAAAAGTAGCTTTAAGATCATTTTCTTGCATACCATTTTTATACCAAAGAATAGCTTGTAAGGTATTAGCTTTTACACCAAGACCTTTTTCATATAAATAGCCCATGTAATAATAGGCTTCTTTTTCCCTATTTAAAGCTAGCTCACTAAAGGCTTTAAAGGCTTCTTTATAGTCTTCATTATTAAATAATGCTAAGGCTTCCTGAAAATCTTTCATAGTATCATCTCCCTTAGCTAATTATAGCATTTTATCTATTATTCTTCAAATTATTTTATTTTTGCAAAAAATGGCTTATTTATAGGCTTTTTTAGAAAAATTAATTTTATTTACTTTAAAATAAAAAAGGTGTATAATTTATTTTGAGGTGAAAGTGTATGAATAAAGAATATAATGAAAATGTTAGATTAGAAGACGATCTATATAACTATGTTAATGGTAAGTGGATAAGTGAGGCACAAATCCCAGCTGACCAAAGCGCAACTGGTGGCTTTTATATCTTAAGAGATAAGGTTGAAGAAATTATGCTTAATGAATATGCTTCTTTAAGTAAAACTTTATCTAATGATGAATTATTAAATTATAGTATTAAACTATATAATAAAGTTTTAAATGAAGAAAACAGAAAAACAGGCTTACCTTATTTAATGAAAAAATTAGCTTTTTTAGATGATATTAAATGTATCAATTGTTTTAACCGTTCTTTAAATACTTTATATAGTGAAAACTATCCATTACCTTTTAATATTGGTGTTACTGAAGATATGATGGATGCGACTAAACACGCTTTAGCTTTAACTGGTCCATCTACTATCTTACCTGATACTACGATGTATAATACTGAACAAGGTAATGCTTTACTTAATGTCTATAAAAATATGGCAACTAAAGTCTTAGCTAAATTAAATATTAATACTGATATTATTGATAAAGCTTTAGCTTTTGATGACAAAATTAGTAAGATTGTTAAATCTAGTTTAGAATGGGCAGATTATATTAAATGTTATAATCCTTATGAATTTAAAAAAGTATGTGAATTGCTTGGTAAAGTTAATTTTAGTAATTTAATTTCGACTAGATTTAAAAAATTACCAGAAAAAGTTATTGTTTTTGATCCTAAATTCTTAGATAACTTTAATGATTTATTCACTAATAATGTTGATTTATATGTTGCTTGGGCTAAATTAAATACTATTTTAAGTAATTCTCCTTATATTTCTGAAGAATTAAGAGACTTAGCTGGTATTTATAGTAGAGCTATTAATGGTGTACCAGTTATGTCTGATATTAATAAATATGCTTATCGTTTAGCTTCTAATTATTATGATGAAGTAGTTGGTATTTATTATGGTAAGAAATATTTTGGTGAAAAAGCTAAAAATGATGTAATTAGTATTGTTAAAAACTTAATTATTTCTTATAAGAATCGTTTAAGTAAAAATACTTGGTTATCAAAAGAAACAATTAAAAAAGCCATTTTAAAATTAGATACAATGGAAATTAAAATTGGTTATCCTGATAAAGTAAGTGAATTATATTTTAAATTAAAATATAATGATGATATGAGTTTAATTGAAATAGTCAATCGTTTAAATGAAATTAGAAGTGAACACTCTGATTCTAAATTGTTTGAAAAAGTAGATCGTTCTTTATGGGTAATGAGTGGTAATACGGTTAATGCTTGTTACAACCCATCATTTAATGATATTACTTTCCCAGCTGCTATCTTACAAGCTCCTTTCTATTCTATTGACCAAACAATTGAAGAAAATTATGGTGGTATCGGTTCAGTTATTGGCCATGAGATTTCACATGCTTTTGATAATAATGGTGCTCAAATGGATGAACTAGGTAATATTAAAAATTGGTGGACTAAAGAAGACTACGAAAACTTCCAAGAAAAAACTAATCTAATGATTGAAGAATTTGATGGTCTACCTTTAGAAGGTGAAAAAGTTGATGGTAAGTTAACAGTTTCTGAAAATATTGCCGATAATGGTGGCGTTGCTTCTTCTTTAGAAAGCTTAAAACGTGTTAAAGAAAATCCTGATTTAAAATTATTCTTCTTAAATTATGCACGTATTTGGTGTCAAAAAGCTAGACCAGAATACACTAAACTATTATTAAAAGTCGATGTACACGGTCCTTGTTACTACCGCGCTAACATGCAAGTAAAAAACTTTAATGAATTCTATGAAGCCTTCAATATTAAAGAAACTGATAAAATGTATTTAGAACCAAGTAAACGTTTAATAATTTGGTAAATAATAAAAAAGATTTTGGTTAGAACTATAAAGTTCACAAAATCTTTTTTTTATGTTCTATTAATAAGAAAAGTTGGAAAAATATGAATAAATCATTACTGATTACGGGTGCTAGACAAGTTGGTAAAACATACATTATTAGACAATTTTTAAAAGAAAATTTTATAATTATATTGAATTTAATCTATATGAAAATGAAATGGCTAAAGTAACTTTAGAAACTTCTACTACAGCTGATAAACTAATATTAAGATTATCAGCTTTAAACAATACACCTTTAATCAAACATGAAACTGTAATATTTATAGATGAAATACAATATGCCAAGCGTAATTGTGCCATCAAAAACAACACACAGCAATAAAAATCAACACTAATCGTTGAAGAATCAACACTAAAACAACAATTTATTATTTAATTTTTCAATTTAATTATAAAAACTATATTTATACTGTTACAAGTTATGTTAGACTTCCATAAGAGTTAAAATCAACTAACTATTACGCTTTTTTAATTAATTCAAATAATTTTTTCTGCTAATTATAATTTTTATAATCTATTTTATATATCTTCCTTGTAATGCTTTAGTAATTTCTATAAAGAAATCTTTATCCCACAAATCTATTTTAGCTTTATCTTTTATAAAAGGTAAAACATCTTTTTTAGCTTCATTAAAATCTAGGCTTTCAAATTTTTGGTTAAGAAGAATTTTAAGATTATCAATGCTTAAATCATATTTTTCATCAATAAAATTTGAATTAATTAATTTGGCTTTTAAATAATTCAAATTAACTTTAATATTCATTGATAAAAAGAAAATGTAATCATAAAGGTCTCTGCCTTTAACCCGTTGTTGCCAATTCCTACATAAACATGCATGTATTTTACCAGCGAATAATGATTCTTTATCAAATAATTTTACTTGATACGGTGATGGCAATAATCGTAATTTTGTTTCATATGAAGCAAACGAAATAGGAGTTGTATCTATTTCAAACTTTATTTTAATTAAATCATTATGATTAATATTTTTTATTTCTTCATCATATACTGCAATCATAACTTCTTTAGTATTAGCTTTCAAAAAAGCAGATTTAATACTAGATTGTTTTGTTTTATCTACTTCTGTAATCACAACACATAATCCTAAAGATTTTAATTCATTTTCGACATAAGTAAAATATTTGTCAAGTCTAAATTTTTCATCTTCACTTATTAATGAAAAATCTAAATCTTCACTAAATCTATCCAAACCATAAAAAATTCTAAGGGCTGTTCCACCACAAAATGCCACATTTTTAAAAAAATCACCTCTAGACAAACCACATAATATAACTTCTTGAATAACTTCTTTTATAGCATTCCTTTTATCTTCTAAATTATGTATATCATATTTTGCTAACATTTGATTTAATACCGTTTTCATTTTCTTTTCCTCTAATAATGTATTTTGCTAAAAAATTAAGGTTAGTAGAATTATATAAAAGAGACAATTCAATTAGTTCTTTTTTATTTAACTTGTTAAATTCAAATTCATCAATTCTTAAATTTTGAAATAATAACATTTTTAATTCATTCATATTTTTTACTGGCTTTGTTATATATAATTTGTCACATAAAGCTTTTTCTGGAGTTGCGATTTGATAAGAATAATCTCCATCATTTTTAATCTCTATCCCTAAACTAAACACTCTTTTAGGTACATCGCAATATATATATGTCCCAAAATGATTAGTGTATATTTTAGTTTTCCTCTTATTATAGGTAGCACACGTATAATTATAAGCTGTTTCAGGAATTAGACCATAATAACTTAAAGCATAATCAAAAGAAATATAAGAAGGACCGTATATAAATTGAGCTAATTTAACACCATCTACATAAGGATTAGTTTCATATACTCCTCTTACAATAGTGATTAAAGCACCTTTTTTTACCTCTCTATTTATTTTAGCTAAAACATTACTATAATTATTATACTTTTCTTTTAATTGTTCTATAGTTACTATCATTTTTAAATCACTTCCTATATTATTTATATACCATTTCAGTGCACTTTTCAATATGTTTGCTCCAGATAATATTATTTTTTGATATTATTTGGAGCAAATAACCTTTTTAAATATTATACAATTAAAAGACAAAAACATTCATCCATACATTTTTTATGTAACAATAATATTAACAAGTAAGCACATAGACTACTACCATATTTGTTATTTAATATTATTTTTGTTCCTAATATAAATTAAAAATGGTTGAATCTTTAAGCATAGTAAATAGTACCCAAAGTCAAGGACACAAATAAAAAAGGTGTATTATTTAATTGAAGTATTCAATCCCCTAGGGGATTCGTGATTAAAATTTAATCATAA
>CASETY010000010.1 GCA_949291115.1 uncultured bacterium
CCTCCAAAGTAGACTTTAATAATTTTGGAGGTCGCGAATCCCTTAAGGGATTGTTATTCTTTAATTATTTTATTTGTCTACTTTGGAGATATCATATCACTTATGCTGCCCAGTAATTTGTTAATAACTATTCCTTTTAGATATTATGAAGTCAATCTTTTTTCTTTTTTACAAGCTTTTTTATAAGCTTTTTTTAATTTGTTATAATTGAAGGCATTGCACTGCTTAGCACTAGCACAATCGCCACAAGGAGATTTTTTATATACTTTAATTAGGTGAATAATAGCTAGAACTGCCAAAACTGCTACTATAACACACACTATTATATTTATATTATTTATGACAAGAATTGTCACTTTCTTTAGCACCTACCTTTTTAGCTTTAATTTTAGGTAAGACAAATCTTAAAAATACTACTAATAAAACAAGTAAAATTACTAATATTACTACTAATATATCAATTCCATTTACAAGAAACATAATTTAATCATCCTCCTACAATAAAGCACCCCAAATACCAACTAAACTAGCTAGTACCCAAGCAAGACCAGTTTGGAATAAAATGGCTCTAAAGAAATCATGACCATTGTTTAACTCACGCTTCATAGCGCCAATTGCCCCAAAACATGGTGCACTAAATAAGGTAAATATCATATAACCAAAAGCACTAAAACCATTAAAGAAGGCAAACATACCATTACCAGCAAATACATCGCCACCTTCACCAACTGCTGTAATTACTTCCATTGATGAAACTACTAGTTCTTTTGCTACTAAACCCTGTACTGCTGAAACCGAAGCTCCCCAAGAAAAATTCATACCTAACATAGGTGCAAACAACCAAGAAATAGATCTACCTATATCAGCTAATAAACTTTGTTCAACATCGGTTGTGTACCTAAATTGATAATTCACATTTAAAAGAATCCAAATTACAATTGAACAAAGGAAAATAATTGTACCTGCTCTTTTAATGAAAGCCCAAGTTTTATCTAAAACATCACGACAAACATAACTTGCACTAGGTGTATGATAATCTGGTAATTCAGTTATATAACTTGTTGAATGGCTCTTAACAAAGAATTTATTTAACAAATAACCTGATAAAATAATAACTACAATAGCTAATAAATACATAGAAGCAGTTACTAACCAACTACCACCAAATATACCAGCAACAAAACATGAAATAATTGGCAATTTAGCTGAACATGGCATAAATGGTGTTAGAGTTACCGTCATTTGATGTTCTTGCTTATCTTCGATTGTTCTTGTTCCCATAATGGCTGGTACACTGCAACCAGTACCAACTATGAATGGAATTAGACTTTGTCCAGACATACCTAATTTTTTAAATAAACTATCAAACAAGAATGTAACTCTAGACATATAGCCAGATGTTTCTAACAAACTTAACAATAAGAATAAAATAGCAATTTGCGGAACGAAATTTAAAACTGCACCAACTCCCGCAACAGCTCCGTCTGCCACTAAACTAGCGGCCCATTCGCTACCACCGGCATTAGTAATACATTCTGCTAACCATGGACCTAAGCCCGTAATTCCATCACCAAGCGATACTTCATAAGAGCCCCATGGCATTGGGAATTCAATAACGTCACCACCATTAAATAACATATCAACAATTCCAACAGTAGCCCCACCTACTAAACCTACACTTAGTAAATATACCAACACAATAACTACTAAAAATATTGGAATCGCTAGCCATTTATTTAATAAAATTTTATCTATTTTATCAGTAATATTTTCTTTTTTAACTACTGCCTTAGTAACTGCGCTATTCTTTACCTTTTCTATATATTCATAACGTTCTTTGGCAATAATTTCTTCTGTATCTAAATGATATTTTTCTTCAATTAATTTAATATAATTTTCGAATTTTTCAACATAATATTTTTCATAATAGCGACTATCTCTTTCAATTATCTTAATTGCTGCAAATCTTTTTTCAACAACATCAGCATCTAATTCTTTTTGAACATCATTAATTAAAGCTTCAATATTATTATCAAATAAATGATGAGACATCGGATTTGGTACTAACTTATCACTATTTTTAATCGTTTCTATTAACTCTTTAATTCCTGTTTTCTTTAAAGCACTAATTTGTACACATTTAGTACCAAGTTCTTTTTCTAGTTGTTTTAAATCAATATGATAACCTTTTTTAGCAAAAATATCGGTCATATTCAAAACAACTAAAACTTTAGTATTTAGTTCCATTAATTGTGTAGTTAAATAAAGAGCACGTTCAATTGAAGTAGAATCAATAATATTAATAATTAAATCTGGTCTTTGTTCAACTACAAACTTTCTAGAAATTTCTTCTTCTGATGTATAAGGTGATAAGCTGTAAATACCTGGTAAATCAGTAATATGAATCGAAGTCCCCTTAATTATACCATCTTTTCTTTCAACAGTAACACCTGGCCAATTACCAACCTTTTGATTTAAACCAGTTAAAACATTAAATAATAATGTTTTACCACTATTTTGATTACCGACTAAAGCACAAGTCTTAATCATTTTGTCACCTTCCTAACTTTAATATGTTCCATATCTTCTTGTCTTAAACAAAGTTCATATCCTCTTAACATAACACTTACAGGATTACCAAGTGGACTTTTCTTAACTATTGTGATTACTACCCCTTTAGTAAGTCCCATGTCTAAGAGTCTTCTTCTAAATGCTTTATCACAACCTAGATAATTAACTAATTCTCCACTTTCACCGATTGAAAGTTTATCTAATGAATAAAGCCTATCTTTGTTTTCACTCATACATTTACCCCTTTCTAGTTAGCACCGGCTAACTTTACTTATATTATAATCCTTTTGTTTTAAAAAACAAGGGGTAAAACAAAAAAAGTTAGCAAAAGCTAACTCTTTTTATAATCATTCAATAAAATTATTATATTTTATCCTTTCATATTCCTTTTTAATAGCATAATGAATATTAGAATATGATATCATCCTATTATTTTCAGAATGTTCTTCTAATTCTTTTCCTATTTGTTTAATACTATTTTTATTACCTTGGATAATAAATAAATTAAATTTATAATAATGCTGAATACTTTTCACCCATTATTTAATACTGTAGTTATCACAAACAATTATTTAAGCCTTTAAATTATTGTCAAAATCTTTTTATTATATTATTAAACTCTTTCCTTATCCTATAAATAATTATTTCTTAGTTTCTATCTTATAATGCTATTATCGTAACTGTTGTTTTAATTGATTTATTATCAGGATATTTGAGAAAAAATTAGTATAAAAAAAGATGATTTAAAAATCATCTTTTTTATTTGTATACTAAAAATGGCTTAACTAAGACTTATTTTAATAAAATTTTGATTATTAAATAGACTATCTTCACCTAAATAAATACACCCTAATTCTATAAAATAAGTAGAGTAATTATTGTCTATATAAAAGCATTTAACGCCAACCTCATTACATCCTAAAATGACATAACGACTAAATAAACTTTTAGGCTTATCTTTTTCATTAATATGAATTAATAAGTAAATACTATTATTATAACTAATTACTGAACATAGATAATAACTATAATCATTTGGAATTATAATTTCATATATTAGACTAAGTTTATTTTTGTTATATTCATAAATTTTTATTGTTTGAGGATTAAAATTTTCATAAATAATATCATAGACTTTAAAATATAACTCACTATCATAATTATAATCTATCACTTCTATTATATCGTCAAAGTGATATAAAGATTCTTGTCCTTCATCTGTAATTAAATAAAAGTCTCTTATTCCATACCCAATATAACCATCTTTAGTTATTTTAAATGAATACAGTTCTGATTCTAGCCTTATTTCTTTATTAATAGTTTTATCATCATTTAATATAATTATTTTATTCGTAGTTAAAATGTGAATTGAACTAGTATATATAACTTCATTTATGTCTTTTGTACTTTCAAAAATAATTTCAACTGTACTCTCATCAAAACAAATGATTTTAGAAAGATAATTATTGTTTAACAAGGTAATTACTAAATATAATTTATCATCAACAATATTGGCTTGTTTTACATAGATAGTATTGGCTTCTAAAGTTTCAATAATATCATTATTTTTATAAACATAAAGCTTATAAATTGATGCTTGTTCAAGATAATAACCATATTTTTCATCAACTTTATGGTATCTATTGTTTTCAACTTCTACGGCTTCTGTTTTTAAATCTAAAGCATCATAATTATTAACAATTTCAGGAATCTTAGTTTTATTGCAGCTAATTAATAATAATATTAATAGCAATAAAAATATTATCTTTTTCATAGGAAATATCTCTTTTTAGTTTTTTTACTTATAATAATATCTATAGCTTTATTTATAACTTTTAGTTTTACTTCTTTTTTCTTAAAGGCAAATTCACCATCTAAATTAAAAGATAATTCTTTATTTGAACGAATAATTGCTTCATTAATTTTAATAGTTTCTACACCATTTTTAATTCTATCACCAAACAAGAAAAAAGATATTAAATAAACAATAGACATACGATATCTAGCTTTAGAAACTAAGGTTAAATCAATTACTCCATCATTTAATTTTGGCTTTACTGAGCGATATAACCTAAATCCAGCAATTCTTTTAGAATTTAAGGCAAGCATTACATAATAATCACCAGTTATTATTCTATTGTTTGTATTAATTTCTAAAGTTATAGTGTCATCTTTTTGTAATTCTTTAGCTGCTTCTAAAAAATAAGCCATTTTACCAACATGTCTTTTCAATTTAGAAGGTGCATCATAGCTAACATTAGTAAATTTGCCAACACCACAAGCATAGATAAAATACTTATCTTCTAATTGACAAACATCCATTTTAGTACTGTTACCATCTACTATTATCCTTAACACTTTCTTTAAACTTTTATTTAATTTCAACATGTGGCCAACATCATTAACTGTACCTACCGGAATATAGGCAAGCTTTGGTCTTTTTTCAATATGCATAAGGCCATTAATAGCTTCATTTAAAGAACCATCGCCACCACAAACTAAAATTAAATCATAATTACTACCAAATGATTCAATATATAAGGTTATAGTTTTTTCTTCTAATGAACGAAAAACATCTACTACATCATACTTAGTCTTTAATTTCGTTATTATATAATCTAGCTTTGATTCAATTTTTTGTTTACCACTAAAGGGATTATAACAAATTAAAGCTTTCATAATTATCTCCTTAAAAGACAAAAAGACGGCAAGCCGTCCTTTTTTATTTTATTAGTTTTTTAGTAACAGCAATAGCTAAAGCTCCTGGACCAATATGACAAGAAACTGATAATGATAGTGGATCAACAATAGTTCCTCTATCACCAAATCGATCGATGATTTCTTGTTTAAATTTTAAAGCATTTTCTAAATTATTAGTGTGAGCTATATCAATATAATAATCATCTGATTTGCCATTTAACTTGTTGTAAATGTTTTCCATATCTTTTTCTACTTGGTCTAGCATTATAAGTTTAGCATTTTCTAAAGTACGGGTTTTTTTAAATGAATCTAGTTTTTCACCATGAATTTGTAAAATTGGTTTTATTTTTAATAATGTACCCATTAAGGCTACTGCTGGTGTAATACGACCACCTTTTTTAAGATATTTTAAAGTATCAACCATTATATAAATGCTTGAATTAGCTTTATTTTTCATTAAAATGTTTTTAATTTCAGCCCCACTATAGCCTTCTTTAACTAATTGTAAAGCTTCAGCTACTGATCTTTTTTGGGTAATAGAAATTCTTTGGTTATCGACAACAAAAACTTTTCCTTTAAAAGGTTCAGTGTTAGCTAAAGTTTCCGCACTTTTGCATGACATTGATAAACCAGACGACATTGGTATATAAACAATTTCATCATATTCTTTTAATAGACGACTCCATATTTCACTTATAAAACCAATAGCTGGTTGACTAGTACATACATTCGCATCATTAATCAAATTATAGAATTGTTCTTGACTTAAATTTATATCTTCAAAATATTCTTCACCATCTATCATAAAAGGCATTGGCACAACTTCAACATCTAGTTTTTTGCCTTCACTTTGGGTAATGCCTGAATTACTGTCGGTCATAACTTTAATTTTTTTCATATTATAGCCTCCTAATGTGCTAATTATATTAAAAAATCAATCATTTTGCAATATAAATTGTAAAGTCAAATTAAATCATATGTGATATTAACTTAATCTAAATCTTTTATTTTAGCATCTAAAACATTATCTAAATTACGTTCTTTTTTATAAACTAGATAAGCATTAATTAAATTATAGAAAGCAAATAAAATAATTAAAGAACCAGCAACATATCTTAAATATTTTAAGACATCTTCTAAACCACATAAAAAGATAATTACACCTATAGCCATAATGAAGATTTCATCTTTAAATGTACTTAATTTATTTTCACTCAATATAATTCTTACAAGTGGCAAAATTAGCAAAAACACTAAAGTAACACTAGATATAACAATGCCAGAAAAGAAAGTTAAACAAACACCAAGCAATAAATAAATTGAACCGCTAATTAAATTGAATCTACCTATTACACTATTTTTAGCATTCATATTAACTAATAAGCGTAAGACACCAATAATAATTAACATTATTCCAAACATGATTAAAAAAAATCTAACTGCATTTTCAAGAGGTATGAAAAAGCAAAGAATTCCGGCAACAATTTGCAGCAGAGCATAAATTAATGATTTTTTAAACTCTTGTTTATAATTTTGTTTCAACTTTTACATCTCCTTCGACAATTTCACCTAAATTACCATCAAACTTAACATTATCTAAAATCAAATGATCTAAATTTAAGCAAACCAAACCTTTTCTAACCATTTTTTCTTTATGTTCAATCATAACTGGATAATCAGGAGTTGCATTTAAGTCATAAAAGAAACTAACGTTTTTAAAAGTAAGACCTTTTATTGGCTCTTCTGGCAAGCCCAAGAAAACGCCAGCAGCTAATTTAACATTTAAGCATTTAATATTTTCAAAAGTAAAATGACCAACATATGGTGTAAGTTCTGTTACTTCTTGTTTTTCTAAAGTCCAAACATATTCTTCATGGCCACCTTTAGGTCCCATGTTATAGAACATATTTACCACAAATGGTGTTTTTACACCATCCATTAAAATATTTTTAAAGGTAGTATTATCAACAACACCTACTTTTCCACGGCCACGTCTAGTTTTAATACGTAAACCTCTATCAGTACCTTTAAAAATACAATTTGAAACGGTTACATTTAAAATACCAGCTGATGATTCACTACCAAAGACTACACCACCATGGCCTTCATTCATTAAGCAGTTTCTAACTACGATATCTTTAGATGGTTTTTTATATTTCTTAGCTAAATCAAAAGTACCTGATTTAATCGCAATACAATCATCACCAACATTAAAAGTATTACCTAAGATTAATACATCATCTGAACAATCTGGATCAATACCATCAGTAGTTGGCATATTAGGGTTTTCAATACGCATATTTATAAACTTTAAATGACTTGAAAAATAAGGGTGAATATTCCAAGCTGGTGTATTGTGAATATAAAGACCTACTACATTTATATTAGTTGCACGGTTAAAATACATGCCAAATGGACGAGCCGCTATTCTAATTAAATTATGATTTATATACCAATCACCACTAGTTGCGTTACAATCAACTTCCCCTTCACTAATAATATTTACATTATCACAATCAAGTAATGTAAACATTGATGTAAAGGTATCAATTTCTGAGCCTTCAAAAGAACCATAGCTAATTTCATTATTATTATTTTTAACAAGTCCTGGTAAGACTGGATAATTATTACGATCAGGATCACCTATTAATTTCGCATTTTTACTAATATATAAGTTCATATCTGATTTTAATAACATAGAAGTTATAAAATAAGTGCCTTCATCTATATATAAAGTGCCGCCTTTAGGTAGGGCTAAAATAGCAGTTTGTAGTTTAAAAGTGTCATCTTTTTTACCATCTTTAGCAGGATTAAAACTATTAAAGTTAAGACAAATAGTTTCTTCTTTAGTTTTTACTTCACAAACTTCATTATCGGCCATTACTTTATAAACAGTATTTGGTTCAAGATTGAAAATTGTAAAAACATTACGATTATCCTTACTATAAAACTTATCATTTACATAAATTTCATATTCATTTTTGTAATATGGACTATCATTTTCAAATTCAAAGCTTAAGCTTCTTGGTGTTTTTAATACTAATTTCATTTTTACATACCTCTCATTTTCTTCATTTTATAGAAACATATTGTAAAGCCAATAAAGCCTAAAACAATCATTACTAACGCAATTATAATAAATGTATCAGTAATAGTTTTTTCTAAATAGCCCCCATAACCAATAGTTAAAGAAGCAAATATAGCACCTATTATCCCACCTAATATAATAATACCTACTGATACATATTCAATTATCTTTAATTTTTGATATAACACACCTTCTGGTGTCATTATTTGATTCTTATTTTTTTTCACTTTAGCACCTACACAATCTTACCATAGTATTTTTTAACTAATTCAATAAAATATTTTTCCGGACTAGTTAACTTTTTATTATAAGCTATCGCAATTTCCCATTTAGGATGTTCCTTAATTGTATAAAAGATAATATTATCATCATCATAAGCATAAGATTTAGGAATTAAACTAATACCTAAATGAGCTTTTACTAAATTATATGATATTTTATTACTCTCTGTTTCAAAAATAATATTAGGATTAATATTATAATGATTGAATATTTCATTTTGAATTTGTCTTAATGTTGATTCTTGATTTATGACTATAAAAGGTTCATTTTTTAAAAGTTTTAAATCTATTTCTGAATATGGTTCTCCTAAATTAAACTTAGAGATTTTAGGAAGAGCTATAACAATTTCTTCATCCGCCAGATGAATAGTTTCTAGTTCGTTTAAATATCCCTTTTTAAAAGTTAAAATGCCTAAATCTAATATACCTTCTTTTAAAAGTTCTATTTGTTTATTAACACTTAATTCTTTAGCACTTATTATCATATTAAGATATTTCTGGTGGAATTCAGGATATAAACTAACTAACATTTGATTGCCGCGTTCTTTAGTTATGCCAAGGTTTATAATATCTTTATTTTCCTTATTTAAAGCCTTTATTTGCATAT
Organism: uncultured bacterium; assembly: GCA_949291115.1. Classification (GTDB taxonomy): domain Bacteria; phylum Bacillota_I; class Bacilli_A; order Acholeplasmatales; family Anaeroplasmataceae; genus CALUXS01. The sequence goes on from CASETY010000010.1 coordinate 9,248, forward strand.
AAGCCTCTTCTTTTAAATCAATTATTTTTTTGGCATATTCAATATATATTTCACCTGCTTTAGTAGGTATTAATTCTTTATTATTTCTTATAAACAATTTTTGATTTAATTCTTTTTCTAAGTTTAATAATTGTTGATTCAAAGCTGATTGCGAAATAAATAATGAGGATGAAGCTTTACTAATATTTTTGCATTCAGCAATTTTAACAATATATTCAATTTGCTTAGTGTTCATCTTCCACCTCTTAATTTTTCTTAGACATCTATCTATTTTTAATAGTTGTCTTTTCTTATTTCTTTTATATAATAAAATTAGATAGAAAGCAAGAGCTTTCAAAATATTTTTAAAGGAGAAAGAAAAATGAAAGTAGGATTTATTGGTCTAGGCATTATGGGTAAACCCATGTGCAAAAATTTGATTAAGGCTGGTCACAGCTTATTTGTAAACACTCACAAACAAAGTGTTATGGATGAAATGTCATCACTAGGAGCGACTGCTTGTCCTAATGCCAAAGAGGTAGCATTAAATAGTGAAGTTGTTATTACAATGTTACCAAATAGCCCACAAGTAAGAGATGTTTGTCTAGGGGAAAATGGTATTTCTTCTTCAATGAAAAAAGGATTAGTTGTAATTGATATGTCATCAATTGACCCTGTACAATCTAAAGAAATTAGTGCAGAATTAAACAAAGTTGGAATCGAATTAATGGATGCCCCTGTTTCTGGTGGTGAACCAAAAGCTATTGATGGTACTTTATCAGTGATGGCTGGTGGTAATAAAGAAACTTTCGATCGTTTTGAAAGTCTTTTAAAATCAATGGCAAGTAGCGTTACTTATTGTGGTACTATTGGTTCTGGTAATGTTTGTAAACTTGCAAACCAAGTAATTGTTGCAATTAATATTGCAGCTGTTAGTGAAGCTTTAACTTTAGCTAAAAAATTAGGTGCCGATCCTGAAACTTGTTATAAAGCTATTCGAGGTGGTTTAGCTGGTTCTACTGTTTTAGATGCTAAAGCACCAATGATGTTAGCTCACAATTTCAAACCTGGTTTTAGAATTGATCTTCATATTAAAGATTTAACTAATGCTTTAAATGCTTCCCATGCTGTAAAAGGTTTCTTACCTTTAACTAGTAATTTAATGGAAATTATGCAATCAATTAGTAATGAAGGTTATGGCAATGATGATCATAGCGGTATCTTACGTTACTATGAAAGAAATGCAAAAACTTCTTTATAGGTGATAATTATGAATTTTAAGCCAAAAGGTATTATCCCTCCTATCATCACTCCTTTAGATGATGAGGGAAATGTAAAATATGATGTTTTAAAACAAATGGTTAATCACTTAATTGAACAAGGAGTTCATGGCCTTTTCCCTTTGGGAACTACCGGTGAGTTCTATGCCTTTGATGATGAAACTTATGAAAAAATCATTAGAACAGTTAAGGAAGAAACTAAAGGACGTGTTCCCGTTTATGCTGGTTGTAACCACATAACAACTAGAGGTGTTATCCATCAAGTTAAAATTTGTGAAAAAATTGGGGTTGATGCGGTATCTGTTTTAACACCTATGTTTGTTAGTCAAACACAAGATGAATTATATAAGTTCTATGCTGATATAGCAAAATCTACATATTTACCTATTATTCTTTATAACAATAAGCCTAAAACTAATGTAACTATCGAACCTAGTACCGTTCAAAAATTATCAAAAATCGATAATATTGTTGGCGTTAAAGATTCTACTGGTGATATGACTAATACTTGTGAATATATAAGATTAACTTTAGACAATCCTAATTTTAGTGTTTTAATGGGTCGTGACACTCTTATTTACCAAGCTTTATGTAGTGGAGCCACAGGCGCTATTTCTTCTTGTGCTAATGTTGCTCCTCGTTTAGTTGCTGATATTTATGATAAATTTATGGCTAAAGACTATAAAGGTTCTTTAGAAGCCCAATATAAATTATCACCACTTCGTTTAGCTACTAACTTAGCTACTTTCCCAGCTATCATTAAAGAAGGTTTATGTCAAGAAGGATTTAATGTTGGCAAATGTTTAGATCCAATTGGGGAAGCTAGTAAAGAAGCTAAAGAAAAATTACACGCAATATTAAAGGATTTAAATTTAGTATAATGAAAGTTGTAATTGCAATTGATTCATTTAAAGGAAGTTTATCATCTTTAGAAGTAGGAACCGCTATTAAAAAAGGAATTTTAAAAGCTATCCCTCTAGCTGATGTTACCATTATTCCTCTAGCTGATGGTGGTGAAGGAACAATTGAAGCTTTTACATATCATAATGATGCAAAATTAGTTAATATATTTTCTGTTGATGCTTATCAAAATAAACTCCTTTCTCAGTACGCTATTTATAATAATGTGGCGATTATTGAAGTTGCTAAAACTATTGGCTTACCTTTAGTAAAAAATGCACTTAATCCCTTAAGAGCTACTAGCTACGGGGTTGGTATTCAAATTAATGACGCCTTAAATAAAGGCATTAAAAACTTTGTGGTTGGCTTAGGTGGTAGTGCTACTAATGATGCTGGTTTAGGTATGTTAAGTGCTCTACGTTATAAATTTTATGATCAAAAAAACCAGTTAGTTGAACCTTTGCCTAGTAACTTAAAAATGATTTTTAAAATAGATGATAGCGATGTTAACCCGCTATTAAAAGAGGCTAATTTTGAAATCGCTTCTGATGTGAAAAACCCTTTAACAGGGCCAAATGGTGCTACTTTTGTCTACGGTAGACAAAAAGGTGTTAAGCCTACTTTTGAGCAAGATTTAGATGATAGTATTTTACATTTTGCTAATGTTGCTTCAAATTATCTAGGTTATGATTGTAAAGATGAGCCTGGTTCTGGAGCGGCTGGTGGCTTAGGTTTTGCTTTTAAGGCTTTCTTAAAGGCTAACATTAAAGAAGGCATTTATCTAATCTTAGATAAAATCCATTTTAAAGATATTGTTAAAGATGCTGACATTGTTATTACCGGTGAAGGAAGATTAGATAAACAAACTGTTAATGGTAAAGCTCCAATTGGTGTGGCGAAAATAGCTAAAAGTTTAGGTAAAAAAGTTATTCTTTTAGCTGGTGGTATTGATGATGAGCTAGATTCTTATAATAGTTATGGTATTGATGCTTATTTTTCAATAATTAGAAACATTACCACTCTAGAAAATGCTTTAAATAAACATAATGCTTTTAATAATATTTCTAAAACTAGTGAACAAATTTTCAATTTAATAAAAACGATGAAAGGAGATAATTAAAATGCTTTACGTAAAAATTGGCGATAAAGATAACGTGGCAATTGCCATTAAAGATTTACCTAAAGGCACTGATTGCGGTAATGGAGTAGTTACTATTGATGATATTCCCCAAGCTCACAAATTAGCTTTAGTAGATATCCCAAAAGGTAAAGAAGTTATTCGTTATAATGTCGTTTTAGGTTATGCCAAAAATGATATTAAAAAAGGCGAATGGATCAATGAATTTAAATTAGACTTACCTACTCCTCCTTCTTTAGATAATATGGTTTATGGCACTAATTTAAATTATCCACTACCAGATCCGATTAGAACTACTTTTATGGGTTATGAAGTAGAAAATAATCCTTATGCTGGTATTCGTAATATTTTAGCTATTCATACTACTGTTCAATGTGTAACTGGTATTTTAAATGTCGCTATCAAAAAAATTAAACAAGAATTATTACCAAAATATAAAAATGTTGATGACGTTGTAGCTATCAACCATGCTTATGGTTGCGGTGTTGCTATCAACGCTAAAGAAGCTAAGGTACCAATTAGAATTTTACAAAATCTAATTTATAACCCTAACTTTGGTGGAGAAGTTATGGTACTTAGCTTAGGTTGTGAAAAACTAAGTGTTGATAAATTATTACCTAAAGAATATATTAATGATGAAAATGTCATTGTTTTACAAGACAAAAAAGGCTTTAAAGACATGATGACAAGCATATTAGAAATGGCTGATAAAAAGCTACAAAAGTTAAATAAAAGAACAAGAAAAGAACTTCCGCTTTCTAAACTTTGCATCGGTATGCAATGTGGTGGTTCTGATGCTTTTAGTGGTGTTTCAGCCAATCCATCTGCTGGTTATGCTTCTGATATGCTAGTAAAAGCTGGGGCGACTGTTATGTTTTCAGAAGTTACTGAAGTTAGAGATGGTGTTCATTATATCGCTGAAAGAACAGTTGATAAATCTGTTTGCGATAAATTGGCCAAGGAAATGAAATGGTATGATAATTACTTACTAGAAGGTGAGGTTGACCGTAGCGCTAACCCTACACCTGGCAATAAAAAAGGTGGTTTATCCAATATTGTTGAAAAGGCGATGGGTTCAATTGCTAAATCTGGACACGCACCAATTTCTGAAGTATTATCACCTGGCGAAAGGCCTACTAAACATGGCTTAATTTATGCAGCCACTCCTGCTTCTGACATTGTTTGTGGTCCATGTCAATTAGCTAGTGGCATTACCTTACAAGTCTTTATGACTGGTAGAGGTACTCCTTATAACTTAGCTGCTGCCCCTGTTATTAAAGTTTGTTCACGAAATGAACTTAAAAACATGTGGGATGATTTAATTGATATTAATGCCGGACCAGTTGCTACTGGCGAAAAGACAATTAAAGAAGTTGGTACGGAACTATTTAATTATATTTTAGATGTCGCTTCTGGTAAGAAAAAATCAAAAGCTGAAGAATATGAGTTAGCTAACGATTTTTGTATCTTCAACCCAGCGCCAATAACCTAGAATATAAAGATTCTTTAACTAAAAACAAGGTGTAGACAAAAAAACTACACCCTGTTTTTTATTTATATTATCTTAATTTTTACCTAATAACCAATCTAATGCGTTTGCTCTTCTTATTCCATTATAATTAGCTTCAGGATCATCATCTAATGTTAAAATAAATTTTTGATAATGATCATTAATTTTTTCTAATGGTGTTATTTCTCTTTCTAAAGTCTTGTTATCTCTAACAGTAGCTGCCGCTTGAAAATAATATACATTATTATCTAACATGGCTACAAAATCAACTTCTAAATCATTTATTTTGCCTATATACACTTTATATCCTCGTCTAATCAGTTCTAAATATATTACATTTTCTAATGTGTGACCTACATCATACACTCTAGTTCCTAATAAGGCATATTTTAAAACCACATCTACAATGTAGTATTTTTTATTATTAAAATTTCCCTTTGGACTAGCAACTAAAAACTCGCTATTAGAATTATATTTACTTGTCCATGTTTTACCACACCACTTTGGTCCTTCAATCAAAATAGCACCAAATATTTTTAGATATTCTTTAATTTTATTATCGATAATTCTACTTTTATATTCTAAAACATTCATTTTGTAATCATATATATATTACTATGTTCCGAGAGTTTTCTATTTTTCAATCCGATAGATTTTTATTTTTTATTCCGAGAGTTTTCTATTTTTTAATCCGACAGTTTTTTGGATTTTCCAACTTTACTCTTTTAGTAAATAAAATTAAATATTATTCTCTTTATCAATATATATTTGTATATTATCTTTTCCTAACTCTTTGAATGCTTGAATAACTATATTAGCAATATAAGAAAACGAATTTGTCTCTTTTAAAGTCGCATGTTTAAAGAAAAGAATATTTTCTTCATACTCAGATAAACTAAATAACATCTAAGACTATGACAAATTCCAAATCAAAGTTTTATTTTTTGCTTATTTATTACTTGAAAAGATAACATTTCTATCTATTCTTAAAAAATTCCTTTGTTATATCTTATTTGGGCATATAACATAAGTATTATACCAATAATTAGTCCAACAACGATAATATAATCTATATTTTCATTTTTATAAAAAATTTTTATAACGCCTGTAACTAGCAAAGTGTTAAAAATATTCTTAATTTTTCTAATTCACGAATTGTAACATTTAGTATTATTTTATAAATAATTTAGTCGATGTTCCAAAATAATTCTATCTAACTTTCCATCTAATTAAAGATATCTTTTGGTAATGTAGCTAAGAATAAACCTCCTACAAAACATCGAGTTTATCTAATGCAACAGTCAATAGTAAATAGAAATATTGAAGGACCCAATGTTTATATAGTGCAAACCACTATAAGCAATGTTCAAGTAATCCGAAATTGAAGATAAACCTAGAACAATAAATTGTAATTATTGATGGTTGAAAATAAATGGGATATTCTTGAATAAATTTACAAATAGAAGGAGGAGCAGCAAATGAGATTAATAGATGAAATACTTAGCAAGGAAAATATCGATAGTGTAATTAAAAGAGTCAAAACTAATAAAGGTTGCGCCGGCATTGATAAGATGAAGGTCGATAAACTTGAAGACCATTTTAAGATTAATGGAAAACCAATTATAAACTCAATATTAGAAGGGACATATAAACCACAACTAGTAAAAAGAGTATACATTCCAAAACCAAATGGTAAACAAAGACCTTTAGGAATACCAACGGCAACTGATAGAGTAATACAACAAGCAATTGGGCAAAAATTAAGTGAAATATACGAACCATATTTCAGTGATTCAAGTTGTGGTTTTAGACCAAATAGAGATTGTCATTTGGCAATGTCTAAAGTTTTAAATTACCTAAATGAAGGTTATGAGTGGATAGTAGACTTAGATATCGAGAAATACTTTGATACAATTAATCATGATAAATTAATCTCAACACTTAGAGAACGAGTTAATGATTCATTGACCCTAAGTCTAATTAGAAAGTTCCTTAGAGTAGGAATAATTGAAAATGGTTTGGTAAGTAGTAATACAAAAGGTATGCCACAAGGTGGTCCATTAAGTCCAATCCTAAGCAATATCTACCTTGATAAATTTGATAAAGAACTAGAACAAAGAGGTCTCAAATTTGTTAGATATGCAGATAATTGTAATATATTTGTCAAAAGTGAACTAGCAGCAGATAGGGTTATAAAATCAGTGGTAATGTCAAATATTCTATGAAAAATTGACATTTAATGATTGTTATATTAGTATATTTGAACTACTTGGATTATCTATTGAAGATCACTTCTCTAGTAATGAAGGTGAAATATTAAATATGTATTATAACAACATGAACTTTAGACATCTAATTGATAGATATCGTAGTTATGAAACATTTAGAAATGAACTTGATAAAGTGTTAGATTCATAGGCTTAAATGCCTATTTTTATGTCACAAGATATTTTCTGGGTTAACCCTTAAAACACCTTGCGAAAAATTATAATTTTTAAATCATAAAAGTTTTTATTTTGTAAATAATAAATATATATACTATTTTTATCACGAAAACTATCTAACAATTTAAACATTATCGGAATACAAAAGCCAAATTTATTGACTATTTACATATTAAGTGGTATACTTATTACGAAAAGTGTCTAACTTTTATAATTATTTCGTATTGGAGGTTAAAACAATGATTGTCAAACGTGAAGTATATTTGCAAATGTTAATTGATAGAATGAACAATGGTGCCATCAAAGTAATCACTGGTTTAAGACGTTCGGGAAAATCAATACTTCTTTTTAATATTTTTTATGACTATTTATTATCGATAGGTACTAATCCTAATAATATTATCAAAATAGACCTTGATTCAGAACAATTTGAAGATCTACTCGATTACAAAAAACTTGGACAATACATTCGTTCTAAAATAAATGAAACAGAAAAGTTTTATATATTCTTAGATGAAGTTCAATTTTGTAAAAACTTTGAGAAAGTTTTAAATGGATTAAATAGATATGAAAATCTAGACATATATGTTACTGGATCTAACTCTAAATTTTTATCAACAGATATTTTAACTGAATTTAGAGGTAGAGGTGATGAAATTAGAGTTTACCCTCTATCATTTAGTGAATACTACTCAGCATTGACTAATGTGGAATTTAGTGTTGCATTCAATGATTATCTAATATATGGTGGTTTACCTAGAATGTTAGCACTAAAAACAGAACAACAAAAATCTAAATATTTAACTGATTTATTTAAAGAAACTTATCTAAAAGACATTGTAGATAGAAACCATTTAAGAGGCGAAGAAACATTATATAAATTAGTTGATATACTAGCTTCTTCTGTTGGCTCTTTAACTTCACCTAACAAACTTTCAAAAACTGCAAGTAGTGTTTTAGGTAAAAGCATTTCTGATAAAACAATCCGTACATACATTGACCACTTAAAAAATGCATTTTTAATTAATGAAGCTCAACGCTTTGATATAAAAGGTAAACAATACCTTTCTTCATTACAAAAAATTTATTATGCAGATTTAGGATTAAGAAATGCTAGACTTAACTTTAGACAAAACGAACAACCTCACTTAATGGAAAATCTAATTTACAATGAATTACTATATAGAGGTTATAACGTTGATGTAGGCATTGTAGAAATCAATGAAAAAATAAATGGTAAATATACTCAAAAACAAATTGAAGTTGATTTTGTTTGTAATCAAGGTAGCAAGCGTTACTACATTCAATCAGCATATGCCTTACCAACAGAAAGCAAAACTAATAAAGAATTAAGACCATTACTTAATGTTAATGATTTCTTCAAAAAGATTGTAATAGTTAGAGAAGATATTAAACCTTATTCTAATGAACAAGGTATCACAATCATGGGAATTAGATATTTCCTTTTAAATAACAATAGTTTAGAATTCTAATTGACTCAGTTTATCAAAGCTGGGTTTTCTTTTTGCTCGAACTTGGTATCCAAGTTGCGAAACACCGAAAAACTATGTTTTAGTTTTTCTTATCTTGTTAAGTAAATAATAGCTACATTTCCATTTCACTATCATTTCTTAAGTTTCCATCATGATCAATAATGCCTTCTTCTCCTAATTAAATAATCTTAACTAAATCCTTGCACATTTCTATAAGAGAATATCTTATACTTTTTCTATCTCGCCAATTTCTTTTATCCCATACTTCTTGAGATACGTCATCGCCAGCATAAATAATTGCTCCATATTTTATATTTCTGAATTGAGCCACTGCAATACAACCTGATTGTTCCATTTCAACAATTTTGGCTCCTTCTTCTTTTCTTACCATAATCTTATCTCTTGTTTCTCTATAAAATGCATCAGTAGTCCATGTTAATCCTTCAATATAAGGTATATTATTTTCATTCAAATATGAGCAAATAATATTTCTCACATCTTCTTGAGAATAAATAATTCTAGATGGTTTCACATAATGGTAAGAAAATCCTTCATCCCTAATAGAACCTTTTACAACTAGCAATTCACCTACTTTTATGTCTTTATCTAAAACTCCACCGCCACCGCAAAACATTACTTCAGAAATGCCAATTCCAGTTAGTTCATCCATATATCCTGCACAAGCAGGACAACCTATTGTTCCATGCATAAGCAAAACATCTTCATCAATAAATTTATATAAAACTAAGTCGTTTTCTCCGCTAATTGTTAAGTACTCTTTTATTTTTCCATCATCTAATAACATATTAACTGCTTCTTTAAAAAATGTAATAATCAATTTTTTAATTGGTAAAACACCATATTTCTTTTGAAGAAAATATGGATTAATTAAAGCTTCTTTATTATCATCGAACTCCAATATAGGGTAATCCTTGTTTTTTAGCATAATTCCACATCCTTTTTTATAACACATAGTCATTTATCATTTCTTTTACTTTATTAAACTTTGCTTCATCATAGATATAACTATGTCTTTCTTTAGTAAAGTTTTTACTTCCTCTTTTTTCATAACTATATCTAGGAATTAACTGTATATGATAATGATTATTAGGTCCATCACACATAGTACACATATACACTCTTTCACACTTATATACTTCTTTAATAATAATCATAAATTGCTTTGCAAATCTAATAATCTTCTCATTTATATAATCAGGAGCTTCACTTAAATCATGATAATGGTCGATTGTTGATATACACATATGACCATCAGCTCTAGGATTGCCTACAAAGAAACATTCTATATCTTCGTCTTCATATATTAACTTATCGCTATTATCACCATATAAAGTGCCATTATGTTTTCTATTAAAACAAGTTGGACATATTCCTAAATCCACTAGTTCACCTGGAGTTAATTTTAATAATTCTTTATCATCCACAATATAAAACTCCCTTCTATCAATTATAAATCTCATAAATCTTCATTCGATATCTTATTATAACATTTTTCTATTAAATAATCTAAAAATATATATTATTAGATTCAGACTGTTGACAAAGTAATTTGTTGACAGTCTTTTTTTTACGTCATTATGATTGTCCTGAGTTTTACAGTTGTTATGCTACAAAAGCCGATTACCTACTCGATTAAGTAAGTGACCGGCTTTTTTTATGGTTTATAAACTATTGAATTCAAGTATTTGTCAAATTCTTGTCTAGTGTATTCTGCATAAGGAATTTCAGCATTCATAGCATTAATTATTTGTAATAAATCATTAATTGTTTGGTTATCTAAAGTTAATTTGTTTGTCTTATCAAATGATAAAACTTAGTCATTTCTTAAAACTCTTACCTTATTTGGTGAGTCGGTAATACACATACTAGTATTTAAAGTTTTAATTATTCTTTCAGCTGAAAGAGAATAATTCATTCTTAATTGAAGCATTCTTATAAGTAGTAAAGAAATAAAACAAATCAAGAAATGACCTTCTATATGTTTTTGAGTTCTACATCTATGAAAGTTGAAAAAACAAGGATTTTACCATCTAGTCATTATATATTTCCACAGGAATGGTCTAAACCCTTTATCTAGTCATTTTTAGGGGTATGCACGGACAATATTACCATTTTTAAGGTAAAAATATTCATCCTATAAAAAAGAGCCAAAACTAGAAATTATCTAGGAATGGCGCTATTTTTTCGACTTTTAAAATCACTTTTTTAGATCTAGTAATGTAATACATTCAACATGATTTGTTCTTGGAAATAAATCAACAGGAATTATTTTTTCTACGTCATAAATACCTTTTAATAAATTTAAATCTCTCGCTAAAGTTGAGGCGTTACATGATATATAAAGAACTTTTTTGATTTTTGATTTAATTAAAGTGTCGATAAATTTTTGATCACAACCTTTACGAGGTGGATCCACTATTAATGCTGTAACCTTAGTTTTATTTATTAGATTATCGATTAAATCTTCACACTTACCAGCATAGAAAAATGCGTTTGTTACACCATTTTCTTTAGCATTTTCTAAGGCATCAACTATGGCTTGTTCAACTATTTCAATGCCGTGAACTTCTTTAACATAATCACTAGCTATTAAAGAAATACTACCCATTCCACAATAGGCATCTATTAAAATATCTTCTTTAGTTAAATTTAATAATTCAAGACCGGTTTTATATAATATTTCTGTTTGTTCATAGTTAACTTGTAAAAAAGTGTTTGGTGATACGTTATAAGTTTTATTTAAAATAGTTTCTTTAAAGGTTTTGCCATCAATTAAGATATTATTATTGGTTAACATTACATTATTATCTAATTTATTAACATTTAAATAACTTGTTTTTAGGTTAACTTTAGTCTTTAATTGTAATACTAATTCATTTAAATTAATTTCTTCTCTAACTATAAAGGCTATCATTAATTCCTTATTAGTATTTTTTCTTAACATTAAGCCTCTAAAAATACCTGTTTTAGTATTTTCATCATAAATAGAAATGTTGTTAATGCCTAAATATTCTTTAGTAATATCAAGAATTATTTTTAATTCTTCTGGTTCTAACAAGCACTCATTATTATTAATAATTTCATGACTTTTAGCTTTATACATACCAGCTTTTATAATTCCATTTTCTTTTTGAAAAGGAATTATAGCTTTATTGCGATAATGAGTTGTTTGGCTAGCTTTTATAATGTCGCTAACTTTTATATCTAATTTAGCTATTTTATTTATAACATCTTCTACTTTAGCTTGTTTTATTTTAGCTTCTTCATCATAGGTCATATAACGAAGCTGACAACCACCACATAAATTAGCTATCTTACAGTCTAATTCTATTCTATTTGGTGATGGTTTTATTATTTCGATAGCAGTCGCAAAAATAGTATGATAATTTATTTTATCAATTCTAATTTTAACTATTTCATCTTTTAAGGCTTTATCAACAAAGACTATTTTATCATCTAAATAAGTTATGCCCTTACCATCATTATCATATTTAATGATATTAACTTCATAAATATCATTTGTTTTTACCATTAATATCATACTCCTTAGCTAAACCACCTATTGAGGTTTCTTTTAGTTCACGTGGCAAAGATACACCTGTTTCTAACATGGTTTTGGCAATCGTATCAAAAGATATTTTAGCTTCTTTTGTCTCTAAAACTAAGGCTAATTTAACTGATTCTAAAGCCCGTAAAGCTCCAACGGCGTTTCTTTCAATACAAGGAATTTGTACATATCCACCAACAGGATCACATGTTAAGCCAAGATGATGTTCCAAAGCTATTTCTGCTGCTCGTTCTATTTTATAAATATCATTTGTAAACAACGACATAACATAGCTACTAGCCATAGCACAAGCTACTCCAATTTCAGCTTGACAGCCTGCATAAGCACCACTTATAGAGGCATTTTGCTTAATAATGTTACCAATAACCCCAGCAACTTTTAAACCTTTTATTTCAGTTTCTAAATTTGTCTTATATAATTTGCGCATATATAGTAAGACACTTGGTAAAACACCAGCTGAACCACAAGTTGGTGTTGTCACTACGACGCCACCACTAGCGTTTTCTTCAGCTATAGCATAAGCATATGCAATTAACGTTTTTTCATCATTAGTAAATAATATATTATTAATTTCACTATCTAAAATAAGTTTAGCTTTTCTGGTTAAATTTAATTTGCCAGGTAGGTTATTTTTATTATTAAGACCATTTTCTAAACAATTTTCAAATGTTTTGATTACTTCTTTTAAATATTCATCTATATCTTCATGCCTATCAACATATAAAGATAGATCTATATTATTTTCTTTAAGATAATTTATAACTTCTTTAAATGATTTTTCATTATAAATATCTAAAGCTTTATCTTGTTTTTCACCTAATATATTTACAATGCCACCACCAACTGAATTAAAGCTTAATGAGGCGATAAACTCATTATTATGATAACCATCAATTCGCATTGTGTTTGGAAAAGTTACTTCTGTTTTTAAATCAAAAATAACTTCAACATTTTTGAGTGTTTTTTTAATGATATAATCTGTTAAATGACCTTTACCAGTCAAAGCTAATGAGCCATATAAATATACTTTATAGTTATTACAATTAGGATAACTCTTTGTAAATATTAAACAAGCATTTTTAGGTCCCATAGTATGCGATGATGAGGGACCATTACCTATTTTATATAATTCTTTTAATGATTTCATTAATTTTTCCCCTTCAATTCCATAATTGCATCTCTTATTTGAGCGGCCATTTCGAAATTTAAATCTTTTGCATATTCTAACATTTCCATGTTAAGTTGTTCAATTAATTGTTCCTTCTCCAATTTAGTCATCTTAGCTTTAGCCACTCTTTCATTAGTAACTTCTGCTTTAACTTGAATCTTATTAGGAATAGCTTTAATAATTGTTTTTGGTGTAATGTTATGAATTCTATTATACTCCTCTTGGATTTCTCTACGTCTATTAGTTTCTAATATAGCTTCTTCCATAGCTTCACTCACACTATCGGCATACATTATTACTTTACCATTAGCGTTACGTGCAGCTCTACCAATGGTTTGGATTAAAGAACGTTCGCTTCTTAAAAATCCTTGCTTATTGGCATCTAATATACAAACTAAGCTAACTTCTGGTAAATCTAGACCTTCTCTTAATAAGTTAATACCAACTAAAACATCATATTTGCCAAGTCTTAAATCTCTTAAGATTTCTAATCTTTCTAAGCTTTTAATTTCTGAATGTAAATAGGCAACATTTAAGCCCATTTTCTTTAAATAAGCTGTTAAATCTTCACTCATTCTAATTGTTAAAGTGGTTACCAAAACTCTTTCATTTAAAGGAATTCTTTTCTTAACTTCACCATATATGTCATCAACTTGACCTAAGGAAGGTTTAACTTCAATAATTGGGTCAAGCAAGCCCGTTGGCCTAATAATTTGTTCTACTACTGGATAATTTAATTCATAATCACCAGGGGTAGCTGATACAAATAAAACATGATTTATTTTCTTTGTAAATTCATCGAATTTAAGTGGCCTATTATCTAAGGCTGAAGGTAGACGAAAACCATAATCAACTAAGGTTTGTTTACGACTTCTATCACCATTATACATACCTCTTACTTGTGGTAAAGTAACATGCGATTCATCAACAATTAATAAAAAATCTTCTGGAAAAAAATCTAATAAAGTATAAGGAGTTTCTCCTTCTTGGCGTAATGATAAGTGTCTAGAATAGTTTTCAACGCCTTGACATGTACCTATTTGTTCAAGCATTTCAATATCAAAATTAGTTCTTTGTTCAATACGTTCAGCTTCTAAAGGCTTATTTTCATCTAAAAACTTTTTGTGTTGAATCTTCAATTCCGCTTTAATTCTTTTAATACCTTCTTCTAATTTAGATTTAGAAGTCATAAAATGGGTCGCCGCGAAAATGTTTACATATTTAACACTTTCAATAGCTTCCCCGGTTGTAATATCGAATAAACGAATACGTTCAATTTCATCATCAAAAAATTCAATACGAACTCCTTCTTTATGTGAAAATGGTTGAATAATTTCTAAAACATCACCTTTAGAGCGAAAAGAACCTCTTTCAAAGTCTACTTCGTTTCGATTATATTGCATCTCAATTAATTTTCTCATTAAAGCTTTCTTATCATAAGTTTCGCCAGTTCTTAAACATAACATTGATGCTTTATATTCTTCTGGGTCACCTATACCGTATATACAAGAAACAGAAGCTATTACAATTACATCGTCATAATCCATTAAAGCTGCTGTGGCACTATGACGCATTTCATCAATTTCATCATTTATTTTCGCATCTTTCTCAATATAAGTATCGCTAGATGGTACATAAGCTTCTGGTTGATAATAATCATAATAAGAAATAAAAAATTCAACATGATTATTAGGAAAAAGCATCTTTATTTCATTATATAATTGACCAGCTAAAGTCTTATTATGAGCTAAAATAAGCGTTTTTTTGCCATACTGCTTAATTATATTCGCCATTGTAAAAGTTTTACCGGTGCCGGTTGCACCTAGTAAGACCTGTTTATTAATGCCATTGTTAAAATTATTTATTATTTTTTCTATCGCTTCAGGTTGGTCACCTGTTGGTTTATAGTCAGAAACTAATTCAAACATTTATCTCAACTTCTTTCCTAATAATTTTATCATAATTGTACAAAAAAAGAATAGCTTTCACTATTCTTTTTCATTTTTAAGCCATATTTAATTCTTGATTAGAAGAACGATTTATACTTAAAATATTATCAGCTACGTTCTTAGAGTGATCACCAATTCTTTCAAGATTCATTAGTAATTCTTGATAATATTCAGAATTAGTATAACTACATGCGCCACTACTTACACGGTGTAAATGACGTTCATGAAATACTTCTTGCATAGAATCTACTTTTGGTTCTGTCTCTTCTACAATTTTTGCTGCTTCTTTATCATTTTTATTAATCGATAAAACGGCGTTTTTAACCATTAAATCTACTGCTTCAAACATTTGTTCTAAATCTTGAATAGAGTCAGTAGATAATTCTAAATTTCTTAAATAACGATCTTTAAAGAAACCTATGATATTACTACAATGATCGCCAATTCTTTCATAATCTTTAATTGTATCTAAGTATTTAGAAATTTGCTTATTTTCTGATGGTTGAATTTGTTCCAATGTAAGATTAATTAAATAATCATGAATACGTTTATCAAAGTCATCTAAAGCTTTTTCTAAAACTTCACATTCTTTATATTTATCTTCATCTTCCTTAAATGAATATTCTTTAGTAAGTTCATAATCTTTAATTACTAATTGACCCATGTGTTCTATACAATTGTCAATAAACTTTAATGATAATGATGTAGATTTTTTAATTAACGAATAATCTAATAATTCATTTAATAACTTATCAGTAACATCTTCTTCTTTTGGACTATCTTTAACAATTTTATTAATAAGTTTAATAATTGGTTTAATAAACCAAAATAGAATAAATGTTGTAATAAAGTTAAAGACAAAGTGAGCAATCGCAATTGTCATAGAAGGGTGTAAACCTAAGACATCGGAGGCTATTGCATCATTAATTACTTGCATCAACATTACCCATGGAATTAGTAAAATCATAAATAATACTGCCCCAAAAATATTAAATATTAAATGGAATACAGATGTCTTTTTAGCCTCAACGCCACCGCCAATAGAGGCGATAACTGCTGTAATAGTTGTACCAATATTAGCACCAAGTAACATAGGTAAAGCACCCATTAAACTGATTTGACCTGTTTGGTAAATAGTTTGTAAAATAGCGATTGTTGCAGATGATGATTGCACAACTGCTGTTACTACTGTACCTAGTAATAAACCTAAGATTGGCCATTCACTAAAGGTTGTGAATAATTTTTCACATGTTTCTTGATTAGTAGCTATTACATAATCTAAACCAGCACTCATTAATTGCAAACCAAAGAATAATAAGCCAAAGCCACAAATAACTTTACCTAAGTCTTTAACTTTACGATTATTAATGAAGAAAATCAAAATAGCTCCTACACCAACGAAAATTAAGGAATACTCTTGAATGTTTAAACCGACAATAAAGGCTGTAATTGTAGTTCCTATATTAGCCCCCATAATTACCCCAATAGCTTGTGGCAATGTCATCAAGCCAGCTCTTACTAAGCCAACTGTTAAAGCTGTCGTTCCTGATGAAGACTGAATAATAACTGTTAATCCGCAGCCTACCAAAATACCTTTTATTGGTGTATTGGTTGATTTTTCAATAATCATTTTTAGTTTAGAACCAGCTAAATCTTTTAAAGAATCACCCATTAAGTTAATTCCATATAAAAAGATACCTAGCCCACCAAAAATAGCTAAAAATGTTTCAAATACACCAGAAGGATTAAGTAACGTATAAATCATTATCTTTTTCTCCTCATTTATATACTTCGTTAATAATTTTACAATATATTTACTTTTTAAACAATGTTTTTTTACATTTTAAGCCGATAAAAAAGCTCTAGGCTATTCCTAAAGCTTCCTTTGCTAATTTATCTGCTAAGTCATTATATTTATTATTAGTATGACTTTTTATTTTATAAAAATTGATTTTAATATCATTATAAACTTTATTTCTAAACTCTTGATATAAAATAGCTATTTTAGAAGAAGCCTGCCATCTATTAGTCCACCACGCTTCAATACCTTCATAGTCATACATCAAATTTAGTTCATGAATATCTTGTTTTAAAAGATAATTTATAATAAAGGCAGCTCCTTTAATTTCGCCAGCTACATTTCTAAATTGTGAAAATTCATCTAGAACATATTTCTTTTTAAAATGAAGCTCTTTATCATCAATTAATAAGACACCACCAAAAGAATAAGCTTTAGTCTTAATATCATAAGAACCATCAATATAACATGTAGGAATATCATAACTAATTTCTTTAATTTCATCGTTCAAATAATTAAGAGCATCTTCTTTAGTACTAAATGATTTATAGATGGCCCCATTATAATTTAAAACATATTCTTTTGTTTCTTCCCAAGAGTCAAAAATGCCTGTTTTACGCCCTTTTTTTACTACATAATATTTCATAGATAATTAATAATATTCATTGTTAAGGAAGCAGATAAAATACTAGCTTCTTCTTCAAATTTGTTGTAATTGTTAATTTGACTATTACTTTGAATAACATCAGAAACAAAGCGAATTGCATAACAAGCTATCTTAAAATGATCACAAACATGAGCGATAGCTGTACTTTCCATTTCCGTAACAATAATTGGATCTTTAATTTTAACATCCTTCATTTGGGTAATAAACTTATCTTGTGTTAAGGCTGTCCCTAAATGATAATTTAAATTAAGCTTACGGCAAGCAAGTTCAATAGCTTTAGGATTAGTTAAGAAATAAGGTTCTTCATCAGGTACTTGGCCAAAAGAATAACCAAATAAAGAAGCATCTACATCACCATAGATAAACTTATTAATTAAAACAACATCTTTTGTCTTTAAAGGCTTAACTCCCCCAGCAATTCCTGTGGAAATAATAATGTCACATTTATAAACTAAAGCTAAAATGGTGGTCGCAATCGCTGCGTTTACTTTACCAACTTTAGATTTAACTACTACTACATCTTTAGAATGGATAATACCTTTATAAAAATTTAAGGTGCCAATTTCTTTTTCTTCTTTATTATCTAAATTTTCAATTAATGTGTTTACTTCATATGGTAAAGCGCCAATAATACCTATCATTTTCCTTCAATAATCTCCTTAATTCTCGCTAAAATAACTTTCAATGCAATATCATGCTTTTTATCATTGGGAATAATGATATCTGCATATCTTTTAGTTGGTCTAATAAATTTTTCATACATTGGTTTAACAGTATCTAAATATTGATTAATTACATAATCAATACTCCTGCCTCTTTCCGCCGTATCTCTTTTTAATCTTCTAATAAATCTAATATCCGGGTCACTTTCAACATAAATTTTTAAAGAAGCTAATTCTCTAATTTTTTTATCATATAGAGGTAAAATACCTTCCAAAATAATTACCTTTTTAGGATTAACTGTAATTGTTTCATTTTGATTACGGCTATGAATCTTAAAATCATAGACTGGTTCTTTTATAGAATTCCCCTCTAATAATTCTTTTAATTGTTCATAAAGTAAATCTAAATCAAAAGAATCTGGATGATCATAGTTAGTATTTAATCTTTCTTCCATACTTAAATTACTTTGATCTTTATAATAATTATCCATTGATATTAAAGAAACATCACCAGGATTTAAACTATTTAACATTTTACTAACAACTGTAGTTTTACCAGAAGCTGAACCACCAGCTACAACAATTAAGAAATTTTCCATCATATCCTCCTAAATTGGCTTTTTAACATGTAAAATTATGTTATTACTTTTAGTATGCCCTTTAATTTTATCAACTATTATTCTACCATAACCACGAACACTTATTAAATCATTTTCTTTTAAAAGAACACTACTATTTAAAGTTTCTAAGTGATTAAGCTTAACTCTTTGTTCTAAAATTAAATTTAAAGCTTCTTTTCTTGATAAATTTAAGAAGCCTGCAATTATAACATCTAGTCTTAAAGATGTCACAAAGATGTCTTTTTCTAAATAATTCTTTTTTACCTTAAAATCTAATTTAGGACATTTAGATACTTTAACTGGTGTAGAGCCAACATAACTTAGATTATCAATAATAAAATCACTAATATTTTTACTAACGAAAATATAATAATCATCATTATTATTAATAATGTCACCTACTACTTCTCTTTTTAAACCTAAGCCTAATACACTCCCTAAAATACTACGATGATTTAAACTATAATTTTTCTTCGCATAATCTATTTTTAAAATATCAATTTGAAATAATTCATTATTAACTTCTTCATAACTAAAAATACATCTTTTATAGTCAGCCTCTTCATAACCACCATAAAAGTAATATTTTAAATCTTCATTCTTTTTAAATGTTTTAGTTATTAAATAACATTTACTATCATCTAAAAAAGGTAATAAAACAAAGCCATTTT
Source organism: uncultured bacterium (assembly GCA_949291115.1). Taxonomy (GTDB): domain Bacteria; phylum Bacillota_I; class Bacilli_A; order Acholeplasmatales; family Anaeroplasmataceae; genus CALUXS01. The sequence goes on from CASETY010000010.1 coordinate 29,116, forward strand.
GATAAGCTTTATCTTTTAAAGAAATTATTCTTTTTCGAAAAAATTCTAAATCTGTATCCATTATTAACCTCTATCCTATAACTTCTTCCAACCAAAAATTATAACAAAACATTACTTAAAAATAAAGAAAAAAAGTGTATTAATGTCAAACACTAATACACTAAATGATTAATCACGATTTGATGAAGCAATGATTAAAGCAATAATTCTTAATACTTCTACATAAATGTATAAAATACTAATAATTAAGCCTAAAGAAACACTCCATTCATATTCTTTTTCTAAGCCTTGTTTTACAACTATATTAGCTTCTTCAAAGTTAAATAATAAAGTTATTGCCCCATATATTAATAAGAAAGCTTCTAAACCAATCATTAAAGGTAAATTATTATAAATAGTCGGAACAAAGACACCAATAAGTGCAACTAATGGAATCATTGTTAAAGCACCAATGCCCATAACCATTACTAATTTACGAAGGAATGAACCTGTTCTTAAAATACCAGTTGCATATAAGATAAGCATTACTGAAAAAATTAATAAAGTTGAGAATATTGCAATAGGTGCAATACCTTCAAAGCCAGAAGCCTTAGCATATAAATCTAAAATACCTGTTAGAGCACCTAAAAATAGACCTTGACATGCCGCATAAATAACACCCATATACTTAGCTTTACGAGCTGATATTCTACCAACCATTGCACAAATAAAGCCAACGATACCAGAGATAAACAAAGCTACGGCAAAGCCAGTTACATTATTTACTAAAATCACTGGTAAAGCATAAGCTGTAAGCGCAGCAATTACAATGGTAATAGCTAATAAAATTGTAGTTTTAATAACAACGCCTTTATATGAGGCGGCATCAACATCTTCATAATGAGTAGTTCCAACATTTATTTTAGAAAATACTGGATTTTGTGTTTTTCGCATAATATACCTCCGAAGCAAAGCAATTATAACATTAAAACGCTATTAAATCTATTAATTTTAATTTTTTACATAATTTCCCATTAAATTTAGGCAAATAGACCAAGTGTTTCTTCCCTATCTTCTTCTGGCAGATTACCAAAAGCTCTTAAATCATTAAATTCATTAAATAATGTTTGATTTAAACGTGTTCTTTTTAATACATCTTTTTTAGATGTAAATGGTCTTTCATTACGTTTATTAACAATATCAAAAGCTACTGCTTCACCAAGACCATCTAAAGAGGCAAATGGTAAACGTAAACCATCATCTTCCATCACAAAGGTTGTAGCTTCACTTTTCATAATATCAATAGGTAAGAACTTAATACCTCTTGATGTCATTTCTAAAGCTACATATAAACTATTTAATAAATCATTATCTTTAACTGTCTTATCTGTTTTATCATTAATTTCTTTAATTAAAGCTCTAATCGCTACTTTGCCACCAACAAAAGCACGTGGATGGAAAGCCTTAGCACGAGAACTAAAATAAGCACTATAAAATAATTTTGGCGCATAAACCTTAAACCAAGCGATGCGTAGTGCCATTGACACATAAGCAGTCGCGTGGGCTTTCGGGAACATATATTCAATCTTGCTACATGACCAAATATACCAATCTGGAATGTGCATTTCTATCATATATTTCTTATATTCTTCCCATTTTTCTGGAGACTTTTTAACATTACCTTTACGTACAAATTCCATAATTTGGAAAGCTTTAATTGGCTCTAAATTATCATGAAGTAACTGTACCATAATATCATCACGACAACCAATAACCTTTTTAAATGGTAATTTGCCAAACTCACTATTACCTAAGACTAAGTCTTCACTATTGCCAAGCCAAACACCAGTACCGTGTGATAAACCAGATACTTTTACTAATTCGGCAAATGTCGTTGGTTTCGTTTCAGTTAATAGCTTACGAACAAACTGCGTACCAAATTCTGGAACTGCATAAGAGGCAACTTCACTATCAATATCTTCTGGTTTTAAACCAATAACGTCAGTTGATGAGAATAAACGATAAACATTTTTATCATCAATTGGAATATCTTGCGGATTGTCAAATGGAAAATCATCTTGATGTTCATTAACATAGTTCATTAAGTATCTAATCATCGTTGGATCATCATGACCTAAGATATCTAGTTTTAATAAATTATTTTCAAAACTATGATAATCAAAATGCGTAGTACGCCATTCATTATTTGCATTATCAGCTGGATATTGAACAGGCGTTACATCATAAATTTCTTGATATTTAGGCACAACAACTATACCACCTGGATGTTGACCAGATGAACGTCTTACCCCTACTAACTTAGAGGCAATCCGATCCATTTCACAAGAACGAAGGTTAATATTTTTTCTTTCGCAGTAACCTTTTACATAACCATAACCATTCTTATCTTGAATAACTTGAATAGTGCCAGCTCTAAATGATCTTTCACTACCCATTAATTCTCTTACATATAAATGAGCTTTAGCTTGATAATCACCAGAGAAATTTAAATCAATATCTGGCACTTTATCACCATTAAAACCTAAGAAGGTTTCAAATGGTATATCATGGCCATCTTTCCTTAAAGTAGCACCACAAATTGGACAAGTTGCATCAGGTAAGTCAAAACCAGAATCTACTTGTTCTAAAATAGGTACAAAACTTTCTTCTTCTTTAGAAATACCATACTTATTCTTTTCATCTAGAGTCATTTTAAAAGTTTGAAAATGACAATGTGGGCAACGATAATGAGGAGCTAAAGGATTAATTTCTGTAATATTCATTAAAGTGGCTACTAAAGAAGAGCCCACTGACCCACGTGAACCTACTAAATAGCCATCACTTAATGATTTTTTTACTAATAAATGACTCATATAATAAACAGATGAATAGCCATTAGATATTATGGAATTTAATTCTCTTTCTAGTCTAGCCTTTACAAGCGGATGGGGATTATCACCATACATCTTTACTAAATTAGTATTGACAATATTTTTAACTTCCGCAACTATGCTATTAACATGTAATGATTCTGTAAACTCATCATCACGAGGAGCATACATTTCTTTAGGGAAACATCTAATTTCTTCAATACTGTCACTAATTAAGTTAGTATTATTAACAACTATTTCTAAAGCTTGGTCTTCACCTAAAAAACTAAAATCATTTAGCATTTCTGTAGTTGTTCTAAAATGAACATCTGGTGCTTCTTCATAGCGACTTAAATTATGGAAACCACCACCAATTAAAGGTGAGGCAATTAAAATATCTCTATATTTTTTATCTTCCTTCTTTAAATAATGGACATCACCGGTCGCAACTACTATCTTACCTAAAGCTTTTGCGCGAGAAACTATTAATTTAATTGTTTCTTTAACAACTTCTTCACCATTTACTATGTCTTTAAATAAATGCTTATAAGCTGTAGGTGGTTGAACTTCAATATAATCATAATACGAAAGATATTTATCTAGAGTTTCATCGTTACCATTTAAAGCTTCTTCAAAAACTAAGCCATTAACACAACCACTACCTACTAAAATGCCTTCTCTATACTTATTTAAAACACTTCTTAATAAACGAGCTTCTCCGTAACAATGAGTAGTTAAAGCATCACTTAATAATTTATACATGTTTTTATAGCCGATTTGATTTTTAACTAAAATAGAAACATGAGTTGGTATTTGGGTTTTATAAAAATAAGTTTCATCAATTAATGAATTAATATCTTTATAATTAGTAACACCTTTTTCAAAAATCTCATCTAACATCTTAACGAAACATAAAGCGGTAACTCTCGTATCATCAATAGCTCTATGATGATGTTCTTGTTTAACTTTATAAAAACTAGCAAACTCTTTTAAATTAAAACGCTTTAAATCATTAAAATGTAACGCTCTTAAGGCATTTAAAGTATCAATAACTGGATAATCTTCATATTCCATACCAAGACGTTTAAAAATAGCTTTAATCATACCAACATCAAACTTAGCGTTATGGGCAACTAAAATAGAATCTTTAATAAATTCTTTAAACTTAGGCATAACTTCTTCTAAAGTTGGTGCATCTTTTACCATCTCATCATCGATAGAGGTTATCTCAGTAATTTTTTCTGGAATATGACACTTTGGATTAACAAATGTTTCAAAAGTATCAATCTCAAATTTATGATGATACTTAGTCGCCGCAATTTCAATAATATTATCACGTCTACTACTTAAGCCTGTTGTTTCTAAGTCAAAGATAACAAAGGTTGCTTCTTTTAAATCAATATCTTTATTATTAAAAGCAATAAAATAATTTTCATCATCTATAAAGTTAAGCTCTACACCAAATATTGGCTTTATATCAGGAAATTTTGCATGTGCATGATCAATATCTGGAATACTATAAACACAGTTATGATCAGTAAAAGCAATGGCTTTATGACCTAATTTAGAGGCAAGTTTAAAATAATCAACAGGATCAACTAAACCATCTAAAGCACTCATTTTAGTGTGCGCATGTAACTCTACTCTTTTAACAATCGCATCATCTACAATATTTTCTTCTTTTTTATGGTCAATTAATTCCACACTACTTGCCATAATAACAACATTTTTTAAGAATGGATCATATTCAGCTTTACCAATTACTTTTACATAATCTTCATTTACTAAATTTTTAAAAGCTTCAATTTCTTTTGGCCCTCTTAACCATTTTTTCACGACAATTGAATCAGTACCATCAGTTATCTTTAAGGTTGCTAGGGTTGATTTAGTAAGTTGTCTAACTTCACTAGCGAAAATTTCACCTTCAATATGAAAAATAGGTTGGCCAATTTGATTAGCATACATAGATAAATCATTATATGTATTAGGAATATCTTTGATTGCTTTTAAATCATAACTTGGTCTTATATATTGTTCCTTTTCCTTAAAAGCTTTTTGTTTTTGCTCGAAATAAATAGCTTCTTCATTCATCTTTCTTAAAGCTTCTTTTTGTTCTAAATCGAGTTTACGAAGCTCTTCACTGATTTTTTTATTAGGGTCTTGTTCCAATAAAATACTGATATTTAAACCATATTTTTTGAATTCTTCTTCTAAGCCTAAAGCTAAAGGCCCCATCCCATGGGCATCTTCAGGTACTAAAAAATTAAAAGTGTTTTCGCCATCATATTTAGATTCTTTTAAATCTAAGGCTTTATAACGTGGTTGTTCTTCTAATAAACGTTCTAAAATAACTTTCAAATATTCTTTTAAAACATCTTCACTAGCCTTACTATTCTCATAATTAATATTTAAACATACTTTAATATTTAAAGGTGTTAACCGTTCTTTAAACTTAATTACAAAATTATCATAATCATAAATACTTAAAACATTATTAAATATAACTTCTATCACTAATTCTTTACTTATACTCTTATACTTGGCACTGACTATTTTAAAAGGATTGATACCATAATCAATCCCTAAATTATCTAAAAAAGAAAGTTCCATTACATGCTCCTCCTCTCTATTTTAACAATATTTCTAATTGAAAGTATAAAGTAAATTACTGGTAAAACAAGGGCAACATATACTAAAAATTCCAAATTAAAACAAATCGCTAAAAAATAAACAAAAAAGTAACTTACCATACAATGTAATATTAATCTAAATCTCAAAATACCACTTACCGCTTGATTGACTCCCATACCTAGTAAATAAATAACTAAAATAATAACAATAGGATTGACAATTAAATCAAGCATATCAGCTAAAAAAACACCAAAAGCTAAATAAGGTCTAACTTCATCAAATATAGTTCTTATTAAAGATGTAAAATACATTTGGTCAATATCTGAACTATTAGGCCCAAGTGTAAATGATGAGGCACCAAGTTCACTATAAGTAAGTGATTTTGATAACAAGTTTTGATAATAAATATTGACTGTATCACTATTAAAAACAATATTTATCTCATTATCTAATTTAAGACTCGTTGGTAAAAAATCAAAAGTGAAAATAGAATAAACTGCCCTTCCACCACTACCTTCTAATTTACCATTATCTAAAGATACATCAACATTATTATTAACTTCATAATAAATCATTCTTTCATCAATACCAGCTAAATTAGTTTCTTTAAAAGCTAAGCCAAGTAATATCCCTGCACAGATAATTATCATTGATAATAGTAAGATAACTATTTTACTTGTTTTATCAATTATGAACTTACCAATAAAACGTGGGTGCAATAAACAGGTAGTTAATCTATCTATCATTAATATCAAACCTTTCTAAAATGAAAATTCACGATTGCTTATTAATTGTTTCTTAGAAAAATAATCATAATTAAGTTCTTCCGCGAAATTAGGACAAACTAAATTTAAAATACTTAAGAAATCTAAAGCTTGTTTCTTACTCATAACTTCTTTCGTTAAAAAATTATGATAGAAATCTAAAATAGCCTTAACAACTTTACTTAAATCTAATTGAATTAATCCTTCAAATACCATATTCTTAAAGTAATAAAATGGATATTCTAAGCTAAAATTAGTTTCTTTAAAGCCTCTTTCATAAATTCCACGAATACTTAATAACATTTGTTTAAACTGATAAATATGGTCCTTATTGAAATAAAGATACTCATTTTTGTTTTTACTTAAATAATATAATCTTAAAGCGTCTTTACCATAACTCTTTATTATATTAGACGTTTTAATACAATTATTATACTCTATTTTAATATCATTACCAAAAGAATCTTTAACTTTTTTTACGAAAATTACCTCGATATTATCTAGTAATTTTACTTCACTTACATCTTCAATAATACTAGTTAAAATAATTATATTTAATAACTCATTATAAATATTATCAGGATCAATTATAAATAAAGATTTTCTTAACCATGATTTTAAAACAATTAAATTAGAATTAGACAAAATATCATTATAATTAGTACCTTCTACTAATAAAATATTTAATAATGGTTCTAAACCATCACTAAAAAAAGAATTAAGACTACATTTAAAAGGCTTAAAATTAGAAGGAATATCATTAATATTAGGAATTTCCACTCTAAACTGGGAACTAAAAGTAATAGGTAAATTATTATCTAAAGCATAAAGGCCATCTCCTTTTAATAAAGGAATAGGCATACCATATTCTTCTAACTGGGTAAGTAAAAATTTAGTTTTTAAATAAACTTTTTTTATCTCACCAAGACCTTCACTACTAAATACTTCAATAATCTTTTGATGAGCTTCTTTAACAGTTAAGCCATCTAAAAAATCACTATTAATCATTAAATTGTTATTAATTATTTTAAAATGTTCTAGGCCTAATTCATCTAATAAAATAATATCATTTATGATATTTAATTCTTTAAAGGCCTCTTCGTAATTAAAAGAAATAAATAGGGGAATTTTATTACCAGTTAAGGGATTATTAACATAACTACCAGTAAACAAAAAACCTTTTTTATTACTTTCTAAAAACCTTTCAATTAAAAATATTTCTTCTGGTTGAATAAAATCAAAAACATCAACCATATTAGGATTAATGACAATCGCAAAAATACCAGCCATATATTCAGGATGATCAAAAAGTAAAGAAAAGGAACTACCATTTTTTAAAGTAAACAAAACATCTAAATAGTAAGTTTCTTTAAAGGCTTCTTTTAACTTATCCTTATATTCACTTTCAATATTTAATTTATCAATATTTTCAATTATTTTTTCAATGTGGTTAGTTGTATCTAAAACAAGACATTCTTTATTTATTATTTCACCTGGTTTTTTTAAAAAAGTATCATAAATTTTATCTTTATGATGACTAATAGTTACTTCAATTTTATCTTCTTTAATTAAACCGTGGTTAAAATAATATAAAAACAACTTCTCTAAAATTAACAACGCTTCATTACTACGATTATTTAAAAGCTTTGAATTTAAAAACCCAACATCTAAACTTTTTAATTCATCTTCATAATTAATTAAATTATTAGAATTTAAACTATTACTTTTAATTTTGGCATAATAAAAAGCTTGATATGCTAAATAGTTAGCCCCTATACTAAAAAAAACATTATCATTCTTTAAACGATAAAAACGACTTATACTATCGGCATATAAATAATTTCTAAAACCACCATCATTAAAACCCTCATCCTTAGCTTTTAAATATGGTGTATAAATATACTTTTTATGTTTATATTGATTATTTTCAATTTTAAATAAATTAGCTTGTTCCCACAATTTATAAAAATCCATTTTACCACCTTGAAAAAAAATACTGTGACTTATCACAGTATTAACTATTATTCTTTTGACTTTTCAATGTAATCAACTAAATCTTTAACTGTTTTAATTTGTTCAGTTGCTTCATCAGAAATTGTAATACCGAAACAATCTTCTAAATCCATAATAATTTCAACTGCATCTAAACTATCTGCTCCTAAATCATCAGCTAAATTTGCTTCTAAAGTAACACGTTCTTTATCAACATTTAAATTATCAGCAATAATAGTTTGTACATTTTCAAAAACTGTCATTTCCTATTCCTCCATAACACACTAATTTTAGCAAAAATCTTTAAAAAAGTAAATATTAATAACGATTAACTACCAAAGAATTAACGCCAGCTTCAACTTCCCCATCTTTTTGCATAACATCGTAACCATTAACCTTAATAGAGAAGTTTTTACCTGCTACACTCTTAACATATTTTTTAGCCCAAATATGTTTTCCTAAGAAAATTAAAGGAAAAATCGCAAGTAAACGACGATAACCAATATTATGAATTACATAAAACTCTAATTTATCATCTAATCTAACAGAATAAGGTGATATTTTCATCCCACCACCAAAATATTTGCCATTTTGCACAACAAAAAACCAAACTTTATCATAATGATAACTATTACCATCAATAGTAACATCAATAGAAAAAGGTTTAAAGTTCTTAAATGCTTTGAAAGCTATCTTAAAATAACTTTCTTTAATACCTCTATCAGCATTATCTATTTGGGCTTTACATGTATAAGCATCAATTCCTACACCTATACCATTAACAAAGTTAGATTTTAGGTTACCATTAGTAACTACATGTGGTAAATTTTTTAATTCTTTAGTTATTTCAAAAAACTTACCTTTATGTCCTCTAGAAAAATCATTACCACGGCCAGCTTTATATAAATATATCTTATTTGTAATATCACTAAATAATTTATGATTAATAATGTGATGTAAAGTACCATCACCACCAATTATAACGATAATATCATCATATTTTAATTTCTTTTTAGCTTCTATTATATCTTCTTCAACCAATAAATTAACTAATTGACAGGTATTTTTCTTCTTTTCCAACTTTTTAGCTAATTTTACAACTGTACTAATCGTATTACCAGCATTAGCTCTTGGATTAAACAATAAATAATACAACATAAATCTCACCTTGTGATAAATTATACCAAATTAAAACATTATTTAAAAGAGAACTAAAGAAAAAAAGCGGACTTTAATCCGCTTAATTATTATTTATTTCTTTTAGCAATTTGTCTTTTAATTAACTTATAAATTTCCATGAATACAATTACAGAAATTGCTAAAGCAAATACAATAGCTAATTCAGCAATATTTAATGGAGCAAGTTGGAATACCACATTATTTAATCCTGGAATATATAATACTGCAAATTGTAAAGCCATACCAATTATAAAGGCAATATTTAAGGCTTTATTTTTGAATGTTTCTTTAGAGAAAATAGTACCATCTGTTCTAACATTATAAGCATGGAATAATTCAGCTGTAGCTAAAGTCATGAAAGCCATTGTATGACCATGAATATTAGTATTATCAACATCAAATACGAATTCACCAATTAAGAAAGCAGCTAAAGTAATTAAACCAATGAAGATACCTTCAACCATAATGTTAATACCTATCTTACCAGCAAAGAAACTTTCTTTCTTAGGGCGTGGTTTATCATACATTACTTTATCTTCTGGTTCTTCCATACCTAGACCAAAGGCTGGTAAACTATCAGTAATTAAATTAACCCATAATAATTGAACAGCTAATAAAGGAACGCCAACATCTGGCACAAATAAGCCAATAATGGTTGCTATAAAGATAACAATAACTTCACCTATATTACTTGATAATAAGAAACGAATACATTTCTTAATATTAGCATAAATACCCCTACCTTGTTTAACAGCTTCAACGATTGTAGAGAAATTGTCATCTGTTAAAATCATATCAGCAGCTTGTTTAGAAACATCTGTACCAGTTATCCCCATTGCACAACCTATATCAGCACGTTTTAAAGCTGGGGCATCATTTACACCATCACCAGTCATTGCAACAACGGCATCATTCTTTTGCCATGCATCAACGATTCTCACTTTATCTTTAGGAGCAACACGAGCAAATACACGGTAATCATCAATTGTTTTTGCTAGAGTTTCATCATCGATTTGATCTAATTCTAAAGAAGTAATTGCTTTTTTATCATCTGTTAAAATACCTAATTCTTTAGCAATTGCAGAAGCTGTAGTAATGTGGTCACCAGTAATCATAACTGTTTTAACATTTGCTTGTTTAGCAATTCTAATAGAGTCTTTAACTTCTGGTCTAGCTGGGTCAATCATACCAACTAAAGCTACGAAATTCATATCAATTTCAAGTTCTTCTTTACTAGGAAGCTTATCAAATGTTTTTGTAGCTAAAGCTAAAACTCTTAAAGCATTAGAAGCCATTTCTTTATTAGCTTCTAAAGCATTATTAATAACTGCCTCACCATTCAAACTCTTTCTTAAAACAATATCAGGTGCACCTTTAGTAATTGCCACATATTTACCATCAGCAGCAATTACTGTAGTCATCATCTTACGTTCACTATCAAAAGGCAAATCCATTAAACGATGATAATTATTAATATCAATACCATATAAATTATTAACATCTAATAAAGCAAGTTCAGTTGGATCACCAACACGTTTACCGCCTTCTTCAATCTTCGCATCACAACATATAGCAAAATAACTTAAAATAGTTTTATCTTCTTCACTCTTAACATCTTCACTATTTTTTAAACAATCACTATAAACTTTAACAACAGTCATTTTGTTTTGTGTTAAAGTACCAGTCTTATCAGAACAAATTACATTAGTTGAGCCTAAAGTTTCAACAGCTGGTAATTTTTTAACAATAGCGTTATGTTTAGCCATCTTAGTAACCCCAATTGATAAAACAATAGTTACTACTGCTGCTAAACCTTCTGGAATAGCCGCAACTGCTAAAGCAACCGCCTCTTTAAAACTATCTAACCAAATAGTAGCTACATCTTCAGTACCAGCTAAATAACCACCTAAAACTTCTAACAAGAACACAACCGCACAAATGGCTAAACATAACATACCAATCATCTTACCAACTTGGGCAAGCTTACCTTGTAATGGTGTTTGTTCTTGAGCTTCTGTTGTTAACATAGAGGCAATTTTACCAATTTCAGTTTTCATACCAACTGCAGTGACTACAGCCTTAGCTTTACCATTAGTTGCATAACATGCCGAAAACAACATATTTTTTTGATCACCAAGTGGATGTTCACCTTCAGGTAATTCTAAATTGTTTTTAGAAGCCGGAACTGATTCACCAGTTAAAGATGATTCATCAACTTTTAATTCTGTTGATTCAATGATACGAGCATCAGCTGGGATAAAGTCACCTGCTTCAACTAAAATAATATCACCAACTACTACTTCAGCTGAAGGAATGACATCAACTTTACCATCACGAATAACTTTACAAGATGGTTGACTCATTTTCTTTAAAGCTTCTAAAGATTTTTCAGCTTTGTTTTCTTGGAAAACGCCTAAAACAGCATTTAAAATAACTACTACTAAAATAATAATTGTTTCAATCCATTCAGTGCTTTCAACATGACCCTTATTAACAATGGCGTTAATAATGATTGGAACTATTGCCGCAATAATTAAGATGATAATTAACACATCTTTAAATTGTTCCAAAAACTTAACAATTAATGGTGTTTTTTTACCTTCTTCTAATTGGTTGACCCCATTTAAATTGCGTGACTCTTCAACTTGGCTTGCTGTTAGGCCATTTACACTATCTGTTTTTAGTGTACTTATAACTTCTTCTAACTTCATATTATCTCCTTTTTCAATAAAAAAGCCTTTATTGAAACATAAGTTCAACAAAGGTCTTGCAATCAAACGATGTTATATCCGGATTTAAAATCGTGTTGACGAATATAACCACTTATTAAATAAGCTCGCTACTCCCCTTTTTAAAAGGCTTGATTAAGTTACGGCACCAATTATACTAAAAATAATATCTAAATGCAATATCTATTTAAGCCATATTTTTAAGAGGAACCATGTATGCATAAACTAAATCTGCTTCATTAGCTAAAATCAACTCTTTGACATAGTTAAGATATTCTGTAACGGTTGGATTGTTTTTAGCTTTTTTTACAAATTTATTGAACGTAGTTAAAAACAATGGATGGGAAAAATCACATAAAATATCTTTAACTTGGGCTAAATCACGATTCTTTCTAATGAAACGATTTAAAGATTTATATAAAGTATGATATTTATATAACCTTTTAGTTACCTTCATACCACTTAAAATTGTATATATTTTTTCTAGTTCAATATAAATAATATCTTCTTTTAGTTCTTTACCTAATTTAGAAATGTTTTTAAATTGATATTTATTAATAAGTTCTACTAAATAATAACGCCACAAAAACCGATGTTCACTTGCTCTAGCATTTTTATATTTGTCTAAATAATAAGTATAAATTTGATTTAAAGTATCTAAATAACTAGGATTAGGAAATTCATTAATCATTCGTCTAGCTAAATTAATTAAATGTTCATTAGCAATAGAAATCTTAGCTAAATTAAATAAGTTATTTAAAGCATTATTAGCTTCTACATAATAAGCGCTCACTAAACTAACTAAATCAACATTTCTAACATCTATCCCTTTTTCACTACAAATTAGATATTTAAATGTTTTTGAAGTTAAGCTTTTCTTATCTAAAAAGCAATAAGCTTCACCTTTTGTTCTAATATTTCTATTAGCTGGATGACCAACCACATCATTACGAATATATTTAAGCTCACGCATATCTTTATTTTGGTTAATGTTTAAAAACTTTTTACTACCAACTAAAGCATAACTTAAAGCATATAAAGCGTCAACTGACACGAATAATGATTGTAACATTCCATAAAGTTGCATCAAAAGTTCATCTATATTCTTATTTTTATCAATATTCTTAACATAATATTTTTGAACTTCGTTAGTTATTTCTAAAGCTTGTAAGGCCCCTAGAACAGAATAATTTTTTTCCTGTTCATAAACCTTAACATCAAATTTTTCAATTAAATCTTCATTACTTCTAACTAAATTAGAAATATCCATAAATTTATCCTAAATAATATGTAATTTAAAGGTGTCAGTGCCATAATCACCAATGCGAGAACCACCAGTTACAATAACTGTATCACCTTTTTTAACTAATCCTGTTTTTAAAGCTTGTTCAATAGAATACATAAATAATTCATCAGTACTGTTTTTCTTTTCACCATAAATAGGGTAAACATTCCAAGCTAAGTTCAATTGACGACAGGCTTTTTCATTAACGCAAATCGCAATAATTGGACATTCAGGACGATAAGCTGCTAGATTAAAGGCTGTAATGCCATTAATAGTAACACAAATAATCGCTTTCGCTTTAATTTGATAAGCACTAGTTACAGCTGCATTGCATAGAGCACTATTAAAACTATTTCCTAAATCCAAGGCATTACGATGGAAACGTTCAGCCCAGTTAATATCACTTTCAGTAGCTAAAGCGATATCTTTCATAGCTGTAACTGATTCTAATGGATATTTACCAGCTGCCGATTCACCAGATAACATAATACAAGTAGTACGATCGTAAATAGCATTTGCCACATCACTAACTTCTGCTCTGGTAGGACGTGGGTTTTGTTGCATTGAATCTAGCATTTGGGTAGCAGTAACAACGATTTTACCTGCTCTATAACATTTAGAAATAATTTCCTTTTGTATACCAGGTAAAATTTTAAACGGAACTTCAACACCCATATCGCCTCTGGCAACCATTACGCCATCAGAAGCTTCAATGATTTCATCCATTTTTTGAATACCTTCAGTATTTTCAATCTTAGAAATAATCTTAATTTTCTTAGAGGTATCATACTTAGCTAATAATTCTCTAAGTTGATAAACATCTTCTTTTCTTCTAACAAAAGAAGCTGCGATATAATCAACACATTCTTCAATACCAAATATAATATCAGCTCTATCTACATCACTTATATAAGGCATATCAACAATAACATTAGGAATATTAATACTCTTATGATTAGAAAGAGGACCATCATTTAAAACTTTAGTAACGACATTTTTACCATCAATAGCAGTTACTTCAAATGAAATTTTACCATCATCAGCTAAAATCTTATCACCTGGATGCAAGAATAAAGCTAAATCTGGATAAGTAAGTCCACATCTAGTTTCATCACCAATCAAATCTTTATCGGGAGTAAAAGTAAAAATATCGCCCGTATGTAGAAAAATCTTTCCATCTTTAAAATCTCTAATTCTAATTTCAGGGCCTTTAGTATCTAAAAGAATAGGAAGAGGAACACCTAATTCTTCTCTTATTCTTTTAACTCTATCCATTCTTACTTTTTGTTCAGCATGGGTTCCATGAGAAAAGTTAAGTCTAGCACAGTCTAGACCATTTTGAATCATCTTTTTCAATAATTCATCATCATCGCAGGCTGGGCCTAAAGTACAAATAATCTTTGTTTTACGCATTTAAAACACCTCAAAACCTATATTTTTTATTTATCTACAACATTATAATACTACAAAATCAATGCAAAAAAAAGCTTTTTAAATAAAAAAGTAAAAGCGCATTTATAAAATGAAATTTAATTGAAAAAAAACTAAAAAATGGTATAATTTAATTATGCCGTAATAGCACAGCTGGTAGTGCAACGCTCTCGTAAAGCGTAGGTCGTAGGTTCAAATCCTATTTACGGCACCATCTTTTAACAGCAAGCGATATTTATAATCGCTTTTTTTATATTATGGCCTTATAAAAAGAAAAAAGCCACCTAAGTGACTTTTTTAGCGAACTAATTCTTCTAAATCAGAAACACTAATTACACCAACAGATTTCTTTACTGCTTTACCACCTTTAAAAACTAAAACTGTTGGTATACTAGAAACACCAAATCTAGCAGCTAAATCTGGTTCTTCATCAACGTTAACTTTCGCAACTACAACATTACTTGTTTTATTAGCAAATTCTTCTAAAATTTGTGAAAACATTCTGCATGGTCCGCACCAAGAAGCCCAAAAATCAACGACAACTGTTTCATTTTGATTAACAACATCATTAAATTCTTTAGTAGATAAATGTAATACTTCCATTTTTGTCTCCTCCTTTATTTATCTATATTTTATCATATTTAAAAATTAATGCATCTAATTTGCTTAAAAACCTTGTTTAACCATCGCATCAACAACTTTTAAGAATCCAGCGATATTAGAACCTAAAACATAGTCTTCTTCTAAATTATATGTTTTTAAAACATTTAACATATTTTGATAAAGTTCATTCATAATTGTTTTAAGTTTATTATCGACTTCTTCTCTTGTCCAAGATAAACGCATACTATTTTGAGTCATTTCTAAACCAGAAGTTAAAACACCACCAGCATTAGCGGCTTTACCAGGAACAAATAAAACATGATGTTCTTTAAAATATGATGTTGCTTCTAAAGTAGATGGCATATTCGCTCCTTCTAATACGGCAATAACACCATTATTAACTAGCATCTTAGCATCTTCTAAAGTTAGTTCATTTTGAGTAGCACAAGGTAGGGCGATGTCACATTTAATCATAAATGGCTTTTTACCATCATAATAAGTCGCATCCTTTTTATAATTTAAATATTCTTTAATGCGAACTCTTTTTACTTCTTTTAATTCTTTTAATAAAGCTAAATCAATACCATTAGGATCATATATAAAGCCATTAGAATCAGAACATGTAATAGGTAAAGCACCTAATTGATATGCTTTTTCAATCGCATAAATAGCTACATTACCAGCACCACTGACTACTATCTTCTTATCTTTTAGTGACATTTCATGTTTCTTTAATAAAGCTTCCGTCATATATAAAAGACCATACCCTGTTGCTTCTGTTCTAATTAAAGAACCACCATATGTTAAACCTTTACCAGTTAAAACACCTTCATAATTAGATGTTAAACGCTTATATTGACCATATAGATAACCAATTTCTCTAGCACCTACACCAATATCACCTGCTGGTACGTCAGTATTAGGGCCAATATATTTATAAAGTTCCGTCATAAAACTTTGACAAAAAGCCATAACTTCACGGTCAGATTTGCCTTTTGGATCAAAATCAGAACCGCCTTTACCACCACCCATTGGTAAAGTTGTTAAAGAATTTTTAAATGTTTGTTCGAAGGCTAAAAACTTTAAAATACTTTCATTAACACTAGGGTGTAAACGTAGGCCTCCCTTATAAGGACCAATCGCATTATTCCACTGGATGCGATAACCCATATTTACCTTGATTTCCCCTTTATCATTAACCCAAGGCACTCTAAATTTAATAATACGATCAGGCGTTACCAATCTTTCTAAGATAGCGTTCTTTTCATAAAATTCTTCATTTTTTGAAATAACAACTTTTAAAGATTCTAAAACTTCCGTAATAGCCTGTACAAATTCTTTTTCATGACTATATTTTTCTTTAATATTGTTTAAAACTCTTTCTACGTAATTCATAATTAAACACCTACTTTCTTTTATAATACAATAATAATTTATGTTTTAACTAAAAACAATAAAAAAATTTAAAAAAAATTCATTTTAGGTATTGACAGCGCTTACATATATGCTATAATAAAGGTGCAAAGAGGTAATTACATAGATTAAGTTCTATGTAAATATAAATAGGTAATCGGAAATATAGACTTTTTTAGAACTATATGGAAGATAACTAAAAAAGACTCAAGAGAAGACAAAAAGAGACAGAAAGAAAAGAAAATCTGAAAGTATTAAAAGAAAAGTTGTCTTAGAGTCGAAACAAAAAGAAAAAGAGATTTAGAAATTAAAAAACTAAATCTCTTTTTCTTTGTTTATTAAAATATATTTTCTAACTGGCTTTATCTCATTATCAATTGTTTTATAAACGCTATCTTTAATAAAGGAAAAACCTAGTTTTTCAATCACCCTTCTACTTTGATAATTATCTATAAAATGACCACAAAGTAAAAAATCTAATCGTTCTTTTTTAAATAAATAATCAACCACTAAAGACATGGCCTCTACCATAATCCCTTGTCCCCAGTATTCTTTAGCAAGAACATAACCGATTTCTACACCTTCTAAATTAGCTAATTCTAAGAACACAGTTTCATTATATCTTTCAATACCAATAGAACCAATGACTTTTTGATTATCATTAAATATAATTGCCAGTGTTTTTCTATCTTTAATAAATTCAGTTAAAACAAATTTACTAACATTAATATTTTTATGGTGAGGCCAACCAGCCATCTCACCAACTCCAGGAACTTTACAATAATTATAAAAATCTAATAAATCACTTTCTTTAAAAGCTCTTAAGGTAATTCTCTTACCAACTAATATAATATTAGATACATCTACTTTTTTATTCATACAATCACATCCGTATGAATTATAACTTAACTATATATAAATTTAAATATTTATTGTGTAATAATAACGTTGGATAAAACAATGCAACTATCTTACATAATAAAAAAGCTTAATCAAAATTAAAATTTAATTATCACTAAGCCTTTATTTTTAAATTAATCAAATGGCAATAAATACCAATTGTGATGCACTTGCGACCCCTATGTAAGGTGTTTATTACTATAGCCTAACTTACCTATATTTGCCAAAGTACTCTTCTTCACCAGCTAGTCTTGCTTTTGCTGCTTCTTTTTTAGTTTTGAATCTACCAAGAATATGAGCTTTTCTTTGAAACAGGAACAAAACAAGAAGAACCCACCGCAATGACAGCGTAAAAAATCCATTTGTAGAGATAGCCGATAGGCATTGAAAAACCGCCGTGTTGGTTTTACCCATAGCGGCGGATTACATAATCATTTGCAGCTACTAAATTAATAGTTATATTTTTTTGATTTGTTTAACAAAATATAAATTCCAATCAATACCAAAATAGTGATACCAAGTATCATATACATCGTTCCAATATTTACTTGACTTCCGAAAAAATAAAGATTGCAATCAAGGGAATCTTTTAGTTTTTCAATAACCTCTGTTGGAATACCTTGATTTTGCATTTCGGCAAGCGCCCCTTGCATTGCATGATTTCGGATAAGTGATGTACCATAAGTGCCTGGCAAAAATGAGATTATTTTTTGCAGCCCTTCTCCAAATGAAGAAATAGGCATATATGCACCACAAATGAAACCATATCCCGCACTGATGATTGTGCCTACCGCTGAAATTTGTCCTTGTGTTGAT
>CASETY010000011.1 GCA_949291115.1 uncultured bacterium
GTGGACACACCTGTTCCCATCCCGAACACAGAAGTTAAGCACTTTCACGCCGATGGTAGTACAATGTGCAAGAGTAGGTAATTGCCGGGCTGTCTCTTTCTAATTTAATATGGAGGTTTAGCTCAGTTGGGAGAGCATCTGCCTTACAAGCAGAGGGTCAGCGGTTCGAGCCCGTTAACCTCCACCATTTTAAATGCCGAAATAGCGCAATTGGTAGAGCAACTGACTTGTAATCAGTAGGTTGAGGGTTCGATTCCTTTTTTCGGCACCATTTGTCCCGTTAGCTCAGTTGGTAGAGCACTTGACTTTTAATCAAGGGGTCACAGATTCGAGTTCTGTACGGGACACCATTTGATATAAGTGCCCCGGTGGTGGAATAGGTAGACACGTAGGACTTAAAATCCTATGGCCGATGAGGCCGTGCCGGTTCAAGTCCGGCCCGGGGTACCATTTTTTTTAATATGGGGCTATAGCTCAGCTGGGAGAGCACCTGCCTTGCAAGCAGGGGGTCAGCGGTTCGATCCCGCTTAGCTCCACCAGTTTTTAAATAGATAAATTGAATCGGATAGAAATAACCGACTAGTTTAGATGGCGGTGTGGCTCAGTTGGCTAGAGCGAGCGGTTCATACCCGCTAGGTCGGGGGTTCGAATCCCTCCGCCGCTACCATTTTTGGACCCATAGCTCAGTTGGTTAGAGCTACCGGCTCATAACCGGTCGGTCGCAGGTTCGAGTCCTGCTGGGTCCACCAGTTTTATTATAATTTTATATTTTTTGCGAACGGAGAAATACCCAAGCCCGGTTGAAGGGATCGGTCTTGAAAACCGACAGGGGATGAAAGTCCCGCGGGGGTTCGAATCCCTCTTTCTCCGCCATATCGCGGGATGGAGCAGTCTGGTAGCTCGTCGGGCTCATAACCCGAAGGTCGTAGGTTCAAATCCTTCTCCCGCAACCAATGGTTCAGTAGTGTAGTTGGTTAACATGTCAGTCTGTCACACTGGAGATCGCGGGTTCGAGTCCCGTCTGAACCGCCATTTATTTTTTGCCTCGGTAGCTCAGTCGGTAGAGCAAAGGACTGAAAATCCTTGTGTCGGCGGTTCGATTCCGCCCTGAGGCACCATTTAACTACAAAACTTTTTTTATGTGTTAGTTAAACACTTTCAACCTTTCTTTCTAGTTTTATGTTAAGTATCTTTTATAGATACTTTTTTTCTTTTTTATGGTAAAATATTTATAGTTTACAAAAGGATGGTGAACCATTTATGTGGTATGAAAATATCCAAAATTTTATTAATAATAATGCTTGGTTAAAAATTACAATCGATGCGTATTTAGTGTTTATTGTTATAACTTTTATTATCTTTTTAATTGCATATAGTAAGAAGACTTTCTTTTTAATTGTATCTTTACTTTTAATTTTCGCAATTAATTTTGTGGCACATTTTCTAGATTTAGGTTTAAGTAGTAAGTTATATGATTTTATTTCTTTTGCTGCTTTAATCTTTACAATTGTTGTACTTGCACCTGACTTTAGAAACATCATTAATTATAAACAAGATTTGAAAGAAAAATTCATGTCTTCATCAGAAAAAACTAAAACTGAAATAGCTGATGCAGTTATGTATTTATCAAGTAAGAAAATAGGTGCGATTATTACTATTGAAGGTCATAATTCACTAGACCAATACGCTGAAAGAGCTATTCAATTAAATGCTGAAGTATCTAAAGAATTATTAATCAATATCTTTATTCCTAATACTCCTTTACATGATGGGGCCGTAATAGTTAGAGGAAATAAAATTAGATGTGCTGGTGCATATTATGTTTTAACTCAACATAATGAATTAGATAAAACTACGGGTTCTCGTCACCGTGCTGGTTTAGGTATTAGTGAAGTTACTGATTCTTTAACTATTATTTGTAGTGAAGAAACAGGAAAAATTAGTATAGCAACTGAAGGTTTCATGATTCCAATCACTGATCGTGATAAATTAATGGAATATCTAGAGATGTTTGTTGATAAGAAGTAGGTGAGTGAAATGAAGTATATTTTAACTTTTATAGAATTTCTTTTAAATCCATTTTTTTCAATCATCACTATAAATGAAAAAACTAATAATAAAAGCATAATTCAAGTTATAAAACATAATCATTTTATTTTATTAATTATTGCTTTAGTTATTACATTAGCTGTTGTTTTCATTTATTATCATAAATTTATTTTTGGTGTTTAATCATGATAATATTACCTTTATACACTTTAGTTTTCACAATATTATTAAGTGTCATAATTATTATTAAATCATTAGATGAAGGTAAGTTTTATAAAAATAGACTAGGTCTTAGTTTTATTTTAATTTTTGTGATTCTAATGTTATCTTTATTCTATAATGATATTAAAAAGAGCGACTTTTGGTTTAATTTTACTAATTATAGTATGTATGCTATAAACTTTGTAGTAGCATGTTTAATTCTATTTAATTTTTTAAAGAAACCATTAAAAAATTATTATTTTAAAGCTTATTTAGATAATATAGATGATAATTTATGGCTTTTATTTTTAAATAAAAAATTAAATATTACTTATACAAGTAAGATACTTGCTAACTATAATAACTCTAAAATTAATAATGTTTTAGATGATTACAATATTATAAGCATCAATGATAAAGCCTTTAATAATGAAATGGTCTTAAATTTTTTAAATAGTAACAATTTAGAAAACAAATTAAATTTAAAAATTAAGTATTTAAATAAAGATTTAACAGAAGGATTCATTATTTTGGATTTAATTGTTGTAAGTCATAATAATAAAATTAAAGGTTATATAATTAAAGAAAAAGCTTTAGAAAATACTAGAACTTATGAAACTCATGATATTAATGATTTAAGAGTTGCTTCTTTAATTGATACTACTTTAAAAGGATTAATTATTCTTAATTATGAGGTAGATAGTGTTTGGTTAAATGATTATTTAGTTAAAGAATTAAAATTAATTGGTAATTCATTTACCCAAGTAGATTTTTTTAATTTAATGGAAGTAAATGATTATAAAGCTTTCTTAAATATAGTTAATAACTTAACGCCTAATAATAATAAATTTCATACTTTTGTTAAGATTAAAAAAGAAAACAATTATTTATATTTAGAATTAAAAGGTGAAATGTTATTTGATGGTTTGAAGAGATTAGAATTAATTATGCAAGCTTATTTACATCAAGCATATAATTATATGAAAACTAATTCAATTATTGATTCATTAAAAGAAGAAAATGAACTTATAGTTGATATTAATACTTTAATGGCTAGTAATAGTACCTTTGAAGTTGTTTATTTTAGGTTTGGTAATATTATAGAAATAAACGATAAATATAATAGAACACTAGGTACTTTAGTCATTGAAGAATATGTTAATACTTTAAGTAAATTGTTTGTATCAGATGATAAGTTTTATCGCCTTAGTGGTCTTGATTTTTGTTTTATCATTACTGATATTAGAAAGATGGAAAATTTTAGAAAAGTAATAACATCTAAAAATATTTTAACACCTTCTTTAACTTATGGTTCAGATACGATTGATTTAAGTGTTTATATGGGCATAACTTTCTCTAATGAAGCCATACATAAAGAAGATGTGCTTAAAAATGCTAAGAATGCTTTATTAAAAGCTATTAGTAAAGATGTGCATTATTTATTCTATCAAAATTATAATGATTAGGTATTTATATGGATTTAGTATTGTTAATGGGTGGTAATTCAAGTAGATTAAATATTGGTCAAAATAAGGTTTTACTTAGTTATCAAAATATGCCACTTTTTAAGTATATTATTTTAAAATTGAAACCTTATGTTGATGATATAATACTTGTAATTAGAAAAAGTGATGAAGCTTTTGTTAAAGATAATTTAAAAGGATTTCAATATAAGATTACCTATGGTGGTAAGGAAAGATATTTAAGTGTTTTAAATGGTTTAAAATTAGCTAAAACTAAGCAAGTTATGATTCATGATGGGGCAAGACCTTTTGTTGATTTAAAGGCTTTAGAAGAACTTTTAACTCTAAAAGAAAATGAAATTGGTATGCTTTATGGTAATGTTAAAGAAACTATTTATTTAAAAGATAATAAATTAAAATTATTAAATAGATCTTCTTTAATAGCTGCGAAAACACCACAAATTATTATTAAAGATTTTTATGAAGAAGCATATAAAAAATCTATATTAGATAAATATGAACCAACAGATGATATTTCTTTAATCTTAAAATATTATAATGATATAAATGTTAAATTGGTTTTAGATGATAAAAATGTTAAAATAACTGTTAAAGATGATTTAAAATATTTAGGTGGTGACTTTATAAAATGTTAAGAATTGGTCATTCCTGGGACACTCATAAATTAGTTAAAAATAGACCTTTATATTTAGGCGGTATTAAAATAGAAAATGAATTAGGATTATTAGGACATAGTGATGCAGATTGTTTATTGCACGCTTTGGCAGAAGCTTTATTAGGTAGTTTAGCACTGGGTGATTTAGGTTCTATTTTTCCTGATAATGATCCTAAAACGTTAAATATGGATTCTAAAATTATTTTAAGAGAATGTTATCAAATGGTCAAAAATAAAGGTTACTATTTAAACAATTGTGATTTAATGATTTATTCTGAAAATATTAAAATTGCTCCCTATCGAATTAAGATGCAAGAACAAATAGCTAAGATTTTAAATGTTGATTTAGACAAAGTTAGTATAAAAGCTACTACATATGAAAAAATGAGTTTTATAGGAAGAGGAGAAGCAATAGCTTGTGAAGCTGTTGTACTAGTAACAAATGGAAAATAAAGTTATTTTAGAAGCTTTAGATTTAGTAAAAACTTTTAGTTTATCACGTAAGCAGCAACAATTAGAAAAAACGAAAACAAAGGTAAAAGTAGCTGTTAATCATTTATCATTTCAAGTTTATGAAGGTGAAATATATGGCTTATTGGGGCCAAATGGAGCAGGGAAAACTACAACTTTAAGAATGCTTTCAACGTTAATAAAACCAACAAGTGGTACTGCTTTAGTTAATGGTTTTGATATCATAAAAGAAAGTGATAAAGTTAGAAATAATATTTGTTTTTTAACTAGTGAATTAAAGTTTGAAGATTTTTTTACTCCTAATTATTTATTTGATTTTTTTGCTAAATTACATGGCTTATCAAAGGAAGAAACTTTTAAAAATAAAGAAAAATTATTTACTACCTTAGGCATTAATGAATTTAAAGAAGTTAAAATTGGTGAACTTTCAACAGGTATGAAACAAAAAGTAGCAATTGCGATTTCTTTAGCTCATGATCCTAAAATAATAATTTTTGATGAACCTACTAATGGTTTAGATGTATTAACAGCTAAAGTTGTGACTGACTACTTACTAGAATTAAAAAAAGAAGGTAGAACTATTATAGTTTCTACGCATATTTTTAGTTTAGTAGAAAAGATATGTGACCGTGTTGGTGTTATTATTAATGGCGAAATGGTTTTACAAGAAGATGTCAAAACCTTAACTAAAGAAAAGAATTTAGAAGATATTTTCTTTGAATTATATAAAGAAAAAGTTGGTGAACAGCAATGAAAGAAATGTTATTAATCATTAAAAAAGAATTAGTTCGTGTATTCACTGACAGAAGGATGTTGGCATCGTTAATATTTCCAGGCTTATTAATTTTTATATTATACGCTATTATGGGCAATGTAATGAAAAATGTTTCTAGTGTAGATGATGATTATAGTTATCAAGTATATGCTATTTATGAAGATTGTAGTCAAGATGGCATTAAATTTGCTCAAGATTTATTAAAAGACTATAACATCACTTATTTAAATGCTAATGAAAAAACAGTAACGGAAATTAAAGAAGAAATTAGAAATAAAGAAGTAGATTTATTAGTAATTTATAAACATGATTTAATGGATTTAGAAACTAAACCAGAAGTTAGTCTCTATTATAATTCAGTAAAAGTAGAATCTAGTGCTATTTATCAAAATGTATTAATGACCATAAGTGCATATGAAAGTGCTAATCTAGAAGATTTAATTAAAATAAATACTGCTGAAGACACATATGATTTAGCTAGTTTAGATGAAGTTAATGGTAGTTTATATGCAATGTTATTGCCAATGTTACTAATAATATTTGCTTTTAGTGGAGTTATGGGAATTGTCCCTGACTCAATTGCTGGGGAAAAAGAAAGAGGGACAATGGCTACTTTGTTAGTTACTCCAGTTAAACGTCACAATTTAGCTTTAGGTAAATTAATAAGTGTTTCTATTATTTCTTTAGTAAGTGCCGTTAGTAGTTTTTTAGGAACTATTTTATCATTACCGTTCTTAGGAAGTGCACAAATGTCATCAATTTCTTTTAGTAATTTAAATTATGGTCCTTTAGATTATTTATATATTCTATTAATTATTATTACGATGATTTTACTATTTGTTGGAATGCTATCAATTGTAAGTGCTGTAGCTAAAAGTGTAAAAGAAGCTAATAGTTATTCAACACCTATTATGATTGTCGTCTTAGTTATAGCAATAATTTCAATGTTTAATGCTAGAGGTGGCGATTCTAGTATAAGCTTATATTTTATACCAGTTTATAATTGCGCGTTAGCATTAAGTAATATTTTAGCTTATAATGTTAATATAATAGGTATTTTAATAACGATTATTAGTAATATAGTTTATACTGTTTTATTAGCTGTTGTAATAGCTAGATTATTTAATAGTGAAAGAGTAATGTTTAGAAGTTAAGATAAAGGTATTGGTTTTTCCAATACTTTTATTTTTTACTTTTATTTAGTTAATTATTAAGTTATAATTGAAAAGAAGGAGCGATAATTATGTATTATGGTATTGATATAGGTGGTACAACTGCCAAAATAGGAGCGTTTAAAAATGATAAATTAGTAGATTCATGGGTAGTTTCTACTCAAGTAGAATCGTTAGAAAAATTAGTTAAGACAATTTTAGATTCAATAAGAGCTAAGGATAAAAACATCTTAGCCCTTGGTATTGATTGTCCAGGCTTTATTGTTAATAATAAAATTAGTTCATCGGCCAATTTACATTTTTTAGATGGTGTCGATTTAAAAGAAGCTTTTGAAAAAGAAATAAACTGTAAAGTTCGAGTTATAAATGATGCGAACTGTCACGCTTTAGGTGAAGCTAAACACGCACATTTAGATAATATTGTCTTTGTAGCTTTAGGAACAGGTGTAGGTGGCGGTTTTGTTTTAAATGGCCAAGTTTTAGAAGGAGTGAATGGCGCTGGTATGGAAGTTGGTCACATGCATGTGGATGATGTTTTTAATTTCCGCTGTGGCTGTGGTCAAGTTGGTTGTTTAGAAACCCTTTGTGGGCAAAAAGGCGTTAGAAATTTAGTTAATCATTTTAGAAACAATTATCAAACTAAATTAGAAATAGATTATAGTGTAAAAGATGTTTTTGATTTAGCCAAGGCTAATGATCCTTTAGCTTTTAAAGTTTTTGAAATCTTTACGGATAAATTAGGCTTAGCTTTAGCTAATCTTGCCGCTATTTTAAATCCCCAAGCTATCATAATTGGCGGTGGTATTAGTTTGGCTGGTGATTTTTTAATTAGACATGTAAAGGCTAATTTTGAAAAGTACGCTACCCCAGTAGTAAGAAATACAGAAATACGTCTAGCAAGTTTAGGCAGTGAGGCTGGCATGTATGGGGCATATTATTTAGTTAAAGAAGAAAATAAATAGTTAACAAAGCACTCCAAAATATATTAATTTTGGAGTGCTTTATCGTTTATTTTGGAGTAAAGATTTTTACAAAAGGCGTTTTTTAAACAAAATACGCAAAAAAATTAAAATGTAAGTTGTTTTCACTCCAAAAAATTAAAAAAAGTGGAGGAAAACGCTTTTATTTGTGTCTGTAGTATGCTATAATGAGCGCGTAAAAAAGAAATATAATAGAGTTACGAGGTGAAAGAGAAAAATGAGAATTGTTAGAACAAAAAATTATGAAGACATGAGTAAAAAAGCAGCAGATATTATCGCTTCTGTTATTTTGCTCAAACCAAATTGTGTACTTGGTTTAGCTACAGGTTCATCACCTATTGGCACATATCAAAATTTGGTTAAAAAATATGAAGCTAAAGATCTAGACTTTAGCCAAGTTAGAAGTGTTAATTTAGATGAGTATAAAGGCTTACCTAGAGAAAATGAACAAAGTTATTACTATTTTATGCATGACAATTTATTTTCTAAGGTAAACATTAAACCTGAAAATACACACTTACCAAATGGTATGGAACCTGATAGTCAAAAGGCATGCCAAGAATACGATGAAGTTATTAAATCAATGAATGGTGTTGACATGCAACTTTTAGGCTTAGGTCATGATGGTCACATTGGTTTTAATGAACCTAATAGTGAATTTGATAAGAGCACACACTGTGTAAATCTAACAGAAATGACTATTGAAGCTAACAAACGCTTCTTTGCATCAATTGATGATGTTCCTCGTCAAGCTTATACAATGGGTGTTGGTACTATAATGGCCGCTAAAATGGTTGTTATGGTTGTTAGTGGTAAAGACAAAGCAGAAATTTTACAAAAAGCTTTCTTTGGCCCAGTTACTCCAGAAGTACCTGCTTCAATTTTACAATTCCATCCAAATTTTGTTTTAGTTGCGGATGAAGATGCATTATCTTTAGTAAAATAGGCTAGCATATGATTATTCGAAGCAAAAGAGTCTGGCTAGCTAACCAATTCGTTAAATGTGATGTAGAAGTCATTAATGAAAAGATTACTAATATTTATCCTTACGAAAGTCAAAAATGCGATGTCGATTATGGAAATAAAAGAATAGTTCCCGGATTTATTGATGTACATACTCATGGTGCATATGGATTTGACACTAATGATGCCAAAGAAGAAGGACTTCGTTATTGGCTAAAGAATATTCCTGAAGAAGGAGTTACTTCAATTTTACCGACAACTGTTACACAAATGCCTAAGGTGTTAGAAGAAGCTTTAAGAAATGTTTATAACGTTTATAAAGCTGGTTATGAAGGCGCTGAAATTTTAGGCGTGCATTTTGAAGGACCTTACTTAGATATGGATTATAAAGGTGCTCAACCTCCAGAGGCCATTCAAAAACCTACGGTAGAAAGTTTTAAGAAATATCAAGAAGCCGCTGGTGGATTGATAAAATATATCACGATAGCCCCTGAACATGACAAAAATTATGAATTGATTCATTATTTAAGAGAAAATAAAGTTGTAGTATCAATGGGTCATTCAAGCGCTACTTATGAAGAAGCATTAATGGCTGTTGCGAATGGTGTTACTTCAATGACACATGTCTATAATGGCATGACTAAATTACATCATCGTGATTTAGGGTTAGTTGGCGCTGCCTATCGCATTAGGGATATTTATGGTGAAATTATTGGTGATGGCATGCATTCATCAGTAGATGCTTTAAATATTTATTACAAAACAAAAGGACCTCACTCTGCCGTCCTCATTACTGACTCTTTAAGAGCAAAAGGTTGCAAGAGTGATGTTAAATTAACATTAGGTGGTCATGAGATTGAAATTAGCAAAGAAGGTTTAGCATATATTAAAGGTACTAATACTATTGCCGGTTCAACTTTAAGAATGAATAAAGGTTTAAAGATATTAGTAGAAGATGCTTTGATTCCATTTGATTATGCTTTAAATTCTTGTACATGTAATCCAGCTAATTGTTTAGGTGTCGGTGATCGTAAAGGTTATATTAGAGTAGGCTATGATGCCGATTTGGTTATATTAGATGATAATTATGAAGTAGTTGCTACTTATACTAAAGGTAAATTAGCGTATAAGAGGTGATGTTATTGAAGAAAATAGCTTTTATTTTTCTATTTATATTTTCTTTGTTAACATTTACTAATATAGCAAATGCAAAACTTGCTATTGCTAATGATGAAATTTCGTTGACGATAGGGGAAACTTATCAAATATCATTAACTGATACTACAAATGTTACTTATAAAAGTTTAGATGAAAACATTTGTTCGGTTAATAGTACAGGTCTAATTGAAGCTGTTGGCGTTGGCAGTACAATTGTAGAAATAAGTGATAATGAAGATAGTTTAGATTTAAAAGTTACTGTTTTAAAAAAGACTGAAGAAATTATTTTGGTAGAAGATGAAGCCACAATTTCTTTAAATGAAACCTATCAAATAAAAGCAATTGATGATAATCACAATGATATTTCTTATAAAGTAAACGATGAAATGATAGCTAGTGTTAGTAGTACTGGTTTAGTAACACCTTTAAAAGTAGGTGAAACCGTAATTGTTTTAAAAAGTGACGATGTAATTAAAGAATTTAAATTGAAAATAATTCCTAATGAATTGTTATTTGCTGAAACTAAATTACAACTTAAAGTCGGTGAGACTAAGGCTATTAAACCTACAAATGTAGATGATGGTATTACATACCATTCTAGTAATAGCGAGGTTTTAAGTGTTTCAAGCACAGGAACTATTGAAGCGTTAGAGGTTGGTAGTGTTGTTATAACAGCTAGTTACTATGATTTAACAACTTATATTGTTGTTTCTATTGAAGAAGCTTTAGAAGATGAAAAAATAGATGCTACCAATATAATCTTAAAAGATTTAGATATAGAAATTATTGTTGGTGATTCTTATCAAATTGAATATAGTTTAGAGCCCAGCAATGCAACTAGTTTAGTTACATATACAAATTATGATAACACAGTAATTAGTGTTTCTGAAAATGGCTTAATAACAGCATTAAAAGAAGGAGTAACTACAGTTACAGTTGATGCTGGAAGTTGCATGGCTAATCTAAGAGTTAATGTTATAAAAGAAGATGTAGAAGGTTTTAATCCTTTATATGTGATAATAGGTGTTTTTAGTGGTGTTATTGTTATAGGGGTTACAGTTACTCTTGTAATTATTTTGAAAAAGAAAAAGTAGGATGTAATGCTTGAAAAAGCATACATATATAGCAAGTTTATATACTTTTAGAAAATAGTATTTTAATACCGTTTATTTTTTTGAAAGTATTGTAAGCGCTAACAAAGAAAGGAGTAGAATATGCTGAAAGTAAAAGTGGTCAATAAAGATGGTAACGAAATGTACATTAGTCCAAGTGGTGATGAATTAGAATGTGTATTTAATTTTTGTTATCAAGATGGCGACTGGATGATTATTGATTCAGATAAAAAGAATAGTTTCTATAAAATTCAGTTAGAAGATACTATGCAAGAATCAATAGTTTATGTCCCTGGTAATTTCTTTATTTACCATATTCCTCTTTCAAATAAGAGGACCAACTATTCACCAAAGTCGTTTTATGGTGATTGTCACATTATAAGAGTTAAAGAAGCTTCTTTAGAAGAAGTAAAGATGCGTAGAAACTTAGCCTTTAATCCTTATGATGAACATGAAAACGATACGTTTTATCCACATTCATATGCAAATATTGAAACTCGTGGAGAATGCGTTTTTGCAAGTAGGAATGCTATAGATGGTTATTATTTTAATGAATCACATGGCAGTTTTCCTTATCAAAGCTGGGGGATTAACAGAGATCCGAAGGCTGAATTTACTATTGATTTTGGAAGGGAGGTTATGATTGACGAGGTTGTCTTAACATTAAGAGCTGATTTTCCTCATGATAATTACTGGGAAAAGGTAACTTTAGCTTTTTCTGATGGTTCAAATATTGAGGCTAAATTAGAAAAGACCAATAAGCGCCAAAGTATTAAGTTTGAGGCTAAGAAAGTTAAGACTATTACCTTAAAGAATTTAATTAAAGCTAAGGGTGTTAGTGAATTCCCAGCATTAACACAATTTGAAGCATGGGGAAATGAAATAATTTAACTAGGAGGATAAGATGAGCTCTGTAATCTTAGAAAAAGTTACGAGAGAAGATTACTTTAAGCGTCCTAATTTCACAAAAGAAGATGTCAAAAAAACTTTAGATAAAGTAGTAGAAATTGTTGATCACATGTTAACTAAATTTCATGATGACATCTTTCCGACAGCCGCTAGTAAAAATTATGTTTATGGTGAAGTTGGCAACTTAGTTTGGAATGATAGCAATTTTGATTCCGTTTGGACAACTTCATTTTGGACAGGTATTTTATGGTTAGTATATGAATATACTCATGATGAAAAATATAAAGTTGAAGCCCAAAAGCATTCTGAATCATTTAGACAAAGAATAGAAAATTATTATCATAAAAATGAAGAAGAAGCAGGCTTAAATCATCATGACATTGGCTTTTTATATTCAATTACAACCGTGGCTGATTACAAATTAACAGGTTCAAAAAGAGCTTTAGAAACTTCTTTAATGGCAGCTGAATTTTTAGACAGACGTTATATTGATACTGCTAAAATATTCCAAGCCTGGGGAGATATGAATGATGAAAATCAACGGGGACGTATGATTATTGATTGTAATCTAAATATTCCTTTATTATACTTTGCAGATAAATTTGTACCTGAAAAACATTATTATGAAAAAGCCTATAATCATGTTCATCAAGCAATGAAATACATTGTTAGAGAAGATGCATCAACATTCCATACATTCTTTATGGATACGATTACAGGTAAGCCTCGTTTCGGTGCTACCCATCAAGGTTATTCAGATAATTCATGTTGGGCAAGAGGACAAGCTTGGGGGATTATGGGATTCCCACTATCATATAAGT
Source organism: uncultured bacterium (assembly GCA_949291115.1). GTDB lineage: Bacteria > Bacillota_I > Bacilli_A > Acholeplasmatales > Anaeroplasmataceae > CALUXS01. Next base: position 12,751 of record CASETY010000011.1, read on the forward strand.
ATACTAAAGACTATGAATTAATTGAATTAGCAAAGAAATTAGCAAATTACTTTTTAAATCGTTTGCCAAAAGACTTTGTATGTAACTGGGATTTAATATTCCAAGACGAAAATACAAAACGTGATACTAGTGCTGCAGCAGTAGCTGCAATTGGAATGTCTGAAATGTTAAAATACATTCCTTTAAGTGATGAATCACGAGTTATTTATGAAAATGCTTGTTTACATATTACTAAATCACTAGTAGACAATTATTTAGGAACTAATAAAGAAGGTATTTTAAAAAGCGGAGTATACTTCTTTAAAGGTGGATTAGGTATCGATGAATACTTAATATTCGGAGATTATTTCTTTGTAGAATTATTAATGAGATTATACAAAGATTGGGATTCATATTGGTAAAAGGGGGTTAGATGGTGCAAGCAGTTTTAAATGCAAGCCAAGTTGCAGAAGCAAATGAATTAGATGTAACATCTAATGTAAAGGTAGAGCCTGCCCAAGTTGAAACTATAAAACGCCCCGGTAAATGGGCTAAATATTTTAGAGATACTTGGCAACTTTATGTTTTATTCTTACCAGCTTTCTTATGGTTGGTTTTATTCGTTTTCTTACCTTTTGCGATGAATTTGTTGATGTCTTTTCAAGATTATCAAACTTCAAAAGGTATCTTTGGTAGTGAGTTTATTGGGTTAACTAACTACATTGATTTCTTTACAGCTAATAATTTCTTAGATTTATTAGTAAATACATTACTACTTAACTTGTTAGTTTTAGTAATTGGCTTCCCATGCTCAATCATTTTAGCTATTAGTATTTATGAATCAAGAAGTAAAGTTGTTAAAGGTATGGCTCAAACAACAACATTCTTGCCATTTTTCGTATCAGCCGTTGTTGTTTGTAATATGTTAATCGAATTCTTACAATCTGATACTGGTATGTTGACTAATATTTTAGTTGCATTCGGTATGGAAAGACAAAATTTACTTAGAAATCCTGCTGCTTTTAGATGGATTTATGCCTTAATGGAATTATGGCAAACAATGGGCTATAACTCATTAATTTACTTAGCAGCCCTATCAGCTATTGATACTTCTTTATATGAAGCTGCTAGTATTGAAGGAGCAGGTAAATTTAAACAAATTTGGCATGTCACCTTACCAGGCATTGCCCCTACAATTATTATTACTTTAATTTTAAAAGTTGGTAAGTTAATGTCATTAGGATATGAAAAAGTATTGTTACTACAAAACCCATATAATACAGAAGTGTCCGAAATTATTAGTACTTATGTATATAATGTATCTTTGGCACCTGCATATGGGCAAGCTAACTATGGTTTAGCTGCCACAATTGGTTTGTTCGATGCTGTAGTAGCAATTGTCTTAGTTAGTGTTGTTAATGGAATTTCTAAGAAAGTTAGCAGCACTAAATTGTGGTAGGTGAATTATGGAAAATACAGTAAATGCCAATAAAAGAAAGATGAATGCTTTTACTAAAAGACTTACTGCTGATAATATTTTCAATTATGTGAATAATGCCTTACTTATAGTATTATCACTACTTATGATTTACCCTATATGGTACTTATTTTTATCATCAGTTAGTGATCCAATTGCTTTTAGTGAATCAGTTTATGATAATCAATTTATTTTAATACCACAAGGTTTTACATTTGATTATATTTTAGAACACGTTAAAAATGTAGATATTTGGAAAGCATATGGTAATACAGTTTTATATACTATTTTAGGTACAGCAATTAGTTTATTTATTACGGTAACTTGTGCATATGTTTTATCAAGACGTGGTTTAAAAATTGTTAAAGTGTTTACGATCATGGTTGCTTTAACCATGTGGCTAAAACCAGGTATGATTGCAACTTATGTTAATATTGATAATTTTGGGATGATTGGTTCAATATTTGGTATTTTAATACCATTTGCGGTATCTGGTTATAATGTAATCTTAATGAAAACTTATTTTGAGGCTATTCCTCAAGATATTGATGAATGCGCGCAAATCGATGGCGCTAGTCATTTTAGAATTTTATTTAATATTTATGTCCCTTCTTCAATTCCAGGCTTAACAACTATTGGTTTATTCTATGCAATTGACCGTTGGAATGGTTATTTCTGGGCAGAACAAGTATTAAGAGATGATGATTTATATCCATTACAAGTAATAGTTAAAAAGATATTAGCTATGGCGGGTGGAGAAAACTCAGGTAATCCATTTGAAGGTTTAGTATCAGCTTATGCTTTAATTATTATTGCGATTATTCCAATGCTTATACTATTCCCATTCATTCAAAAATACTTCAAGAAGGGCGTTATGGTTGGTTCTGTAAAATAAAAACTTAACATAATATAAGAAAGGAACAAAAAAGAAAGTGAAAAAATTATTATTAGGCTTAGTTTTAAGTGGTGTAGCCGTAACTAGCTTAGCAGCAACAAAAGTAAATGCTGAAGAAAATTTTTCTTATAAACAAGATTTTAATTATACAAGTGATGAATTAACAATTCCTGGTGGTGATTATAACATCACTTCAAATAATCATAATGGAGCAACCTTTCAATCAATGAATGATGATGGCGAGTATTTACGTTATACACTTCCAAATGATTCTACTGCTGATGCGGCTCGTAAGATAGAAGTTGGCGGCAATAGTAGCGGTGCTGACATTGTTACAGCAGCAAACGGTAAAGAAAAAACACTAGTTTTAAAAACAAAATTCAAATCAGATCAAGGTCATAGAAAATCTATAGGAATATATTATGGTAAAACTGCACAACTATTAAATTATACTGATGGTGCTATGCAATACAATTTAGGAGACGGGAAAAATGTTACTTTACCAGCTGATTTTGGCGGTGTTAGCAAAAACACTTGGCATGAATTAGTTGTAGTAATGGCTGATAACGGGACCGCTACTGAAGATAAAATATATACGTATTTAGACGATCAGCTACTATATGAATCATCATTTCCTGAAAATTGCGATTTTACAGGACGCATTAAAAATGTGTTTTATCAAAGTGAAAAAGGTGCTAATAGGCCTGTTCAAAATTGGGATATAGATTATTTATATGTTGGTGAATATAATGGTGCAACTGCTTCAGTAAATTCTAGTTATACAACAAATGTTGGTGAATCATTATCAATTGTTCCAACTTTAGAAGCTACTAATTCAAGTTTTGATGTTTCAATCCCTAACTATAATATAGAAATAGAAGATGAAACAAAATTAACATATAATGAACAAACAGCTAAATTTGAACCAATAGCTGAAGGTGAGACAAAAGTTACATTCGATTTTATTGATCCACTAATTGAAGATGTTTCAACAACTGTAAATGTTGAAGCAGCTGTAGGAGAAATAGTAGTTACTGATATTTTATTAAATGATTTATTTGAAAATAACACTATTAATTTATCAATTGGTGAATCTTTTGATTTAACAAAATTATTTACAGTAGCTCCTGCTGCAGCAACAAATAAAAATTTAGTTTATGAATCAGATAGTTCACAAACATATTCAGTTGTAGAAGGAACAATCACAGCTTTAAAAGCTGGTAATGGTGTTTTAAAGGTAAAGAGTCAAGACGGTAATAAGACACAAGATATAAATGTATTAGTCAGTGATGGTGTTTATATTGGAACTCCTGCCGTAGGTTCTGTTTTTGATACTGCAAATAAAACTTTTGCTAACTCTGAAAATGAAAAAGATAGATTTACTGCTGAAAGTTATAATGGTAAAGAATTTGATAAAGTAACAGTAGTAGATGATGAATTATTTGGGGCTACATATGTGTATGAAGGAACAGGTACTACAAACAATGCTGGTGCATCTCATATTGCACATTGGATTTATGCAGATGAATTAAAAGCTAATGAAAACTATATTTTAACTGCATTTGCAAAATTAGAAGGCACTATTCCAAATGGCTGTGTACCTCGTGTTGATTTAAAAATTTGGGGTATTTATGAAGAAACTCAAAATGCAGATGGTACTTATGAATATACATATGAAGTAAGTAATGGACCGTTATATGCTCAATATCAAGCAGCCCATAAAGAGTTAACTAATGGATGGGTACAAATAGAAACTCCAGTGATGAATTTTGATAGTGAAAGATTAGTTGGTTTAAAAATTGAGTTAATTGCTTATAACAATATGAATGGTATCACTTCATATGTATCACATGCAGCTCTAAAAGCTGTTGGTGGCGATGTAGTGTTAAAAGATGTAGAAGCTACTTGTGGCGAAGAAACTTTAAGTAATGTTGAAGCAAACGCACCAGAAATTACATTAACAACTGTAGGTGCAAATGCACAAGTTAATGTATTGCCTATTCCTAGTACAGCAGCTTTAACTGCAACTTATGAAACAACAAAACCAGAAGTAGCTACTGTTGATGCAACTGGTAAAGTAACTGCTGTTGCTAATGGTGAAACAGTAATTAAAGTTACTGCAAATAATAGTGTTTATTATTTAAAAGTAACAGTTGCTATTGAAAAGCATATTGAATCAATTGAAATTGAAGATGAAAATGTAACATTAACAACTGATGATAAGACATTCAATGTTTCATTGACATTAAATCCTGTTGATTATACATCAACTATTAATGTTGTTGCTGCTGATCCTACAATTGTTAGTGTATCAAATGCATCAATCGTTGGTGGCAAATTATATATCACTCCATTAAAAGTTGGTACTACAACAATTACTTTAACATCTGAAGATAACCCAGAAGTTAAATTAACAATTACTGTAACGGTAACTGAACAAACTACTGAACCTGAAGAACCAGAAGATGAAAATAAGCCTTGTACAGGTATTACTCTTGATAAAACAAGTGTAACATTAAATGTTGGTGATACTCATACTATTAAAGCTACATTAACTCCAAATGATACAACTGATAAACTAACATACACTAGTTCAGATGCAAATGTTGTTAGTGTTGATGCAACTGGTAAAGTAACCGCTAAAGCTAAAGGTACAGCTACAATAACTGTTAAATGCGGTGATAAAGAAGCTACTTTAACTGTAACTGTAAATGATGCTCCAGTTACATCTCCAGATGATAATTCAAATGCTGGTCTAATTTGGGGTATTGTTGGTGGTGTACTTGCGGCAGTAGTTGTAGCTGGTGTAGTTACATTTGTAGTTTTAAAGAAAAAACGTTCAAATAAATAAATTTAGGAGGAATTTATGAAGAAAAGAATAATTTCTTTATCTTGTCTTCTAATTCTCATACTTATTTTTGTTCCTAGTATAGTCGCTCTTGCGAGCGGCTCTGCTAAGGATTCTTCAAAAGATCAAGCTTTAACAATTGATGGAGAAACTTTTGAGTTATCAGTTGGAGAAGAGATTGAATTTGAAGATAAGTTTATGCCTTATGTTTTACCAGATACAGATTTTACTTATACCGTGGAAAATGATGAAATTGCTTATGTTAATAAAGCTTTAAATAAGTTAATTGCGTTAAAAGCTGGTGAAACATCTGTAACAGTAGAAAATGAAGATTATAGTTCACAAATTACTGTTAATGTTAAATTAGAAGATCTAAACCCAGATGCTGGTTTTGATTCAATCCCTGAAGGTTCTAGATGGACTACATCTAATCAAAATATAGCAGGGTGGACTCTTTATACCGGTGGTGCTGTAGTTAGTAGCGAGCAAGTAGTAGAGCTTTATACTGATCCAGAAACAAAAAATAAGATGATTCATTATTATCATCCAACACAAGCATACGCTAATTTATATCATGATTTAACTGATATGGAAGGTGGCCAATATTATGTAACTGCTGACATAAAGGGTACTGGTGTATTAAATAATAATTGTTTTATTCGTTTAAACTTAAATAGCGAATACGGTTCTACTCAAACTGAAAGGCTAAGTGGTAGTTGGGATATGGGCACATTTACTTCCCCAGTGTTTAGAGTAGCTGATGGTGCTAATTTAAGATTAGAATTATATTTTGCTAATAACGTTGGTGATGTTTATTTTGATAATATCCATGTTTATCGTGTTATTACTTTAGATCATACTTCTTTTATGGTAGCTAATAATGTTGAAAAGATGGCTATCGGTGAAAAGACAAACATTGTTTGTTCTACTGTTCCTGAATCAGTAGTTGATTTTGAATATACTTATGAATCAAGTGATGAAGAAATTGTAACAGTGAGCAAATCTGGTGAAATTACAGCTGTGGCTGATGGTGTAGCTAGTATTACCGTAACTGATGTTGTCGGCGGTTATAGTCGAGAAGTTCTAGTTGTAGTTGGTGAAGAAAATGGTATTACTGCTTCCGTAAATGATGGTAATGTAATTGCTGTAAAAGAAGATAGTTCAAATATAATTAAAGTAACAAGTAATGATAGTTCTGATTTTGTTGTTTATACATATTCAGATGCTATGTATGGCGATTATTATATTAATGAAAATAATGAAATAGTTTATAATCCGGCAGCTGATTATTACTTAGACTCTAATACAACTGATTCTTTTGAAGTTTTGGTATACGATATTAATAAAGGATATGCGATTGTCAAAGTAGAAATTTCAATTTTACCTGTTGCTGATGAAGTATCAGTTGTTGATTATTGGCATACAGCTGAAAAAAATGGCAAATTAGAGTGGACAGCCACTAAAGATGGGCAATATGATCATCAAATTTATTTAGATTATACAAGTGGCGCTGCTAGTGCAGTATTTGGTGGTGGTTATCTACAAGTACAATCTTATGATGTAGAAGCATTATATCCTGCTATTAAGACAAATAACATGGGTGATGATGGTAACGCTCAAAAAGCTTATCGTAAAGCTAAAGCTGACTTATATAACCAAATTGTCGGTACATCAATAGATGGTAAGCTAACTATTACTACAGAAAATGGTGGTACAGTTGAAATCTTATATGATGGTCATGTACAAGAAGTAAAAGATCGTTATTTCTCAAGCCAAAATAAAATAATTTATGGTGTTGTTTATAACTATACTGCTCCAAAAGATTTTGTTGGTTATGATCACTTTGATATGAAAATAACTAATGGTGATACAGAAGTGGTATTTACAAATACCGTTTATGTAATTCCAGGCGTTGAAGATTTTAAATTTGACGAATTAGATTACAGTGGTGTTTATTTACTTTCTAAATCTGAATGGTTAGACGAAGTAAAAGCTGGATATGAGGCTAATGACCCATATATTACAAAATGGGTAGAATACTATGAAGCTCAATATACAAGATTTATTCCTACCGCTAACCCTGCAGAATCACGTACAGCTATGGAACAACTTGCTATTTTGTATCAAGTAACAAGTAATAAAGATTATTTTGACAAGTGTTGGCAACAGTTAGAAGCTGTCGTTCGTGATGAATCTTATGGTGATGGTTCAACTAAACGTTTATCTTGGGGTAAAGATTCTAATGGCTTCTTAGATGCTGCAATGGTTACTTACAGTGTTGCCTTTGCTTATAATTATTTAAAAGATGATTTATCTGCTGAACAACAAAGAATTGTTGTAAAAGCTTTATATGAAGAAGGTTTCTATTATTTTGAAACATTAAACAACGTAAATGTTTTATTACATGGAAATAATCACTGTTTATTAGTATGTGGTAATTTAGCAGTTGCTGGATTATCAGTAATGAGTTATGATGGTGAGCTTGATGTTAAAGTGCCTACTGGTGAAGGCGGTGCGTTAGAAGATGCTAAAGTAGATGTAAGAACAATGGCTGCTAATACAGTAAGAACAGCATATAAATTCTTACAAACTGGTTTAGTTCATTATTCACCTACAGGCGGGTTCCCAGAAGGCCCATCTTATTCAATCTATGCACATCGTAACATGGTTAACTTACTAGCTACTATGTATAATTTATATGGTATGGATAGTAGTGCATTTGACCTAAATTCTATTAGTGGTATTACTGAATATATTAATTACCCACTTTACACTTCAACTCCAAATTACGAAACTTTCTATTATACAGAAGCTGATTATTCAAACAATCAACCAGCTTTATTATGGTATACAAGAATTGATGAAGATAACACAAATGCAGCTGTTTTAACATTATTAGCTCATGAGAATGAACAATATAACATTCAAAATTTGTTATGGTATCAACCAGGTTTATTTGACAAGATTGATCTTCATAATATGGAAAATAAAGATATGTTATTAGAAAATCATGAAATTGCTACATTCCGTAGTGAATTTGGTGATGAAATGGCGATGTTTGCTGGCTTAAAAGGTGTTAATGATCATACTAATAACTTTTCACATAAGAACTTAGATAGTGGTACTTTTGAGATATATGCTTTAGGTGAACGTTTTATTGGTAATTATTCAAATGAAACTTATAATACTAATGTTCCTGATGGATATTGGGATTATGATTACCAAAGATGGACTTATTATAAGAAAGGTGCTCAGGGTCAAAATACTTTAGTTATCGATCCAGATGAAGAACCTGTATTAACTCAAGATCCATATGAAAATGCGCCAATCACTCGTTTTGAAAGCGATGCTTCAAGTGGTATAAGTGTTGTTGATTTATCAAGAGTTTATAAAGCACAAGCTTTATCAGTTACACGTGGTTTAAAAGTGTTTAATAATCGTCAATATGTAATGGTTCAAGACGAATTTGTATTAAGAGAACCTTCTACATTATATTGGAGTGCTCATACTGAAGCTCGTGTTGATATTTTGAATGACAAGTTAGCACGTTTAACTTTAAATAATAAAAGTATTTATGTAATGATCACTAGTGAACTAGGAACATTCACAAAGATGAGTGGAAATACTCCTCTTCCTTCAACAATTGGTTATTTTGAAAATTTAAATAATGATGGTGTAACTAAATTAGTTATTGAATTAAATGACGTTGTTACAGGTACATTAAGTGTAGTTTTCATGCCAACATTAGAAGCTATGGAAGAATTTACAAATTATGAAGTTAAACCAATTGAAAGCTGGACGTTAGATGGAAATACTGCTCTTCCAGAAATTGTAGCTAATGATATTTCTTTTGATTTAGATTCTGCTAAAGACTTTGGTCAAGGTTATTTATATGAATTTAATCCATATCAATATAATTATTTAGTATATCTTGCTAGAGGTACTAAAGCTGTTCCTGATTTTAAAGTCACATACGACGAAACTAAATATGATTTAACAATTAATAAATCTAACTTATTAAATAATATTAGCACTGTAACATTAAAAGATAAAACTACTGGAGAAAGTCGAACTTATAATTATAAATTTGTAGCTGATGTTATGAATAGAACTGAAGAGTTTGCGGATTATCAAGTTGTTGAAGTTGCTAATGTTTCTGGTAATCCTAATGCAAATTTACTGATAGATGGTAATAATTCAACAGGTGTTAAAGCTAGTGAAATTCAAGAATTTATTTTTGAACTTAGCGAAGTAAAGGATATTACTGATATTTTAATTAGATTTAACGGTGGTGCCATGAATACATATTATTTTGATATTTATTATTCAGAAGATGGTACTACATATAGCAATGCATACTTTGCTGGTCAAAATGCTAATAATATTGGTGATGAAGTGTATGCATTGGGTTATTTAAAAGCTAAATATATTAAAGTCATAGTTTATGGTAATAATAATGATGACAAAGTAGATGTTGCTGAAGTTAGATTATTAAATAATGGGACTATACCAACTGATGATAAAAATACACCAAATAATACTATGTGGATTATTATTGGTTCTGTAGTAGGTGGTGTAGTATTAATTGGTGCAGGTGTGACAGTATTCATAATTTTAAAAAGGAGAAAGAAAAATAATGGTTAAAAAATTAATGATAGGCGTTGTGGCTGCTTCTGCAGCCCTAACCCTAGCAAGTTGCAACAAAAATGGTGGCGACTTTACAATTTTCTTATATCAAGAAAATACAGTATATGATGAAGACATGCCAGTTTTCAAAAGAGCCAATGAATATGCTGAAATTAACTTAGAAGGTGTTTTACAAAAGTATGATTCAAATTATGATAATATTTACACAACAGAAGGTAAAAACGCGTCTATTGTTGTAAATGATCAAGATACAATTGAGTCAACTGCCTTAAACGAAGGTATTTTTAAAGATTTAACCGATTTAATAAATGAAACTAATACTCCAAATTTATATAACTATTTTGAAACTCATGCTCAACAAAAAGAATGGGCTACAGCCTCAGATGGTAGAATTTATGGCATACCATTCTATACTGAAGGTGAAACTGCCAAAGGTTATTTTGTTAGAATGGATTGGATTAAGCATTTAGATTCAATCGGTAAATTACCAAAAGGATTAGAACCAACAGTCGAAAGTTTAAATCAAATGACTGTAGTTCAATATGAAGAACTTTTAAGAGCTATTAAAGATAATCATGCATCTTTAGCTAGTGCTGGTTTAGCAGATAAAAACACTATTCATCCATATTTTGATCGTGATAGTGATTTTGCTATTTCAGAACTTGCGTCTTTATGGGGTGGAACTGCTGATTATTATGTAGATGATCAAGGTAAAGTTCATTATGGCGTAGTAGAAGATTCATTTAGAGAAGCTATGAATCACATTATTGATTGGTATGCAGATGGTTTAATTGATCCTGAAATTAATAATAATACTCAAAATGAAGATTTCCGTGCATCTTATTATTTACAAGGTTCAGGTGGTTTTACTCATGATTGGATTGGTACAACTTATGCTTTCAATAGTGATTATTATAAGAGTAATTTAGTAGAAGGCTTTGAATTAGCATGCATTTTACCACCAATTAGAGAAGATGGAACACGTGTAGAACCAACAACACGTAAATTAATTGGTAATGTAACAGCAATTTCTAATAAATTAAGCGATGAAGATGTATTAAAATGCTTAAAATGGATTGATTTCTTCTTTAGTGAAGAAGGTCAAGACTTAGCTAACTTTGGTGTTAAAGACACTGATTATACAGTAGAAGCTGATGGTTCTTATAAATATACTGATACAATTTTAAATGATAATGGTACAGCTTTAGCTAACTTATATGCAAAAGGTTGTCAGTTACAAAATGCAGGCGTTCAAAACTTTGAATATGAAGCTGCTTGGTTAGATCCAAATGCTGCGAAAGCAATGGAAGATTATAAACCATATTTAAATACACATTATAATGATTTAATTTATCCTAATGCTAAATTATCAAAAGAAGATTATAAGACAGTTAATACAGCAAAAAGTGCTATTCAAACTGTATATGATCAACAAATAGCACAATGGTTAAATGCAGGTCAACCTATTAGTGACGCTTCATGGAATGCATTTAAAGCAGACATTCAAAGCTATGTAGATTCAGTTATAACTGTTTTACAAGCAACAATCGATGCAAAATAAATAATTTAGAAAGGTGGTGTACCTAGATGGTAAGTGTTAATAAGAAAAACAAAAAATACATTTGTTTGATTGAATTAATGAATGATTCAGATATATTTAAAGTAAAATATGAAATTGATAATACTTTAAGTTATATTTATTTTACAAACAAAGGAACGTATGCTTTATATCTAGGTACTTACCATTACTTTTATATTACGGAAAAACCGGGTATGAAAGTAAAAATAAAAGAAGTAAAAGAAAACGACTTCTTTAAAAATGTCGATATAACAGGTTTAAAAGAAGAAATCATTAGTTTTAGTGAAAAGAAAAAATATCTATATGCTGATATTACTACAAACACTGGTGAAAATGCATATAAAGTGATTAAGCGAATCTTAAACTTAGCCTTACACTATAAAGAAAATAAATCTAGTCAATTATTAGAAGATATTTTATATGGACTAAAATATATTATTAATAATTATTATCAAGGTAAAGAAAATTATAGTGGTAATTGGTGGCCTTATGAAATTGGTATTCCTAGATGTTTAGTAGAAATTCTAACTATAATTTATAATGATGCACCCAAAGAATTGATTTTTAAGTATTTAAATATAATTAATTTTTACTTACCTAATGCACTATTTATTTTTTACAGAAGAAATTGGCCAAAGCAAAATTATGAAGAAGCCACTTATGCGAATTTAGCTGATAATATTTATATATCTTTACTAAAATCTATAATGATATCAGATGGGGAAACGATAAAATATTTATTTAGTTTAGTAAAAAAAACATTAAGCTATACTAATAAAAATGATGGATTTTATAAAGATGGAAGCTTTATTCAACATAAAAACATTCCATACAACGCTTCCTATGGAGAAGTGTTATTGAACAGTTTGGTCAAAATCTTAAAAATATTTAAAATGTTAAACTTTAACATTGATAAATACTTTGAAATCATAATAAATCATATAAAAGATAGTTACGAACCATTCTTATATAATCATTTAGCATTAAACGCCGTAAGAGGGCGTGCTATTTCTAGAGCTAAAGCCAAAGAAGATTATAGTTATAATGTAATCGTTAAAGCTTTAGAAACATTAAATGAAATCAGTGAAAGTAGCTATTTAACGAATCTATTAAATAACCTAAAAACTAATCGTTATGAACTATTAGTTAAAAGCTTTAATTACATGAATCGTTACGTATATCGCAATAATAAATATTTGTTGTTAATAAGCGATAATTCAGAATATATAGCTAATTATGAAGCTATTAATAATGAAAATATTAATGGTTACTATTTAAGTAACGGCATTTATGATATTTATTATAATAATATTTCACCTAAAGATTATTTTAATACTAATCATTATTATAGAAATGGTTCTTTAAACAGTTGTTTTATCGAAAAGCCTAATAAAACATATCCATATAATGTTAGTATGGCGGTAACTTTTGATAATTTATTAAATAATTACTTTGTGATTAATGATGACATTAAAGCTAATACTTCTAAATTTATCTTACCAAATTCAATTGTAGCCGTTGGTAATAAAATTAGCTCTATAACTGATTATCACTTAACAATTTATGATAGTAAAACTTTAGTTAAAGATACTTATTATCATGATGATAAAGCATTAATCAAAGTAAAGGAAGCTAAGCTAGAAGAGTATTGTTATAAATATAATTTGCGTGATTACAATTTAAACAACGATAATAAGCAAGTTACTTATAATAGCAAACGTTTAATAATCAATAATCCCAAAGAATACGAATACCAACTATATCCGTTATATGAACATATAGATGATGATTATAATTTATATATTAATGATAATTCACATATCTTAAGTTATAAAAATTATTTATTAATTAATAGCTTTAAAGAAGTTGTTTTCAATAATATTAAGATTAATGGCAAGTGTTCTTTAATATTAAAATATGAAGATGATGTAATATATATGAAAATAAGTACAGGTAAAAGAAAAAGAACAACTATTAAGATCAATATAGATGGTTATTCTCTAGCTGATAAGAATAACGATATACTTAACATCACAAATCCTGAAGAACATTTGTTCTTGTTTAGGAGGACATATGAGAAAAATTAAAGTAATTTTAATGCTCATAATCTTAATGATAACTTTTAGTTCAATTAGTCTTAAAAGTTATGCAGAATCTAGTTATTTAAAAGCAAAAGAAAATGGTGTTGTCCTAAGCGAAAATAAGGATAATACGGCTGAAATTCAAAGCTTTTTAAATAAATGTAAAAGTGAAAACAAAGATGCTTATTTTGAAGGTGGCATCTATATTTTAGAAAACAATTTAAATTTAGTAGATGGAGTTTCAATTATTGGCGATGAAAACACGATTTTTAGAGGCATTAATGGTGACTATCAAATAAACATTTTTGCAGCTAGTGGCATCAGCAATATTGAAATTAAAAACATCATTTTTGATAATGTTACCATCTATCAAAAATCTTCTGGTAGTAATACTAACTGGCAAATTGAAAATAATATATTTATTAATGCCAAAAAAGTAGATGTAAGTATTGATGGTGGTTTAAAGCCTAATGGTTCTTTTCAAAATGGTGGTGAAAACACTGGCTACTATCTTTTAATAAAAGGTAGTAATACAACGGTTTCTTCTAACATCTTTTTAAGAGATGAAAATAGTTTAGGTAGAGGCGTTGCGCTTTATCGCACTAAAAATGTTAATATTACAGATAATTATTTTGGTTTAGTTGAAGATCTTGATAACAGTATTGTCTCTGATAATGTTAAAAAGTTAAAAACCAAGATAACTAATTTAGATACTTATGATAGTTTTTCAGATGCAGGTCATTTTGAAACTTGTATCAATGTTATAAGTAATGATGAAAATGTATTAATTCAAGGTAATCATTTTTCTTTAAACAAAAACATTGATGAAAAGTTCTATGATCTTAAACAAGGAGATACCTTAGGATATAATCGTGATCATATAATATATGCTAAAGAATATATTAATTTAGACATTGTTTATAATTATTTTAAGGGCCAAAATAAAAATCAAGATGGTGGCGTAAAAGTTAGAAATGGTGAGGATTGCTTAGTATATAAAAATGTGTTTGAAGATAGTTTATTACTATTTTATATTCAAACAGGTTCTTCAAAAAATTATTTAAAAGATACTTATGTTACCGATAACATTTTTATAAATCAAGATTATACAAATGAAAAAGTTGGTAACTTAGATAAGTATTTCACGATAAATTATTTAATATTTTTATATAATTATTTAGTTAATGGCGTAGTTGATAATTTCACTATTGAAAATAATCAATTTTTATCAGCCGGTCTTGCTAATGAAGCAATTGAAACTTATGCAGGGTCTCAAACTCAAATTCCAACTAACTTTTACATTATAAATAATCATAATTATTTAAATGAAGATGTAAAGATTAATTTAAAATATGGAAAGAATAATGTAGGCACTAAATATGTCTGTCAAGGTCTTGAAAAGTATAGCGATTTAGATGTTAATAACTTAGTAAAACTAGATGAAGCTAAGTTTAAAGTTAAAGATCAAAAATTAGAAGGAACATCATTATATGTAGATAAAAAAGCTTATAATGGTGCGGTTTTAAAACAAGATCAAACATATGAAATATTTAGTGTTGATTCTACAACTACCACTATAAAATATGATGGTAAAGACACTCCATTTACTTATATAGAACAAGAAATACCAAGTTATAAATATGGTGTGAGTGAATTTAATTTAGTATCGTCATTAGATATTAATTTAAATTTTAATGAAGCACTTAGTTTAAAAGAATATTTTGATTTAGAGATATTTGCTAATTATGAAGTTAAGACTTATGACGAGGCAATCTTTAAGGTTGAAAAAACCAATGATGATATTATTATTAAGGCCTTAAAACCTGAAAATAGTACTATAGTTATAAACTTAGGAGGCTTTGATGTTACCTTAAACATCATTATAAATAGTGATGTAATTTATGATTTCAGTATTGATGATTTAACGATAGAAAAAAACATTAAGACAAAACTAGATATAAAAATACAAGGTGACGAACCAACTAATTTTAGTTTTGTTTATAGTAAAAGTGCTCTTTCAATTGAAAATGAAGAAGTACTAGGACTTTTAGAAGGGACACATACAGTTAAAGCTATTGAAACTTATAGTGGTAAAGAAGTGATATTTAAAGTTAATGTAAATAGCGTTAATAGTTTAAATATTAAACTTTCTTTAGCAATAGGTGATGTGTTTAATCTAAGTAAAGATGTGAGTGAGTTTGATATAAATTATGATAATGAAGCTTTTGATGTTGAAAATAATAGCGTAATTGCCTTAAAAACTGGCAATTATGTCATTGAAGCTAAAGCTAATAATCTAACAGTCACATATGAAATCGAAGTTAAGGTTAAAAATGATATTATCACTGAGAATTTAGAACTTAAATTAGGCGAAGAAAAAACAATTTTGTTAAGTTATCCTCATAGTGACAATCTAGAGTTTATTTATGATGATGAAGCATTTTCGTTTGATACAGATGGTTATACAGTTAAGGCTAAAAAAGAAGGGACACATACTTTATTGATTATTGATAAGGAGTTAAATGTGTCTAAATCCATTCAGATAGTTATTTCTAATAGTTAACTATTTATTTAAAAAATGATATAATGAGATGAATAAAATGATGAATGGGGTTGTAAGTATGCCATTTGATGTTAAAAAATTTAATAGTGTTTTAAATCCAAATAAGATTGCATTTTCTAAATCAGAAGCTAAAGTTCATGACTTTGTAGTAAGCAATCCCTTACAAGTAGTTTATGAATCTTTAAGTAGTATTGCGCACAAGGTTAATGTTGGGGAAGCTACAATTGTTAGGTATTTTAAGAAACTAGGATATTCTAATTTCACTAACTTCCGAGTAGCGGTTTATAAAAATTATGAGAATTTACATGTAAGTAATGATATTCCTTTTATTGACAATATCATAAGTAATATGACGGAAACTATTAATAATACGAAGACGATCATAGATATGAATAAAATAGAGGAAGCTAGTACTTATATGTTACAAGCTAAATATGTTTTAATTGCAGGAATGGGCATTAGTCACACTTCTGCCTTAGATATGTTTACGAAATGTTTAAGAATCGGTCTACCAGCAGTAGTTATTGATGATAGTCACTTTAACTATATGTTTATGGCCGTTGCGAAGAGTTCTGCCACAGTAGCACTTTTATATTCTTTTTCTGGTGAAACAGCTGAAATTATTAATATAGCTAAAAGATGCAAAGAAAAGAATATTAAAATTATAGCTATATCAAATTATCCTAATTCAACCTTACATCAATATGCAGATGTATTTTTACAAACAAAAGGATTTGAAAATGATATAAATGGCGGCTTTTTCAGTTCAAAAATATCACAATTATTTGTTAGTGATGTTTTAATTACTAATTGTGCTTTAAAAGATGAAAAAAAGACACATATGTATAATCAATTAGTAACTAATTCGGTGATTAAATGATAATAGAAATTGGAAAAGATAATCTATGTGTGGGGATTAACACTTTTGGTGCTGAATTAGAGTATATCAAAATTAATAATGTTAATATTTTATGGTCTAGAAGTTCGCTTTGGTTGGAACAAAGCCCATTATTATTTCCTAATATTGGCGCTTTAAAAGATGAGTATTACATCTATAATGAAAAAAAATATCAAGGATTAGTTCATGGCTTTGCGAAAAGAAGTGAATTTAAAGTTGAACAAAAGACTAGTAGCGAAGTTTTATTATCGCTAGGTTATACTAGTGAAACTCTAGCTATCTTTCCTTTTAAATTTAATTTATTAGTCAAGTATCAAATAATTAATAACGAAGTCGTTGTTAGCTTTAAGGTAAAAAACTTAGATGATAAAACAATGTACTTTGGTTTAGGTATTCACCCAGGTTTTAGTTACCAAGGCTTACTTAAGATACTTGGCAAATTAGAATTAAATATTAATGACCAAGAATATGAACAAATAGATTTTGATAAAAGTTTTATTATAAATACCCACAAAGAAAATCTTAAAACTATGACATTTAAGGAAATGTCTAATAAATTAGTTAATCCGCGTACTTTATGTTACAAGGATTTACAAGTAATAGATTTAAAAGGTAATAGTTGTAGGATTGAAATTAAGCATAAAATGCCATATACGGCATTCTGGCAAAAGGTACCAGAAGGAGATCCTCAATTCTTATGTATAGAAGCTTGGTGTGGTTTACCAGATTTAATTGATACCGATCATGTCATGGAAAACAAAACTACTTTACAACCATTATCCCCAGGTTCTATTTTTGAAACTAATTATTGTATTAAATATATTAATGAATAGTATTTTATAAAGGAGAAGCAATGGCAACAGTTGTATTAAAGAATGTTAACAAAGTATATCCTAGTGGAAATCAAGCTGTTTTTGATTTCAACTTAGATATTAATGATAAAGATTTCATAGTTTTAGTTGGTCCTTCTGGTTGTGGTAAATCAACAACTTTACGTATGATTGCTGGACTTGAAGAGATTTCATCAGGGGAATTATATATTGATGGAGAATTTATGAATGACGTACTTCCTAAAAATAGAGGGATTGCGATGGTTTTCCAATCATATGCCTTATTTCCACATATGACAGTTTATGATAATATGGCGTTTGGTCTAAAATTAAGAAAAGTACCAAAAGATGAAATCAAAAGAAGAATTTATGAGGTGGCAGCTACTTTAGGTTTGGAACCATACTTAGATCGTAAACCTAAAAATTTATCAGGTGGTCAACGTCAAAGAGTTGCCTTAGGTCGTGCTATTGTTCGTGATGCGAAAGTATTCTTATTTGATGAACCATTATCTAACTTGGATGCTAAATTAAGAGGTCAAATGCGTACAGAAATCGCACGTATTCATCGTAATATCGGGGCTACTTCAATTTATGTAACTCATGACCAAATTGAAGCGATGACAATGGCTACTAGAATTGTTGTTATGAAAGATGGCCATATCCAACAAGTTGGCAGTCCTGAAGAAATTTATAATAATCCTGCTAATGTCTTTGTTGGTGGTTTTATTGGCACTCCTGCTATGAATTTTGTGACAGGAACTGCTAATGAAGAGGGTTATTTTACACTAGATAGTAATCCTTCTACTGAAGATAGCGAACCAGTTGTTCATTCAGTAAAATTACCTAGTGACAAGTTTAATAAGATTAAAGAACTAGGATTAGTAGGTGCTAAAATTACTTTAGGTATTAGACCAGAAGAAATTTATTTAGATGACGATAACTTAAAACGTTTAAAAGATTCACAATTAGCTGTTAAAGTTGAATTTGTAGAAATGTTAGGTCATGAATCTAATGTTCATTTTGAAATTGGCACAACGCAAGTTGTATCAGTTATGAGTTCAAAACGTAAGATTAAAGATGGTGAATCAATTAAAGTGGCTATCGACTTAGAAAATTGTCATTATTTCAATGCTGCTGATGAAATGAATATCTTTAATGAAGGTTATGTTCCTCATGTTGAAGAAGAACCAACTGATTTAAATTCAACTACAGAAGAAGAACAATCAGCTTAAATTATTTCATTTTAGTTTTGCTAAAGAATGAACTTATATTTGTCAAGTAGACAATTTTTAATAAAAATAATTAAATGACATTTTGCTTTTTTAAGGCTTGAAACCTAAATTCATTAGGGGTCAGGCCTTTTAATTATTGATTATTTATTTACAATTTGGTATAATTGTAACGACGTTAAAAAAACGTTAAATATTTTGAGTCTATAGAAGAGTAGGAGATGATTTATTTTGGACTCGTTACCCTTGCAATTATTAGTCAATGTTCTATTGATTGCTGTTAATGCTTTTTTCGCTGCGAGCGAAATAGCAGTAATTTCCCTTAACAAAACAAAGTTAAGATTTATGGCTGAAGATGGTGATAAGACAGCTAAAAGATTATTAAAATTAGCAGAAACACCTACAGGCTTTTTGTCAACAATTCAAATTGCTATTACTTTAGCCGGTTTCTTGAATAGTGCTTTTGCAGCTGATAACTTTGCTGACCGTATTGTTGGTTGGTTATATGATGATTTACAATGGCAAGCTATTCCACGTGCAACATTAAATACTTTAGCAGTAATTTTTGTTACTATTATTTTATCTTATTTCACTTTAGTATTAGGTGAATTAGTTCCTAAACGTGTAGCTATGCAAAAATCATATGGCGTTGCGAAAGTTACTTCACGTGTAATTATCCCTTTAGCTGTAATTATGAAACCATTCGTTTGGTTATTAAGCAAATCTACTAATGGCTGCTTACGTTTATTAAGAATGAAAGTTGTAGCTGAAGAAGAATCTGTATCTGAAGAAGATATTAAGATGATGGTTGATTTAGGTGAAGAAACTGGTACGGTATTAGAAAAAGAAAAAGAATGGATTGAAAATATCTTTGAATTTAATGACACAACAGTAAAAGAAGTAATGACACCTGCTTATAATGTTCATTACATAAAACTTACTGATACTCGTGATGAAATTGAAAATTTAATTAAACAAACTGGTAAATCACGCTTCCCAGTATGTAAAACAAACTTAAATGATGTTGTTGGTATTATTCATGCGAAAGATTTTTTCATTCACGATGATAAGCCTATTGAAGAATTAATGCGTACGCCTTATTTTGTTCCTGAAACTACAAAAGCTTCTGATTTATTTAGTCAGTTACAATCACGTAATGAATCAATTGCGATTATTGTTGATGAGTATGGTTCATCTACTGGTATTGTTACAAAAGAAGACTTATTAGAAGAAATTGTTGGTAATATGTATGATGAACATGATAAGAAAGATAAACCAGAGTATGTTCAAATAGATGAAGATACTTATAAAGTTAATGGTGAAATGTTAGTTTCTGATTTAGCTAGTCTTTTTGATATAGAATTAGAAGAAGATGCTGAATATGATACAGTTGGTGGTTTAATTTTAAGTTGTTTAGATTATATACCTAATGATGGCACAAAAGTAAATGTAGAAAAAGATAACTTAGAATTTACAGATGTATTATTACAAAATCGTCGTATTATAGAAGCTACTGTTCATTATAATCGTCCAGTTAAAGAAGACGATGAAGATGAAGAAAATAATGAAGAAACTAAAGAAGAAGTTTCTAAAGAAAAAGAAGATAAGTAAAAAAAGAGCTCAGTTCGTTTTAGAACTGAGTTCTTTTTTAAATCATATTTAAGAAACGTGAAAAATAGCGTTCCCAAGTTGCTTCATTATGGTGGCCATTTTTGTTTATAACAAGACTGGCTTTTTGTTTATTTCTTAATAGATAATTATAAAATTTAGTAGCAGTATTGACATATAATAGATTATCATATATGTCATCGGAGAATTCTTTTTTACCAACAAAGATATATTGTTTAGGTAGTTTAATATCCTTCATATTTTCAAGACTGAAATAGATGTCGTTATCTGCCAAAAAGAATGCTGGTGAAAATAAAGCTACACTTGTAAATAATGTTGGATATTTAATAGTTAAATCAAGTGAAGTCAAACAAGCTAAAGAAGAAGTGATTAAATAACGTTTAGCTACTTTTAGATTATGCTCAAAAGTGGGAATAATCGTATTGATGAAATCATCAATAAAATTAGCATATAGACTAGTATCATTTATAAAATCATTTAAATAAGTGTTACTTAAAGGATAAGGGCTATACATGTTAAAACGTCCTTTATCGCTTTTTTCACTGTGAATAGCTACCGCTAGATAACCTTGATCTAATTTTTTTAAATGTTTATTAACACGTAAAGAGCGACCAAAGGTCGCTTCTTTATCTTTAAATATATTTTGACCATCTAAAAAATAATAAACATTAGTAATAGGTAGTTTATCATTAAACTCATAATCACAAATAATGGGATTAGGATAATTTTTGGGTATGATGGTTATTCTTTTCATTAAATCAATTTATTTTCCTTTATAACTTTATCTTTCAAGAATTGAGGTACTTGTTCGTAGTTTGCAAATTCACGGTTGAAGAAAGCAGAACCTTGAGTAATAGCTTTAAGCTCAGTTGCGTAAGCTAAAATTTCGGCTTCTGGTACTAAGGCGACAATTTCTTGGTTACCATTGCCAGCATCTTGCATATCTAGAATTTTAGCTCTTTTTTGGTTTAGATCAGACAATACATCACCAACATAAGAAGCATTTACATTAACAGTAATTTTATAAATAGGTTCTAGAATAACTGGGTTACATTTCATATAAGCATCTTTGAAAGCTAAAATAGCTGCCATTTTAAAGGCCATTTCATTAGAATCAACACTGTGTTCTTTACCATCTAATAAAGTAGCTTTAACTCCAAGTACTGGGAAACCTGCTAATAAACCTTGATTTAAGGCTTCATAAAAGCCTTTTTCTACTGCTGGGAAGTAGTTTTTAGACACTGCACCGCCAAATATTTCTTCATGGAAACTTGACTCAGGAGCAGGTTCAAATTTCATTTGAACAACACCGTAAAAACCAGCGCCACCACTTTGTTTAATATATCTACCATCACCAGTCGCTTCTTTAGTAATAGTTTCACGATAGACTATTTTAGGTTTTTCAGTTTCCAATTCTAGTTTATAAGTGTTTTTCATTTTATCTAAAATATATTGTAAATGGCTTTGGCCAGCACCACCTAGAAGTAATTGTTTAGTTTCTTGATTACGTTTAACTTCTAAAGTTGGATCTTCAACTTGGATTTTTTGTAATACTTGACCCATTTTATCTTCATCAGCTTTACTTTTAGCTAGTACAGCTAAGAAGTAAACAGCTGTAGGATATTTAACAGGTTTATAAGTAATGATGTTTTTAGGAGAAGAAAGTGTCATACTTGATTTAACATTTGTTAGCTTAGAAATTGCACAAATGTCACCAGCATGTACTTCTGTAATTGCTTTTTGTGTTTTACCAAATAGTTCAAACAAAGCATTAACTTTTTCAGTTTTACCAGTTTGTGAACAGTAGATATCATCACCAACTTTTAAAATGCCAGAGTTTACTTTTATAATATTTAATGTACCTGCATATGGATCAACAATTGTTTTAAATACATAGGCAGAGAATGGTTCTTCATCAATTGTTTTTCTTTCGATTTCATTACCATTATTATCAGTTGCCTTATAAGGTTTTAAGTCAGCTGGTGATGGTAAATAGTCAATTAACATACTTAAAAGAGTATGAATACCGATGTTTTTAGTAGCTGAACCAACTAATACAGGAATTAATTCGCCATTTAAAACGCCTTCTCTTAAACCTTTATGAATTTCATCTCTTGTTAGTTCTTCACCACCAAAGAATTTATCTAATAATGATTCGTTAGTAGTAGCCACTGCTTCACAGATTGTGTTGTGTAATTCAAATATTTTCGCTTTTTTATCTGGGTAGATTTCATCGTCTACGCATTCTTTACCATTATAACGTCTAGCTTTTAAATCGACTACATTGACAAAACCATCAAAGTTTTCTTCATGGCCAATTGGATAGCAAAATGGAATAGCATTTTTTCCTAATTTTTCTCTGATATCACTAAGAATTTCTTCAAAGTTAACATTTTCTTTATCCATTTTATTAACATAAATAATAGTAGGAATATTTCTTTTTCTTAAAATATTCCAATGCTTAACTGTACCAACTTGCACCTTGGCAGAAGCATCAATTACTAAAATAGCACCTTTAATTAATCTAGTAACACTTAAAATTTCACCAACGAAATCGTCATTACCAGGAAGATCAATTAGATTAATTTTATGATCTTGATAATATAGAGGCACTATACTGGCACTTACTGAAGAAAGGCGAGCTTGTTCCTCTGGTAAGTAATCAGAAATAGTGTTTTTCTTTTCGACCTCTCCTTTTTGTTTAATTGCTCCGCTAGCATAGGCCAAGGCTTCAGTTAAAGTAGTTTTACCTGTTCCTAAATGACCTAAGATAGCAATGTCTCTAATGTTTTTTGATGTATAAGTCATTATATTACCCTCTTTCTTTGAAAACGTTATCATCGTTTTAATTATAACACAAAAATTATCTTATTTACTAGTTTTTTTTAAAATGATATAATTTACTAAAATAGAAAGGAGATTATTATGGAAAATAGAAATTTTGAATATATTCAATGTGAGACATGGCGACGTTTTTTTGTATGTATTATTGATTATGTCATTATGTCAGTAATTTTAGCCATCCCTATTTTCTTATATCTGCATTTTGGGGGAGTAAAGGTACCAGAGCCTGTTCAAGACTTAATTAATAGTGGAGCTAGCCAAGCAGAACTAATGGAATATTTAGAGGGCCATCAAGCAGTATTAAGAGAATTAACAAACAGTTTATTAATGTTTTTAGTTTTCACATTAGTTATAACTGCTGTTGTGTATGCGGTTTATTTAATTATTATTCCTAGCATTTTTAAAGATTTTCAAACAATTGGTAGAAGATTATTAAAAATTAAAATAGTTAAAACTAGTGGTGATCCAATGCGACCTGCTGATTATCTTTTAAGAGAATTTGTTGGTAATTATTTAATTAACGTAATTAATTATTGTTGCGTGGGCATACCTTTTATCATTAACATAGTTTTAATCGTTACTAAAGGTAGAATTATAGCTGATTATATAAGTGACTGTTACTTCGTAACTACAACCGATGCCCATTATTATAAAGATGATAATGATGAAATTGGTGGTTATACTGATAATTCTTATAATGAACAAAATGGAAATGACAGTGATAATTTAAATATTTATGGCAATCCATATGGCCATTCTAATCAAGATGATAACCATGAATAAGGTGTATGTTTATTCAGAAAAAATTAATTATGATGTTTTAGTTAAATATTTAAAGAATTTTTATAATGATTTTAAGTTAGAAAACATAAATGATATTTTAATTTTAAGCATTGAAAATGCTAACATTAATGAACTTTATGATACATTTTTAGCATTAAGCTTTGATATTTTTGATAGTAATACTATTTACATTGCCGGCAACTTAATAATGGCCTTAGAAGCGGAAAATTTGATTATTTCCTTTATTAAAAATTTACAAAAAGGCGTTTATTTAGCTGGGCAAGCATTATGTTATTTAGATAGTGTTACTCGTAATAATTTACTAAAGGTTCTTCTAAATTATTATTTGACTGATGGTAATTTCTTAAGTATTTTAACTGCATATTTTAATTCTAATTTAAATGTTTC
>CASETY010000012.1 GCA_949291115.1 uncultured bacterium
CCCTAATGATTAATATAAACATTCCTTCATTACTATTATACTATAATATTTGAAATAAAAAAACTAAGAGGTTACACTCCTAGTTTTAGTATACGAAAAAGGGCTTAGGCCCTTTTTATTTTTGACACCAAGCATTAAACTTATTTAATGCTTCTTTATTTCCTGCTAGGTATAAAACATCATTTAATTTAAATACATAATCAGGTGTGATATTATCAATTATATCACCATTATTTTCAATAGCGATGATATTTAAACCGAATTTAGCTCTTAAATTAATTTCAATAACACTTTTATTAAGCATACATTCAGGTAATAAAATCTTAGAAATATTAAGCTTTTTACTTAATTGAACAAAGTCTAGTACATTTTTAGATTCTAAACGATGGGCAAGTTTAATAGCCATGTCACGTTCTGGATAGACAACATCTGCCCCTAATCTTTCTAAAATACGACCATGTTCAGAAGAAGTAGCTTTTGCGATTACTACAGGAATACCAATTTCTACTAAATTAAGAGTAGTTAATAAAGAAGTATCAATTTGTTCACCAATCGCTACAATTGCTACATCACAATTTTGAATACCGGTTTCAAGCAAAGTTGATTTTTCTAAATTGCGAACCACAAAGGCATTTTCACAAAATTCACGAACAAGCTGGACTTTGTTTTCATCATGATCAAGTACTAAAAGTTCAGCCCCTTCTTTGTTTAATTCTAGGGCTAAAGATAAACCGAAACGACCTAGACCAATAATACCATAAGTTTGATTACCATTTTGCTTATTTTTTTTGTTTGACATATTTTCCTCCTAACCAATGGCGATGTTGCCATCAGGATATTTAATATTTTCGCCTCTACTAAAGTACCATAGAGTAGCGATTGTAAGTGGTCCTAAACGACCGATATACATCATTAAGATAGATATGATTTTACTACCGATGCTTAAATCTGGAGTGATTCCTGTTGATAGACCAACAGTACCAAAAGCTGAGGTCATTTCAAATAAAGCATCTATAAATGCCACGTTTGGATCTAGCATCATAATTAGATAAGTAGAAGTAATAACCAAGAATAAAGCTAAAAGCGTAATAACGGCCGCTTTTTTAAAGGCGTCTTTAGGGACGGAATATTTGAAGGCTTTTTCTTGTTTATTAGTTGCGGCTGACTTAATGCCTTGGAATAAAACAAATAAAGTAGTTGTTTTAATACCACCACCTGTTGAACCAGGGGAAGCCCCCACAAACATTAAAATAATAATTATCAGTAAAGAAGCACTTCTAAAAGTAGCTAGCGAATAGGTTGAAAAACCCGCTGTTCTCGCTGAAACACTGAAGAAAAATGCTCCTAACCATGATATATTTTGTTCACTTACTTTAATAAGGATAGTACCAGAAGTTAATAAGAATAAAGTTACAACAAGTACAACTTTAGTATGCATACTAAACTTACGCCATTTAAAACGTTTACCTAATACTTCTCTAATAACTAAGAAACCTAGACCACCAAAGATAATTAAGAAACAAGTAACTAAATTTAAGAGAATATCTGTTTGATATGGAATTAAGTTTTGATAATTACCTAAAATATCAAAGCCTGAGTTATTAAAGGCGGCTATGGAATGAAAGATGCTTATTGCGATTGCTTGACTAATAGGATAGTCTTGAACGAAAACAATGAAGCTTAAAATAGCGCCAATAGTTTCAAAAATAACGGTTGTAATGAAAATGTCTCTAATTAATTTAACCGTACCTTTTAAAGAAGTATAATTAGAACCTTCTCTAATTAAAGTTCTACCTTTTAAATTGATTTTCTTTCCGAGTAAAATGATAACTCCTGCACCAATGGTTGTAACACCTAGACCGCCTATTTGAATTAAGGTGGCTATAACTGCTTGGCCAAAACCAGTAAAAGTATCACCAGCATCGACCGCAATCAATCCGGTAACACAAACAGCGGAAGTAGATGTGTATAAGGCATCGATGTAGTTGAGCTCTACATCATCTTTTATAGCAAATGGTAACATTAATAAAGCTGAACCAATTAATATGACCATTAAGAAGCCAAAAGCTATAATCCGAGCTGCAGGTTGTCTTTTAATAAAATTTAACATTTATTAGCTCTCCTTTTAAACCGTATCTATTATATTATTAATTTAAAAATCTTTCAACAAGTAAAAGCTAAATGTAACAAAAAGTGATATAATTAAATTAATAGAAAGGGTGATTAAAATTGCTAGCTGTTTTATTAAGAGAAAAGAGTTTTAGTTTTAAATTAACGATTAATTTAGTATTAAGTTTTATTTTTATTGCATTAAGTATTGTCTTACCATTAATTTGTCATTTGGCTTTTGGTAGTGTGGTTTCCAGTTATTTACTTCCGATGTATTTTCCAATAATTTTAGGCGGACTATTTTTAGGCTTTAAATATGGTATAGTTTTAGGAATTGTAGCACCTTTAATTAGCTTTTTATTAACTAGTTTAACTAATAACCCAATGCCAGCTTTAAGTAGATTACCTTACATGATGTTTGAATTATTTATTTTGGGTTTAATTAGTGGCCTATTTTCTAAAAAAAGTTATCAGAAGCCATTTTATGCCTTTGTAGGAACTATCATAAGTAGTGTAATTTCTAGGTCTTTATTCTTATTGCTAGCTTATTTGTTTAATTATCAATTTAACTTAATTTTAGAACAAGTCTTATCTTCAATTACTATTATTATGGTTTATAGTATTCTTAGTTTCTTAATAGCTTTTATCTTTAAAAAAGTGGTAAAAAAGAATGAATAAATATATAGAATTGTTAAGTGAATACTCTTTAATTTTAGTTAAAGATGGTACTTGTTACAAAAGTAAATTAAGTGGTGTAAAGCCAATGTTAAATTACATTTTAGATGGTTATGATTTAACTGATTTTAAAGCTTATGACCGTGTTGTTGGTAAAGGGGCGGCATTACTTTTTGTTAAAGCTAAAATTAAAGAAGTCTACACTAAAGTTATTTCTAAAGCGGCCTATGAATTACTTAATAAATATAATATTAAAGTAACTTTTTTAGAAATGACGCCTTATATTATAAATCGTAATAAAGATGGTAAATGTCTTGTTGAACAAGCTTTAGAAAATGTTTTTGATATTGAAGAAGGTTACCATAAAATAATAAGTACATTAGCTAAGTTAGGTGAGAAAAATGATTAATTTAGATACATTTATCAAAGATTTTTACTATCAAAGAAGTGAAGAAGCTATCAAAAGTGACTTTGGGAAAGCTTTAATTATTGCAGGTTCTTTAAAATATCCAGGTGCAGCTTTTTTAGCTACTACCTTCGCCAATTTAGCTCCTTTAGGTTATCTTGGTATAATGGTTCCAAGTTCACTTTATTTAGCTTCTTTAAATAATGTTCATTTTAATGTTATTCATGAATTTAGTGAATTAGAAAATGATTTTAAGAATCCTGATTTAAACTTTAATTATTATAATTCAATTTTATTTGGTAATGGTGTTAATAATAGTTTAGAAAATGAAACTTTTTTAAAAGAATTGTTATTAAAATTTACAGGTGAATTAGTAATAGATGCCACTGGTCTTAGTTTATTAAAGAAGAATTTAGATAATTTATTAAAGAGTAATGCTAATATTTTATTGACTCCTCATTTAAAGGAATTAAGTGAATTATTAGAGATTGATTTAAAAGGTAAAGATGCTACTTTATATTTAGATGAAACAATTAGCTTTGTGAAAAAATATAAAGTGAACATTTTAATTAAAAGTTATAATCAAATTTTAGTTTTAAAAGACGGAAGTTATTTAATTTTAAATACTAAAAAAACCTCAGCTTTAGCAAAAGCTGGTAGTGGTGATTGTTTAGCTGGTTTACTAACAGGCTTTTTAGCTTATAAAAATAAATATCAATTTGAAGATATTATTTCTTGTGTGGCTGAACTTTATAATAAAGCAGCTTATGAAAGTGGGCAAAATTTAAGTCCTGGTTTAGTAAGCTATATAGATATTGTTTTTGAAATTAAAATGATGATTGAGGATGTAAAATGAAAGGTGCTATTATTGGGGATGTAATCGGCTCTTTATATGAATTTAATAACACACATTCTTTAGATTTTAAACTTTATGATGACAAAATGACTTTTACTGATGATACAGTTTTAACAGTAGCGACAATGTCTATTTTATTAAATAATTATGAAGATAATGAAACTATGATTGAAAAAACATATAAAGAATATGGTAATAAATATAAAGTGAGTTATGGCTATTTATTTAAAGAATGGCTAAAAAGCAAACTAGGCTCTAAATATCAAAGTTATGGTAATGGGGGCGCTATGCGAATAAGTCCATTAGCTTATAAAGCTAAAGACTTAGACGATTTAAAAAGCAAATGTTACAATCTAACTCATTTAACCCATGGTAGTGAAGATGGTTTAAAAGGCGCTTATGTATTAGCTAAAACATTATATTTAATTTTAAACAAAAAAACTAAAGAAGAAATAAAAGCAGAAGTCTTAAAAGATTATAGTTTAACTTACAATTTAGAAGAATTAATTAAAAATAATCCTTTTTCATCTAAAGCAGTAGATACCGTTCCTTTAGCTATTTATGTTTTTTTAATTAGTGATTCATTTTTAGATAATTTAAAGAAGGCGATTGCAGTTGGTGGCGATAGTGATACAATCTCGTCAATGAGTTTAGCTTTAGGAGAAGCTTATTATGGTCTAGATTTAAAACTTTGGGATTTTGTTAAGAAAAAATTGCCAGCTTCCTTTGTTGAAGTTATTGATAAATTTTATAATTGTTATGCAAAGAAGAGTTTTTAAAAAATTCTTCTTTTTTTCTATTGACACTTGAATGGTTATTCAAGTATAATATAGGCACAGTTGAATAGTTATTCAAGTATGGAGGCAAAATTATGAAGAAGGTTTATAAAATTAAAAATTTAGATTGTGCTAATTGTGCTTTAAAATTAGAAAACAAATTAAAGAAAGTCGAAGGGGTTATTGATTGTAAAGTTAGTTTCATCTTTCAAAAGATAACTTTAGAATATAATAAAGAAGATATTTTAGAAGATATTAAAAAAATATGCAAAAAGGTAGAACCAGATTTAGAATTTGTAGGTGAATAATTATGCAAGGAATTAAACAAAGAGTAATAAGGGCTATTATCGCTTTTGTTATATTTTTGATTATTTTTATCTTAGAAAAAACTATTTTAATAAATGAATATGTAGTACTATCTTTTTGCATTTTGGCTTATTTAATAAGTGGTTATGACATATTATTAAAAGCTTTAAAAAATATTAGACATGGTCAAGTGTTTGATGAAAATTTCTTAATGATTATTGCGACTATTGGCGCTTTTGCTGTAAAGTCCTATGAAGAAGCAGTAATGGTTATGGTTTTATATCAAGTTGGGGAAGCTTTTCAAGATTATGCTGTTAATAAATCACGTAATTCTATTTCTGAATTAGTAAATTTGGTGCCTAATGAAGCTAATCTTTTAAAAGATGGTAGTTTGGTAGTAGTAGAACCAGAAGAATTAAATGTAAATGATGAAATTCTAGTAAAAGTTGGGGAAAAAGTTCCAGTTGATGGCATAATTATTGAAGGTGAAAGTGATTTAGATGTTAGTGCTTTAACAGGAGAATCTAAATTAAGATCTGTTTATTTAAATGATGAAGTGTTGGCTGGGTCTATTAATAAAACGGGTGTTTTAAAATTAATAGTCACAAAGACTTTTTCTAATTCAGCGGTCGCTAAAATTTTAGAACTTGTAGAAGAAGCAACGGCTAAAAAATCAAAAAGTGAAAATTTCATTCAAAAATTCGCCAAAATTTATACACCAATAGTTGTTATATTAGCGTTAATATTAGGTGTAATTGTTCCAACCATAATTTATTTTATAAATGGTAATAATTTATTTAATGATTATCTATTTAGAGCTTGTTCATTTTTAGTAATAAGTTGTCCTTGCGCTTTAGTTATTTCGGTTCCTCTATCTTTCTTTGGTGGTATAGGTGCCTCTTCTAAAATGGGTGTTTTAATTAAGGGGTCTATTTATATTGAAAAGTTAGCTAAAGTTGATGGTATTGCCTTTGATAAAACAGGGACTTTAACTAAGGGTGAATTTATTGTTAAAGATGTAGTTTCTTTAAATGATAGTAAAGAAAATATTATAAAATATGCTAGTTATGCTGAATATTATTCTAATCATCCTTTAGCTTTAGCGATTAAGAAATATAGTCAAAAAACCCTAGATTTAAGCCAAATTAAAGAACTTAAAGAATTAGCTGGTTATGGTATTTATTTAAATTTAGATGATGAAATTTATTTAGTTGGTAATCATAAGTTATTAGAAAAATATAATTTAAACTGTGATTATGATGATATAGCTAATACGCACATTTATGTAGCTAATTTAACTAAGGTTTTAGGTTATATAATTTTTGAAGATGAAGTTAAAAAAGAAGCATATAGTCTAATTAATGAATTAAATAATTTAAATATTAACAATACTTATATGTTAACAGGTGATAATTTAAAAACAGCTTTAAGTGTTAAAGATAAATTAAATTTAAAAGAAGTTAAAGCGAATTTATTGCCAGAAAATAAAGTAGAAGCCCTAAATGAATTAAAAAAGGAAAATCAAGTTTTAGCTTATGTTGGTGATGGTATTAATGATGCGCCTGTTTTAGTGGCTTCTGATATTGGCATATCAATGGGTACTTTTGGTAGTGATGTAGCAATAGAAGCTTCTAGTGTTGTTATTATGGATGATGATTTAGAAAAAATACCTTTAAGTATAAAACTTAGTAGGTTTGTTATGAAGATTGTTTTAGCTAATATTATTTTTGCGATTTTAGTTAAGTTAGTTGTATTAGTTTTGGCTACTTTTGGTTATGCTAATATGTGGCTTGCTATCTTTGCGGATGTTGGTGTTGCATGTTTATGTATCTTAAATGCTTTAAGAACACTCTATTTTGTAAAAAAAGTTAATAAAAAGTAAAGAAAAGGCATTTGTAAAGCTAAGCTTGTGCAAATGCCCTATTTTTATGCTGTTTTTAAAACAGGTTGTTTGGGTTCTAATTTTCTTACTTTATAACGAATTATAAAGACTAAAGCTTTAAAAGTCCAATCAAAAATCATTGCTGTCCAAACCCCTAAAGCTCCTAAGTGTAATGTGTAGTGAAAGACGTATGAAAAGCCAAGTCTAAACACAAACATAGAAAATACACTAACTATCATTGTAAACATTACATCATTGCTAGCCCTTAAGGCGTTTGGTAAAGTAAAGGCTGCTGGCCAAAGTAACATTGCAAAGCCATCGTGAATTAAGACTAGCCAAATGGTTAATTCTTTTGCTTCTGGTGATATATTAAAAATATTAACTGTTAAAAAGATTGTACTACAAATACCTACATTTAAGACAATTGTCATTATATAAGCAATCTTTAATAATTTCTTAGTAAAATATCTTGCAGCTTTATAATCCTTAGCACCAATACACTGGCCAACAACTGTTATCATTGCCAAATTCATGGCACTGCCAGGTATACATCCTAAAGAATCAAAGGTGCCAGCTGTTGAATTAGCCGCTGTTTGATAAGTTGCATATAAAGCGATGATTGAAACAACTAATATTCTTCCTAATTGAAATAAACCATTTTCAATGGCAGAAGGGATACCAAAACGTAAAATTGAACCAATAGTTTTTATTTTAGGTACAAAAATTTCTTTAAAACTAATTCTTAAAGGACAGCTTGGATTAAATAAAAGTGCTAAAATGACTAAACAAGCTACTGCTCTTGATACAATAGTTGGAATAGCTACCCCTTCTACACCCATGTTAAAGCCATAAATTAAAATGGAATTGCCAACAACATTAATTATATTCATAAGTAAACTTACAAACATACTTATTTTTGAATTTCCTAGGCTCCGATATAAAGCGGCAGCTGAATTATAAAGAGCCAAAAAAGGGAAAGATATACAAGTTAATTTTAGATATGTACTAGCAGCACTCATAACGGTTGGTGAAATTTGACCATATAATAATTTTAAAATTGAATCACCAAGCAACAAAGTTAGAAGCATAATTCCTAAGCCCACAATTAGACTAATTAATAATAGCTGGTTACTAGATATTTTCGCATCTTTAATGGCTTTTCTACCAAGAGCCTGACTAACAACAACTGCCCCACCAGTCGCTAAGGCGCTAAATATATTAATTAAAAGAGTATTTATCATATCTGATAAAGAAACTCCAGATATTAGATCATCACCATATCTTGAAATAAAAACGGTATCTAACAAACCAACTAGAATAGCTAAAGTTTGTTCAATAAGTAAAGGAATAATTAATTTTTTTAAATCTTGTTTAGTGAAATATTTATCCATTGAATTATTAGTTGTCGCTTCCATGTTCACACCTCACCTTTTTAATTATATTCCTATTTTTTAAAAAAAGAAAGTTACGATGTTTTTATTTTGTTTGGAATTATTATAAAAAATTGTTATAATAGATGTGATTTAGTGGTGGTGGATTTTAATGAGATTATATGATCATTTAAATAAATTTTCGAAAGTAGAATTACAAGCATTAATGTTACAATCAGAAGTTCCTTTTAAAAAGAAAATGACTAAAAAAGAATTAATTGAAAGAACTATTGAAGTAGTAACAAAAGAAGAATATTTCTACAATTTTTTTAATTTATATTTTCATACTGTTTTGAAAATTACTGATGAACTAGTTGAAAAAGGCTATTATAGAATATATGAAGAAAACTTTTTTACTTATACAGCGCGTAAAAGTATTTATTTCTATTGTATTGCTGAAACTCTTTTCCCAACTGATGAATTTAGGACACTTTACAAAAAATATATGACAAAAGAAGCGAAAGAAGAATTTGAGGTTAGTTCAGCAGCTAATCAAGCGGTAAATTATTGTAATACTGTCTTTGGTGTTTATAAATTTGAAGATGTAGTTGAAATCATTAAGAATTATTTAAATATTAATTATCGTCTTGCTAGAAATTTAGCTAAATTATCATTAAAAATGAATGCGAAATATGATAAAAATCAAAAGCTTTATTATTCATTAGATATTGAAAATATTGAGGAAATTCTAAATTTTCATGATGTTGATAAAAACATCATCCCTAGTTATTTTGAATTTGTATATTATGCCGAAAATATGTTTTGTAAAAATGAATATATGGATAAGTTTAGAAAGATGGTAGCTGCTTTAATTAATGAGCCAACAGCTTTTACTTGCTGCTTAAGTATTCAATATGATTTGGCACAACCTACATTTCCTGAAAAGATTGGTAAATATGAATTACTTGAACATTTCTTAAGTTACCCAGAGGAAGATGATTATTTTAGATTATTATTCATGGATGCTGCATTACTTACACAGTGTAGGTATAATACACCTGATTGTTTTTCAATGTTACAAAACGTAGCATTTAAAAGCGCAACTGGTTTCGATGAAGATATTGAAAGAGAAGACGAAAATAAATTGGTTTGTTAGAGGTAGTTATGAAAGGGTTATTTATAACATTTGAAGGTGGCGAATGTAGTGGAAAGACTACAATCATTGAAGAATTAAAGTCCACATTAGAAAATAAAGGTTATGAAGTTTTAGTTACAAGAGAGCCTGGTGGTTCTTTTATAGCTGAACAAATTAGAAAAGTTTTATTAGATAAAGAAAATGTAGGTATGTCTAGTGAATGTGAAGCTTTATTGTATGCCGCATCCCGAATTGAACATTTGAAAAAAACAATTTTACCAGCTTTAGAAAAAGGGACAATAGTTATTAGTGATCGCTATTTAGACTCATCATTAGTCTATCAAGGCTATGCTAGAGATTTAGGTGTTGATAATGTTTTAAAATTAAATATGTATGCTTTAAATTATATGCCTGATTTAACTATCTTTATTGATGTTAAACCAGAAGTAGCCCTTAAGCGTTTATCATTAAGACAAGGGAAGGTTGATCGTTTAGATAGTGAATCTTTTTCTTTTCATCAAATGGTTTATGATGCCTATTTAGAAATAGCTAAAATGTATAAAGAAAGAATTAAAGTTGTTGATGGTAATAAGTCATTAGAAGAAGTTACTAAAAATGCCATCAATTTAGTATTAGAGCGTTTACAATGAGAACATTAAATATTGACAATGAAAATTTAAACATCTTAAAAAAAGCTAAAGATAACAACAGATTGATGCATGTTTATTTATTCTATGGTGACGATAAAATAAGAATGGTTGATACAGCTTTAGCTTTTATGTGTTCATTTTATAATGATGATTTAAATTCTAAAGAATGTGAAAATATTTTAAATAAGAATCATTTAAATCTTAAAATGTTAGAAAAATTAGAAGGCAAATCATTAATTGGTAAGGAACAAATAAGCGAATTAATGCTAGAGCTTAGTAGAACATCACTGACTCCTGGCAAAAGATTTTATATAATTGATGGTATTGATTTGGCTTCAACTTCCGCTCAAAACTCTTTACTTAAGTTTATTGAAGAACCCGTAAATAAAGAAGAAATAATAGGTATTTTATGTGCCACTAACTTTTCTAAAGTACTAACGACTATTAAAAGTAGATGTGGGCTTTTGTATTTTAAAACACCTAGTGATGAGGAAATTGAAAACATTTTAAAAAGTGAATTTGAAATAGATGACGCTTTTTTATTAAGTAGTATAGCTAAGAGCAAAACGGAAGCTTTTTCAATAGCAGATAGTAAGGAATTTTCCTTAGCTAAGGCCGTTTTTTATGATTTTATAGAAATTGACAATCAAAAAGATTTTACTTTATTTTATTTAAAATATAAAGATTTAGATGGTATTAGTTTTAGTTATTTTCTAAATTTTTTAACTAAATTTTATAATGCTTCCCTTCATCAACTAAAATTGATTTTTTCAACAATATATGATAAAATCAAAGAAATTAGCACTAATCTTGATTTAGAAGAAAGGAAACAAAGATTAGATGCTTTATTAAAGATAAGTGTTAGAAAAGAAAGTTATGTTCAAGTAAAATATTTATTACATAACTTATTAATAGACTTTTTCAAATAGGTGATTTATTATGCAAGTATATCGTGTACAATTTAAAGAAGCTGGTAAGCGTTATTTTTTTCAAAACAGTCATCATTTACCTTTAAATTATGATGATTATGTAGTGGTAGAAACTATTAGAGGTCTAGAACTTGGTAAAGTTAAAGGCCCTATTGAAATTGAAGAAGATGCTTCTTTAGAAATAAAAGATATTTTAAGAATTGCGACTAAGGAAGATTTAGAGCGTTATAATCGTTTTAAAGAAGAAGCAACTTTAATTGTTTTAAAAGTTAAAGAAGAAGTGTCAAAATTAAAATTGGATATGAAAGTTTTAGAAGCGGAGTACACTTTAGACCGTTCCAAATTAATTATTTATTTTGAATCAGAAACGAGAGTTGATTTTAGAGAATTAGTTAAAGTATTAGCTGAGCTATATCATATTAGAATTGAACTTCGTCAAGTTGGTAGTCGTGATGGAGCGAAAGTATTTGGTGGTGTTGGTCCTTGTGGAATGGTAGTTTGTTGCAAATCTTTTTTAACGGAGTTTGATACAATTACAGTTAAGATGGCTAAGAATCAAAACTTAGCTTTAAATCCAGTTAAAATTAGTGGTAATTGCGGTAAGTTATTATGTTGTATTAGTTATGAAAATGATAATTATTTAGCTTATCGTAAAGACTGTCCTAAGATGGGTGATGTAGTTAAAACGATTGAAGGTTTAGCGAAAGTTATTCAATTAGATCCTTTAAATAAAACGATTAGAGTTAGATATTTAGATAATTTAGATAAGATTGTTAATTTAAAGATTGAAGATGTCACTTTTGAGAAATCTTTGGATGTTGAGGAATTTAATTAATGGCAATTGTTTTAAATGAGCTTTTAGGCGTGCCAGGTTTAAAAATTTATCAAGATACTGATTATTTAATTTTTTCTTTAGATTCTATTTTATTGGCTTCGTTTGTAAAAACATTAAGACAAACGAAAAAAATAGTTGATTTAGGAACTGGTAATGGTCCCATTTTGTTATATTTAACTTTAAAGACAAAAGCTTTAATGACAGGAATTGAAATTCAAAGTCATTCCTATGAATTAGCTTTAAAAAGTGTTAAGGAAAATAATAAAGAAGACCAAATAAGCTTATATAATAAAGATATTAAAAATATTAATCAAATCATTGGTAAAAATATTTACGACATTGTCATATCTAACCCACCGTTTTATAAACTAGGTGAGGCGAGACTTAATGATAAAGAGTCTTTAAATATTGCAAAACATGAAGTGTTAATTACTTTAGAAGATATTATTAAAGAAGCATCTTTATTGTTAAAAAATGGTGGTTCGTTTTATTTAGTTCATCGACCTAGTAGGTTATGTGAAATATTTAGTCTATTAAGTAAGTATCATTTAGAGCCTAAAAGGATGCGCCTTGTTTATCCTAAAGTTAATAAAAGTTGTAATCATGTATTAATTGAGGCTAAAAAAAATGTAAATCCCGCCAGTCTTATTGTATTAGAACCATTAATAGTATATAATAATGATGATAAGTGGACTGACGAAGTATTAAATATCTATAATGGGAAGGAGATTTAGCCATGTTTTTAAGTTATTTAAGTCGTAAGGAAAAATTAAAATTCTTGGATTTAGCCATTTATATGGTTGATATTGATGGTGAACCAACATTAGTAGAAAAAAGAATTTTAACTAAAATGTTAGCGGAAGTTGATGATGTAAGAAGTGAATATACTTTCCAAAAGACTGAAAGTATTGAAGATACTATTGACTTTTTTGTTAATGCTAACCAAGTAGTTAAAAATGTTGTTTATCTTAATTTAGTTAAGATTTCAATGGAAGATGATCTTTATAATACTTCTGAATTATTATTCTTAGAAGACATTCAACAAAAGTTTTCTATTACTGCTGAAAAGCGTCGTGACTTAATTTCAATTGTTTATGCGGAACGTGATTTAAGAGAAAGAGCTAGTCGTATTGTTAAAGATTAATGAGAAGATTTAGTTATGATGGAAGCCCTATATTATATCTTGTAGCTACCCCAATTGGTAATTTAGAAGATATAACTTATAGGGCCTCTCGTATTTTAAAAGAAGTAAAAAGAATTTATGCGGAAGATACGCGTAATTCTTTAGTTTTGCTTAAACATTATGATATTAAGACGCCTTTAGTTAGTTATCATGATTTTTCTAGTTTAGAAGAAGCTAAAAAAATTATTGATTATATTTTGGCTGGTAATGATGTGGCTTTAATTAGTGATGCAGGGATGCCTGTTATTAGCGATCCTGGTTTTAAGTTAGTTGAATTAGCTATTCAAAATGATATTAGAGTAGTCGTTGTACCAGGACCTAGTGCTTTTATTACGGCTTTTGCGGCTAGTAATTTAGCGATGCCACTTCATTTTTATGGTTTTTTACCACCTAAAGAGTTAAAAAGACAAGAGTTTTTAGAAAATATTAAGTATCAAACAGGAACTTTAATTTTTTACGAAGCTCCTCATCGTCTTAGAGAAACAGTTTGTAGTATGCTTAGAATTTTAGGTGATAGAAAAGCGGTTATAGCTAGAGAATTAACTAAGAAATATGAAGAATACATTTGGGATAATTTAAGTAATTTAGACCTTGATTTAAAAGGGGAAATTGTCTTATTAGTAGAAGGTCATATTGAAAATAATTTAGAGACTGATCCGTTTAAATTAATTGATTTAAAAGTTAAAGAAGGTACTAAATTAAGTAGTGCGGTTAAAGAAGTAGCTTTGATGCTTAATTTAAAGAAAAATGAATTGTATTTAGAATATTTAAAAAAGAAAGAAAATCAATGATGGTTTTCTTTTTTCTACTTTTAAATTATGTTAAATTGTAGTATAATTTTCTAAGGTTTTAAAGGAGTAGATTTAGATGAAAAAGCCGTTTTATTTATCGACTGCGATTGCCTATACATCATCAAAACCACATATTGGTAATGTTTATGAGGCAATTTTAGCAGATGCGATTTGTCGTTATAAAAGAAATCAAGGTTTTGATGTTTATTTTCAAACTGGAACTGATGAACATGGTGAAAAAATTGAATTAAAAGCTAAAGAAGCTAATGTTTTACCACAAGCTTATGTTGATAAGGTTGCGCAAGGTATTTATGATATTTATAAATTAATGGATGTTAGTTTTGATAAGTTCGTAAGAACAACAAATAAGTATCATGAAGAACAAGTTCAAAAAGCTTTTGATAAGTTACTTAAAAAAGGTGATATCTATAAAGGTTTTTATGAAGGGCCTTACTGTGTAAGTTGTGAATCTTTCTTCACCGAAAAAGACTTAGTAGATGGTTGTTGTCCTGACTGTGGTAGAAAGGTTGAACTAAAAAAGGAAGAAGCATATTTTTTAAAGCTAACTCCTTATCAAGAACGTTTAGTTGAGTATATTAAATCACATCCTCATTTTATTGAACCAGAATCAAGAAAAAATGAAATGCTTAATAACTTTTTAAAAGAGCCATTACCTGATTTATGCGTTTCAAGAACTTCTTATACATGGGGTGTAAAGGTTAAAACTGATCCTAAACATGTTATTTATGTATGGATTGATGCACTTTTAAATTATGTAACTGGTCTTGGCTATGATGTTGATGGTAATAATAAAGAAACATTTAATAAATTTTGGCCTTGTGATATTCATTTAATTGGTAAAGATATTTTAAGATTCCATACTATTTATTGGCCAATTATTTTAATGGCTTTAGACTTACCTTTACCAAAACAAATTTTTGGTCATCCTTGGATTTTAATGAATCATGGTAAGATGTCTAAGAGTAAAGGTAATGTTATTTACGCTGATGACTTAGTTGATTTATTTGGCGTAGATGCTGTTAGATATTATGTATTACATGAAATACCATTTGCTCAAGATGGCAATATTACTTATGAATTAGTAACAGAAAGAAATAATACTGATTTAGCTAATGTTTTAGGTAATTTAGTAAGTAGAACAATTAGTATGGCTAATAAATATTTTGATGGTCATATTAATAAAAAAGAATTAACTAATTCTTATTCTTTAGAAGTAGTTGAAGTTATTAAAAATAGCGTTATTAATTATCAAGAAAATATGGATAATTTTAAAGTTCAAAACGCTATTGATGAAGTATTTAATATTTTTAGAAGAGCTAACAAATATATTGATGAAACTAAGCCTTGGGCTTTAGCTAAAGAAGATAGCCAAAAAGATTTACTAGAAGAAGTATTATATGTTTTATTAGAATCTATTAGGATTGGAGCATTATTGATTAATAATATTATGCCAACATCTTCTTTAAAAATGTTAGAAGCTTTAAATATTAAAGATTTTAAATATGATGATAATAGTTTTGGTCTAGTTTCTTCTTATCAAGTAGTTAAAGAAGTGGCTCCTTTATTTAAACGTTTAGATGTTAATAAAGATGTTATGGAACATGTTTTAGCTAAAGAAAACAAAAAAGAAGAAAAAGTAGAAGTTAAAGAAGAAAATTTAATTTCTATTGATGATTTTAGCAAGGTTGAATTAGTAGTTGGTAAAATTTTAGAGGCTAAAGTTCATCCAAATGCTAAAAAATTATTAGTATTTAAAGTTGATATTGGTACCGAAGTTAGACAAATAGTTTCTGGTATTCAAGCTTATTATAAACCGGAAGAATTAATTGGTAAGAAAGTAGTAGTAGTTAAAAACTTAAAACCAATTAATTTAAGAGGAGAAGATTCTGCTGGCATGTTACTATGTGCTAGTGATGATAAAGAATTAGAATTGCTAAATGTCAATAATTTAAATCCGGGAGCGAAGGTAAGTTAAAATGAACCCGGCTAGATGGAAAGATGATGCGTTTAGAGTAACGATAGTTATCGTAACAGCGGCAATTTACTGTTTAGGTTTAGTTTGGTTTTTAGAACCAGCACAAGTATATTCGGCAGGGGTAACTGGTTTATCACAAATTATAAAAAGATTATTAGATAGTGTTTATGAAATACCACTTGGTGTCTATACCTTAGTTTTAAATGTTCCTCTTTTTATATATGGTTGGCGTAAGGTTTCTAGACGCTTTGCTATCTATTCAGTTATTTCAGTAATTGTCCAAACTATTATGACTTTAGATTTTTTACCAGTTCCTGATTTAGGATTAGATCCAATGGAAAATCAGCTTACTTATGCGATTATTGGTGGGTTAATCACTGGGGTTGCTTGTGGTATAGCTTTACGTTTTGGCACTTCTACTGGTGGGCTAGATATTTTAGGTCAAGTATTAGCTATTGAAAAGAACATTTCAATTGGTATTTTCACAATGATTGCGAATATTTTAATTGCGATCATTGGTGGTGCTGTTGTAAGTCATTCATGGCCTATTGCTTTTTATTCATGTATAAGAATCATATTAACTAGTGTAGCGATTGATAAAATTCATACGGCTTATAATCATGTAAAATTAAATATTATTTCTACTAGCGTTGATGGTATGTTAGAAGAGCTTTTAGCTATGCATAGAGGTTGTACAATGATTCCTGTTGAGGGTGCTTATTCACACCAAAAGAAGTTTGACTTAATTATGGTTGTTTCTTCTTATGAGCTTGAAAAAGCGGTAGCTATTTGTAAGAAACATGATCCACATTGCTTTATTATTGTTGAACCGGTTAAGAGACTATATGGTAATTATACAAGGAAGTCTATTGTTTAATAGATTTTTATGTAGTATAATAAAAAAAGAGGTGAAAAGTAATGGCATTCGACAAAAAATTTAATGAATGTTCTCGTTTAGTACAAATTTTATTATTATTAATTCCAATTGTAAACTGGGTAACAGAAATTTTAGTACGTGTTAGTGCATTCATTAGAAAACCAAGCTTAAAAACAACTTTAGGTTTAATCTTTGGTGTTATTTTAGGTGTTGGTTTAGGTTGGTTAGATTTAATTTGGGTATTATTATTTAACCATTTATGTCTTGCTTAATTTAAAAGGGAAAATTTTCCCTTTTATTTTTTTAAACAAAGAAAGGAGTGTTTAAGATGGTAATTTTAAATAAATTAAAAGAAGGCCTTTTAGCGATATTACCTATTTATGTAATAATCATGATTTTAAATTTTACACCCCTTTTAACTTTAACTAATAATGAAATAATAGCTTTTAGTGTAGCGGCTGTTATGGCTATTATTGGTATTTCGTTATTTAATGTTGGTAGTGAGGTAGCGATGACTAAAATGGGGAAAACCTTAGGTAGCTCGTTAACGAAAAAAGGGAAAATGTCATTATTATTAATTATCATTTTTGTGATGGCCTTGTTGCTCACTATTGCTGAACCAGATTTAAAGGTTTTAGCTAATCAACTAGAAACTTTAATTAATCCTACTTTAATTTTAGTTTTAGTTGGCTTAGGAGTTGGCCTTTTTGCGATGCTAGCTGTTTTAAGAATGATTTTTAGAATTAGTTATTCTAAAATTATGATTTTCTTATATGCTTTATTGTTTGGCCTTTCGATTTTAGTTATTTATAGTAATAATGATAATTTAATTCCTTTTATAATGGATTCTAGCGGGGTTACGACGGGAGCGATTACGGTACCTTTCTTATTATCATTAGGTGTTGGTATTTCACAAGTTATTGCGAAGAAAAGTGAAAAGGATATGGCGTTTGGTTTAATGGGCATTTGTTCCATGGGTGCGATTATTGTAATGCTTGTCGTTGGTATCTTTTTAGACTCTTCTTTAACTTATACTGTGCCCGATTATTCTTTAAATTCTAATTTGTGGTTAAGTATTTGGGATAATTTACAAAGCGCTTTCTTAGAAATTTTATTATCACTTACAATTATTTTTATTTTCTTTTTAATTTGCAACTTTATTTTTATTAAATTAGAGAAGAAGAAGTTGTTACAATTAGTTATTGGTTTAGTTTATACTTTGCTAGGCTTAACTTTCTTTTTAGCGGCTGTGGAAACTGGTTTTATGCCGGTTGGTTATCGAATTGGAATGGAACTTGCGACTGTAAGTGAAGAAGCTATTTTAATATTTAGTTTTATTGTTGGTGCTGTATCTGTTTTAGCTGAACCAGCTATTCATGTTTTAGTTAAACAAGTTAATGAAGTTACTTCTGGTTCCGTTTCTAAAAAGGTATTATTGATTGCGTTAATAATTGGGGTAGGTTTATCGTTGGTTTTGGCTATTTTAAGAATTATTTATGACTTTAATATTATGTATTACTTAGTGCCTGGCTTCATGATTGTCTTATTATTGACATTCTTTGTTCCAAAGGTATATGTAACAATTGCTTTTGATTCTGGTGGCGTTGCAGCTGGAGCAATGACATCGTCATTTATGTTACCACTTGCGATTGGTGCTTGTATTGTTTTTCAAGATGAGAGTAGAGTAATATATGATGCTTTTGGTATTGTGACGATGGTAGCCTTAGTACCAATGATTATTGTTCTTTTAGTAGGTTTATTTTACATCATTAAAGATGAAAGAACACTTAAACGTCAAGTTGAAAAGATTCTTAAAAAAGATGATGAAATCATCATTAAATTTTGAGGTGTATGATGGCTAGGAAAACTGAAGAATATAAAAAAATAAAATTACTTGTTAGCATTATTCCCCCTAATAAATCATCTTTATTTATGGATATTATTGAAAAATAT
The DNA here is from genome assembly GCA_949291115.1 of uncultured bacterium. Classification (GTDB taxonomy): domain Bacteria; phylum Bacillota_I; class Bacilli_A; order Acholeplasmatales; family Anaeroplasmataceae; genus CALUXS01. Next base: position 18,730 of record CASETY010000012.1, read on the forward strand.
GAGGTCAATTATCATTTGAAGTTACAAGGGGAAAGTGCTATATCTGCAGAAATGCGCGAAATGCTAGGCTTGAATGAACATCATAAAGATATTCTTTTAAGTTTTATTAGAGAAAATGAAGTTAAAAAATGTATTTTAGAATTAGAAGACCGTTTTAGTAATTATAAAAGTGGAGGAATAGCTTTTAGCATTCCTTTAGAAAGCATTATTGGTAAAAGAAATTATTTATTTTTAGCTAATTTAGGTGGTGGTAAACGTGGATAATAAATTATCGTTGATTATTACAATTGTAAATAGTGGTTATAGTGAAGATGTTGTTAATAGTCTAAGAGAAAAGGGAGCAAAGGGCGCAACCATTTTAAGTGGAAATGGTAGTGTTAGACCAGAAGCTGAAAAGTTATATGGTATTCAAATTCATCCTGAAAAAGAAATATTATTAATCACGGTGGCCACTTCTTTAGTAGATGAATTATTAAAAGTTGTTTATGAAAAATATGGACAAACTTCAGAAGCACAGGGAGTTGCGTTTAGTCTACCAATTGAAGATGCTAGTGAAAATTTATATGCACAGTATGATATGAAGGCTTAGGCCTTCTTTTTTAGTTAAGTAATTTAAATTATTAACTATTTTTTTTGAATAAATAGTGTTAAAATTATCAAAAGGAGCAAATGATATGAAGAGATTTTATAAATTAATATTAATTTTAGGCTTAATAGTTTTAAGTACTTTAAGCTTAGTTGCTTGTAATTTTAATAATAATAGTGATGAGAATAATGATGATAAAACTAATGAAAATAAAAATGAATATGTAATTAGTTTTGATACGGTAGGTGGTTCATCTATTAATAATGTAACAGTTATTGAAGGTGAAAAATTAGTGAGACCTACCGATCCCACTAAAGAAAATGCGATTTTTTTAGATTGGTATGTCGATAATGAATATAATAATGTATATGATTTTGATAGTCCGGTTTATAGTAGTTTTACCTTATATGCCAAGTGGGAAGAAAAAGCAGTTTCTACTTATTATACTGTCATTTTTAATACTAATGGTGGTTCATTAATTGGTAGTTTAAAGGTACTAGAAAACACTAAAATTTCTAAGCCAACTGAGCCAATTAAAGATGGTTATATATTTGGTGGTTGGTATTTAGATAGTAATTTTACTACTTTTTATGATTTTGATTCTTTAGTAAATGAAAATTTAACTTTATACGCTAAATGGATAAAAGAAACAATTTTTTATACGGTAAGTTTTGATACGGTAGGTGGTTCTAAAATTGAACAAGTTAGAGTAGAGGCAGGAAGTTTGTTAGAAGAAAAAGAACCTACTAAAGAAGGCTTTAGCTTTGCTGGTTGGTATTTAGATAGTGCTTATCAAAATAAGTATGATTTTAATAAACCAATTGATAGAAATTTAACTTTATATGCAAAATGGGAAGAAATTATTGTTAGTGCTAATTTAATTAGTGAAATTAATGGCAATAATGAAAATATTAGTTTAATTATTAACAGTGATTTAAATGGGGTAGAAGTTTCGTATAAGCTTACTAATAGTGATACATTTACTAAGGTTGATAATGAACTAATTAGGGTAGTTGATGGTAAAGTTAGATGTGATATTGTTGGTTTAAAGGCTAGCAAATATGATGTTAAAGTTAAAGATGGCTTAAAAGAAGAAGTTAAAAATAATGTTGAAGTATTGGCTTATGATCGTTCTGGCTATGCATTCTTTAAAAACGATAGTGTTGGTGCATATAATCAAGATGGCACTTTAAAAGAAGATGCTTTAATAATATATGTATCTAATCAAACAAAAAATACAGTTGAAGCTAAAATAAATGGTAAAACTTATACTGGTTTAGTTAATATATTACAAAATGTTAGAAATAGTAAAGTACCAGTGGTAATTCGTATTTTAGATAAAATAACAACTAATCAGTGGCAAGTAAAAGATGATGCACCGCGTTTAGCTGATGGTTCAAATTATAAAACAAATGCTGAATTAGAAGCTTTTGTAACTAATACTTATGAAACAACTTATGGTGAAAATCTAGTCGGTCTAAGATCTAAACTGACTTTTACCGGTTATAAATCATTAGAATATATAACGACAACAACAGGAATTGCCAAAAAATCAGAAAGAAATGATACCTCTAAAAAAGAAACAAAGTATAATAAAGATAAATATAGTGCCATTAAAGGTAAAGAAGTCTATGATGATGATTCATATAACAATATGTTAGATATTGAAGAAGCTAAAAATGTAACTTTAGAAGGTATTGGTACGACGGCTGAATTCTTTCAATTTGGTTTAACTTGGAAAAAATGTAATAATATTGAAGTTAGAAATATTACTTTTAGTAATACTACTGAAGATGGTTGTTCATTTGAAGGAGCTAATGGTAGTGAAGATAAATATGGTTATTATTTTATTCACCATAATACTTTCAATCGTGGTAAAAATAACTGGGACATATCTGGCGAACGTGATAAAGCTGAAGGCGATGGTTCAATGGATTTTAAATATCTTCATAATGTTAGTGTGGCTTATAATCGTTTTAATAATCCGCATAAAACAAGTTTAGTTGGTGGTTCTGATGGTAATATTCAATATAACTTCACTTTCCATCATAATTATTATAATGAAGTAGAATCTAGACTTCCTTTAGGTAGACAAGCTAATATGCATATCTATAATAATTATTTTTATAAAGTATCTTCATCAAGTGTTGATTTAAGGGCGGGAGCTTATGCTTTTTTAGAAAAGAATTATTTTGAGGATTCAACATTACCACGAACAAGAAAGAAAGATGATGACTATGGTGTTGCTGTAATTAAAGCTTATGATAATTATGTCGATGATAAGTCATCTTTACCTAGTGATAATTATAATGCTTGGCAAAAAGTTGATAGTAGAACAGCTATAGTAAAGAATAATTGTAATATTTTAGGTATTGATTATTCATTATTTGATACAAATAGTGAATTATTCTATTATGATAGTGTCAATGAATGTAGTGATGTTTTAAATTTAACAGCTGCAAAAGATGTCAAAAATGAAGTAATTAATAATGCTGGTGTTCTGACTAGATAAATAAAAAATCTCCTTGTAAGGAGATTTTTTTGTTACCATGTCAAATCTTTAGCGTCTAAAGGACTTTCGTTAATATTCACATATTCAATATGGCCACTTTTTAATTTGATAACTTTATCAGCTATCTTAGTGAAAGCTTGATTATGAGTTACGATAATGGTAGTAATCTTATTTTTCTTGTTTAAGTCTTTTAATAAGATCATAATATTTTTACTATTTTCATAATCTAAAGCGCCTGTTGGTTCATCACATAAGAGTAGTTTTGGTTTTTTTACTAAAGCACGTGCAATCGCTACTCTTTGGGACTGACCACCAGAAAGTTCTAAAGGAAAGGCGTTTTCTTTGTTTTCAAGGCCAACTTCTTTTAATATTTCTTTAGGGTCTAATAAGTCTTTTTTAATATCTTTCATAATTAAGAGATTTTCTAAAACACTTAAGTTTTTAATTAAATTATAATTTTGAAAGACAATACCAAGCATATTAGCGCGGTAGTCATTTAATTTTTTATTATTTAGTTTAGTTATGTTTTCATTATTTACGTATATATTACCAGCAGTTGGTTTATCAAGAGCGCCAATTAAGTTTAAAATGGTTGTTTTTCCACTACCACTATCACCAATTATAACGACGAACTCACCTTCATTAATGGTTAAGTTAACTTGGTCTAAGGCAATTGTTTCAACTTCTTTAGTTTTATATATTTTGGAAACATTTTCTAATTTTATAAGATTAGTTTGCATGTTATTCCCCCTTTAGAAGTGTAGCTAAGTTCATTTTTTCTATCTTTTTATTGATTAAAAACGATGTAATAAGCATTAAGATAATAGAAACAAAAATTATGATAAGTAAAGATATAATATCTTGATAAAATAAGATTTTAATATCAGTTATTTTATAAACATCATTTAAAATAGTAGTAGATATATAAATACCAACAGGAATACTTAATAAAGCGCCAATTATAACGACAACTATATTTTCAATGCTAAGCATGTGTTTTAATTTAGCTGATTTTAATCCAGCTGATTTAAAACATTTAATATCTTGAAGACGATTATTTAAACCAATAACGCCGATATTATAAATTAGTAAAACAAAGATAATACCAGCTAAGATGTTCGCAATAATTTTAGTTATATTAATTAAATCATTTAACAAGCCTAATTTATCAGTATTAAAAGTAGAAGTTTCATTTAAACTATAGGCTTGATAAGGCATATTCATTATTAAATAGTCTTTTAAAGTTGAAATATTAAAATTATCATTTACTTTGTAGTAATTTGTAGGAGTTAGTTTATCTTCTAAGCCCTCAAAAGTCTTTAGATAATTTTCACTACAATAAATATTATTATCATTAATATAACCGGCTATTTTAAACGAATAAATATGCTTATCTATATATATATCAATTGTTTCTTTAGTAACTTTAGATTGATAACTAATAGGTAAATAAAGACCGTCATTAAGTTTAGTTCGATAGATGTCATCAGTATAAGCTTTAATATTTTTAATTGTTAAATCTTCATCTAAGATAATAGATTGTAGACTGGCTGCTTCATAACATTCAACAATGCCAAATTCTTCATATTTATCTAATGGAATATTGTAATTAATATTATAAATATGATCATTTAAGTCTAAAAGTTCATCTTTACCTAAAGACTTAACTTCATTGATATGAATATTTGGTGTATTATCATAATTATCTTCAATATATTGATGTAAGGCATCAATAGTTTTATTTTCTTTTAAATTAATAACATAATTATTAGAATTTAATAAAGCTAAATATAAACTATTATTAATAGTTTTGATAGTGTCTAAGTTAGTAACTAAAGTAAGACTAGCTACTTCTTTAAAGAAACCAGCTATTTTAATTTTATATGGCTCTTGATATTGATTAATATTTAAATAAATATTAAATTCATCACCAACATTATAACTATCTTGATAACTAGAAGCTAAATAGATACCTTCATTAGTTATATCAATTAAATTATCATTACTATCGGTTAATTTAATAGCTGGATCTTTAGCATCTAAAATAGCTAGAAGATAAGTAGGATTAGCCAGTTTTTCTGGCTTAGCTGCATAAGTAACATAAAATTTATAATTATCAATTGGTGATTCATCAGTAAATAAAGTGCCATTATCTTTTAAACTTAATGTATATTCACCATTAAAAATGTTTACTTTGGTACTACTATAATTTAAAGAATCAGACACATAGAAAACAGCTAAAGCAATACCTAATAATAAAGCAGAGGCTACAATTAAACAAATGTTTTTTCTTTTAGAAGTAATGATATTTCTAATGATTAATTTAATATGATAAGGAATGTTTACTTTTCTTAAAAAAGTTCTACCAAATTTAGCTTCCGCATCAGTTTTTAATAAATCAACTGGTTCTTTTTTAATTGTTAATAAGATAGGGATAGAAATAGTTATGAAGGTAGTAAGTATAAGTAAGATAATTGGTAAGATAATACTTGTAAAGATATTAGCACTTATAATTGTTGGTAGTTCATAATAATTTAATATTATTTTAGTATAAAGTGGAGGTATTAAAACAATACCTAAAATAGAACCAATAATAGATGCAATTAATACTAAGGAAATAGGAATTATTAATAGTGATAAATAAATTTTACTTGTTTTAAAACCATTAGCTTTTAAAATACCAATATATGGTTTTTCTTCATCAATTATGCGGTTATAATTAATAAATAAAATAATAACTATTGATATGAAACAAGCTATTGGGAAGATAAATAAAATCGCATTAACAAGCGCTAAATCATCTTTAACTCTATTATAAGAATAAGCATCTTTTTGAGCTGTTAAAGAATAACTTTGACTTATATAGTCATTAAGAATATTACTAACATTTTCTTCACTTAAAGTTGTATCTAAATAAATAGTATTAACTTTATCTAAGGAAACTTCATCATAAGTTATCGCTATATAATTAGAATCAGGAGCAGGGAAAATATTACCCATAAAAATATGATTTGGGAATTTTGCATAGCCAACAAGTTTATAGGCTTTGTTATTTAAAATAATATAGTCACCAATATTATAATTATTAGTGGTAGCGTAGCTTTCGTTTAAAACAATTTCTTGATTATTTAAAGGTTTAGAACCTTTTGTAATTTGATAATTATTAATTGATGTATCGTTACGGTGATATAATGCATTAGTAGATAGTTTATTTTCATTATAAACTAAATTATAATTAATATTATTGTTTTCAAAATAATTTGTTAAGTTGGTAAGTTCATTTTCTTTAAAATTACTATAACTAATTATTTCATAATCAGCTAAGTTCATTTCCTGGTAGAAATTATTAATAGAATAGTCAATATTATTTAAAGCGCCAGTAAAACCGCTATAAAAAATCATACCACAAACAATAATTATAAAAATAGCTAAATATAAAAGTATTTTATGCATAGCATCATGTAATTGTTTTTTTAGAAGTAATCGCATTTTTTCACCTGCTTTCTTCAAGTTTATTACAAAAAAGAAATTTTGTAAAGGCTTTCTTAAAATAGTACGAAAAAACTTAGCTAAATGGCTAAAAAAAGCTTGCAATATAGTTGTTTTTATAGTATTATACATTGCGGTACATTTTAATTAATATCCACAGCCCTTAAAGGAAATTTAAGGAGGAAAAGAACAATGAAAACTTATATGGCAAACAATCAAACAGTAACTCATGATTGGTATGTTGTAGACGCTACTGGTTTAACACTAGGTCGTCTTTCTACTGTGGTTGCTTCTTACTTAAGAGGTAAACACAAACCTATTTATACTCCACATGTAAATTGTGGTGACAACGTTATCGTAATTAACGCTGACAAAATCAAATTAACTGGTAACAAATGGCATGATAAATTATATCGTAGCCACTCAGCTTACAATGGTGGTTTAAAAACTATGAGAGCTGAAGAAGTTATGGCAAAATTCCCTACTAGAATGGTTGAATATTCTATTAAGGGTATGTTACCTCATACTAAACTTGGTGATGAACAACGTAGACATTTATATGTTTATGCTGGTAATGAACATCCACATCAAGCACAAAAACCAGTAAAATTAGAAATTAAGGCGTAAGGAGGAGTATAAACGTGGCAAAATTAGTACAATATCTAGGTACTGGTCGTCGTAAAAGCTCAGTTGCGAGAGTTTATTTAAGACCAGGTAAAGGTGTAATTACTATTAATGGTCGTGCATTTGAAGATTATATTCCTTCAGCTGCAACTAGATTAGACGTATTACAACCACTTGAGATTACTGAAACAACTGATAAGTTTGATGTATTAGTTAACGTTTTCGGTGGCGGTGTAACTGGCCAAGCTGGTGCTATCCGTTTAGGTATCACTAGAGCTTTATTAGAAGTTAACCCTGATTATAGAGCTCAATTAAAACCTGCTGGTTTAATTACTCGTGATTCACGTGCTAAAGAACGTAAGAAATATGGTTTAAAGAAAGCACGTCGTGCACCACAATTCTCAAAACGTTAATATTCAATTGGAAATTAATAAGAATGAAAAGATTGAAGGACTTCTCACCCTTCAATCTTTTTTTTTGCAAGAAAGTGACATATTATTTATAAAAATATAGATTTTTATTCTAAATAATAGTAAAATAAACAAGAAGAGTATACGGAGGCTTTTATGATTTTAGAAGTTAAAGATTTAGCTAAGAAGTATAGTAAAACGGCTAATTATACAATTGAAGATATAAACATTAATGTAAAAGAAGGGGAAATAGTTGGGGTTGTAGGTCATAACGGGGCTGGTAAATCAACAACTATTAAAGCTATTTGTGGAATGCATCCATATGATAAAGGGACTATTCAAATATGTAATTTTGATTTGAAGAAAGAACCATTAAAAGCGAAAATGAATTTTGGCTATGTGCCTGATGAGTTTAGTTTATATGAAAAAATGACAGGTACAGAATTTATTAATTTTATGGCTGATATTTATAAAGTTGATACTGCAAGTAGAACAAAAAGAATTGAATTATTTCAAAAATTGTTTCAATTAGGCCCCTCAATTGATAAAACAATTAGAACATATTCGCATGGTATGAAACAAAAAATATCAATTATGGCAGCTTTAATTCATAATCCTAGATTATTTATTTTAGATGAACCAATGGTGGGGCTTGATCCTTATACATCTAATCAAGTTAAGGAATTTTTTCAAATTCACGCCGCTAATGGTAATGGTGTTTTGTTTTCTAGTCATAATTTAGATGTTGTACAAAAAATTTGTAATCGTTGTTATATAATTGATCAAGGTAAATTAATTAAAGAAATTAACATTGAAGAATTTAATAAGACTAACCAAGATTTAGAAGCTTATTTCTTAAGTATCACTAAGCGGGAAGCAAAAATCTAATGTCTAATTTTGGTATTTTATTTAAAAAAGAATTAAAAGAAAATCTATTTAGTCGTGGTAAAGGTGAAAAAAGAGATGTTTTTTCCACAATCTTCACTCTAATTTTAATCTTAATTATTATCGCGGCTTTTGTTTATATAGCTTTAAGTGTTGTTAAAGGCTATGTGACTTTAAAACATGAAAGTGATGTAAATTTTAATGTAGATTTTAGCTATATAAGAGGAGCAGAAATGCTTAATCTCTTATATTGGGCTTTTTCTTTCTTGTTAGTCTTTTATATTTTAGAAAAAGAAAGAAGAATTATTATAGATACTAAAGATAGGCCAATTATATTAAGATTGCCTATTAAATCTTCAACAATCTTTTTAAGTAAATTCTTGGTTATTTATTGTTTATCTTTATTTACTAGTTTTTGTTTTATTTTACCTGTTAATATTATATTTTATTTTGCTTTAGGAACTTTTGATATAACTTTTATATTTGGTACTTTAGTTAATATTATCGCTTTACCACTTTTTCCTTTTTTTATCGCAACTGTTTTATTAATACCATATAATATGGTATTAAGATTTTTTAAGGAAAAACAATTTATTACTTTAATATTTTATGTGTTGATAATTGGTTTAGGCTTTTATTTATATAATGGCTTATTAGATATTTTTAGACAATTATTAGAAACTGGTAATATTAAGTTTTTATTTAATGGTGATAATATTAAATTATTAAATAATTTATATAAGTACAATTGTCCATTAAATTTCTTTGTTAATATTAGTTTAAATATAAATACTTTAATGAGTTATTTAGGTGTATTAGTTGTTTTAATTATAACTTTAGCTGCCTCTTTTAGTTTAGCTAATATTATGTTTAAACATACTTTATATACTAATAATCCAGTTAAAAATAAGTTATATCATACATCTTTAAAGGCTAAAAAACCTTTTGTTAGTTTATTAAAAAAAGAATTTTTATTAACATATCGCGATAATGGTAATTTATTTAGTTATTTTGCCATTGCAATAGCGATGCCTTTAATGGTTTATGCATCTTTTACATTATTTAAAGATTTAATTAGTAATGCGATTGGTTTAGAATTAGATTTTGTTTTAGGTATGTTAATACTATTTGTCTTTATTGTTTTAACCAATACTTATTCATCAACTAATATTTCAAGAGAAGGCAGTGCCTTCTTAAAGAGCAAGGCTTTTCCTTATTCAGCTAAGAAACTATTCTTAGCGAAAGTAACATTTGCGTTTATTGTTTCAAGTATTGCTTCAATAGTAAGTACTTGTTTAATAATTATCTTTGGTAATCTTTCGGTTTTAGAAAGTATAATCATTATTTTAATGGGTTTAGTATTTACTTTAAGTCAAATTCTTTTAGGTACAAAGATGGATTTAAATAAGGCTACTTTAGTTTTAAATAACTATGAAATTGTCAAAAAACAAGAAAGAACAATTACTAAATTAGTATTTAGTGGATTATTAATAGCTTTAGTATTAGGTGTTCTTTTAATCTTTAGTGATGCGATTTTACCAAGTCTGATTGGTAAAGATGTAGCTAATGTTTTAGTTATTGTTTTAGCGTTTGTAATTCCACTAGCTTATTTAGTTTATGCAATTATATTTTATTTATATCGTCTAGAAACTCGTTTTAAAAATTTAGTGTTATAGGAGGTAAAACATGGCTAAGAAATTAATATTATTAATGTTAGTTATACCTATTATAATAATGGTAAGTTTATATGCAACCACGAAGACTGTTTCTTTGGCAATTGATATTCAAGTATCATCAGTTGAGATTCCTGACTATGCTAAGTTTTTATATTATGATATTGATAGTGGTGAGACTTTACCAAAAGTAGAATATAATGTTTATCCAACTAATGCCGCTAATAAGAAGGTAAACTTCAGTGTTGAGCAATATAACGAAGAAGAATTGGCGGATGTAGAAATCGATGAAAATGGCGTTATTAAGCCAAAATCTACTGGCTATGCTCGAATTAATGTTGTTACAGCTGATGGTGGGTTTAAAGATAGCTGTATACTAGAAGTTACTTCTAATAAAGTAACAGGAATAACTATTACTAATAAAGAAGCTTTTAATGATTTTTATGTTGATGACAGTCAAAAATTAGAAGTTAAGTTGCAGCCATCTGAACCAAATGATAAAGTTCTAACTTATGAAACAAGTAATTCTAGTGTTGTTAGTGTTGATCAGATGGGTAATGTTAATGCTAAGGCTGTAGGGGAAGCTGTAGTCACAGTTAAATCAGAAAAATATGGTGTTAGCGATAGCTTAACTATTAAAGTTTTACCAACTGATATTATTGATATTTCTGATACAAAGATTGCGACTATTCAAAATAATGGTAAGCTTAGTTTATCTATTTCAACTATGGAAGAATATAGTTTAGAAGTTAAAATTTATGATGGTGAAAATGAAGTTTATAATGATTATTATACTGACTTTTTCGATGTAAAATTAATTGATACTGCTTATGGTAAGGATTTAGAATTTACTTATAAAAAAGCTATTGATAAAAATTTAACTTTCCGTTTAGAAGTAATTATAAAAACTGCATCAGGCCTGATGCGTTCTAAAGAGTGTATAATTGATTTTGTGACTGATGTTGATGTTAGTCTTGTTCAAAGTGATTATATTATTAATTTAGGCCAAACAATTACTGCTCATTTTGTGGTTAATCCTCAAGCAAAATTAGATTTTGAATTTGCTAGTTCAAATGAATTAGAAGTAAGTGCTTATTCGACTAATAATGATAGTTTCTTAAGAATTACTGGTAATAAATTAGGTAAGCACCAAGTTAAATTAAGTGCTTATTATGAAGGTGCCTATATTGATGAGTTTATTTTAAATGTTTTAGTAGTTCCTGCTAGTTTAAGAATTATTGAAAATGCTAATATTTATGGTTTAAAAAATGAGTTAGTTTTTGGTTATGGTAATAACACTTTAAAGATTAACATTGATGAAGATACTCTAAATGTTTTTGGTAAAGAATATATTAAAATAGTTCCTTATGTTAATAATAGTGTAACAAGCAGTGTAGAAGTATCAACTTTAGATGGTGTTAATTTTAATGTTAATGTTAAAGATAAAAGTTTAGATCAAAAAGTTACTTTTAAGTTAATCTTTAATTATGAAAATGAGACAAAGATTTATGATGAATTTAGTGTTTTATGTAAAGGTAAGGCTACTAATGTTAGTAATTATAAAGATTTGAAACAAGCTTTAAATAATAAAGAAGACGTTGCATTACAAGGTGATATTTTAGATTTTCCTTTAGATCCAAAAATTGATGTAGATTATAAGGAAATTTATACTACTTATGATTATACTTATTACACTAATAGGAATTTAGATAGGCCAAAAATTAAGGTTTTATTAGAAGTAAATTCGAAAATATTTGGTAATGGTTATCAAATTAATGCTCATAAATCAACATTTGAAAATAAAGTAGATCCTAATGGTTTTTTATTAACTAATAATCCTTTAATCTTTAAAGGACCATTAGATTTTGCAGGAGTTGGTGATGCAGCTACTACAGCTTCTGTTAAAGCTCAAGATAATATAGTGATGGCTTTATATGATAATGCTGTTTTAGATAATGTTGAAATTAAAAATTGTAATAATGTGTCTGACTTAACTCATTTAAATTATGTCGGTACGACAGTTGAAGTAATGGGTGATAATGTTAGTATCAGTTATGCAAGATTAAATAATGGTCGAACGGTTTTAAGAGTATTTGGAGATAAAGAAAATAGTGATAAGGTTATTAATGTTAAAGTTAATAACTCTATTTTAAGTAATGCTAGAGAGTTTATTATTAGAATTGGTTCTAATAAATTTAAAGATAACAATTTAACTAGTGATAATCAAGCAATTGATTTAGATAGTCAATATTTAGACCCTAATGAAAAACTACCATTCCCATTTAATGATAAAAATAATAAATCTATTCAAAATTATTATGAAAATTTATCTAAAGAAGATCAAACTAAATATGATGAAAAATATATTAAAACATATTTAACATTAGATAATGTAGCTTTACAACAATGTGGTATTTTTAGTATTGGTTTAGATTCTCATTTTGCTGGTCCAGCCTTAAATGGTGGTGGAAAGTTTTCAAATATGGCCAATAGCATTTTAAAAGATTGGCATAATATGGCAAAAACAAGCTACGGTGCTAAATTGATATTAGCTAATAAAGTTAATATCTATGATTGGAAGTTGTTAGAAGATGTCGATAGTTCAACTTTAATTGAACAGGCTTTTAACGAAGGGGCTGTTGGTGATAGTGAACTTGGCCAAATTCTTAAAACATTTAAATTTGATGTTAGAGAATTAGTAGAAACCATTTCCCAAAAAGATGGTTATAAAGATATTGTTTATCAAAATAAATATGTTCATGGTGGTATAGCCTTCTTTGGTGGTGGTTTAAATTACGATGTCATAGAAAAAACGGATTCTTATTTAGCTTCTTCTAATTATGATTTAACAGGTTATCAAATTGGATTAGATGATGCGATTAATGATACAGATGATGCAGTTGAAGGTGTGTTTAAAAGTGCCTTAATTGAAGCAGCTGGTAATACTGATTTTTATTTCTATTTATGTGATAGTAAATCTGGTTTTACCCCAAATAGACAAGAAGAATTAATCAATAGTGGTAATGCATACGATTTTATTTATGCATAGAAAGGTTAAAAACTTAAGGTTTTAACCTTTCTTTTTTTTTGTGTCAACCATGAAAGATTGACAAAACCTAAAAAAACGTTGTATAATAAGTTACAGTTTAGAAAGGGCTTTTACAAAAATGAAAAGGAAAATAATTGCAATTATTACGATAGTTTTAACAATTATAATAATGGCCTCGTGTGCCGAAGTTACAACTTATCAGTTTATTGATGATGGATTTAATAATACAATTAAATATGATAAAGAAAATGAAGAAATATCTTTAGCTGGTTTATATATAACTAGTGATGAAGAAACTAAAACACCCGTTACTTGGGACATGGTAAAAGAATGGGATGGAAGAGACTCTGTAGGTTTAAAAGAATTAACTTTAACCTATCAAGATGTTGAACAAACATTCAACTATTCTGTTTATTATGAAGTAGCTTTTATGGTTGAAGGTGATATTTATGATACAGACTATATTATAAATATTGAAGATTTTAAATATCCAGAAGTAAACCCTAGTGTTAGTGGTTTTATTGGTTGGGAAGAAAAACCAACTAGCATTAATGATAATATTGTTATTAATGCTTTAATTAAAAACACAGTAACCCCAGATACACCAAGTATCAGTTCTTTAAGTGCGACTTATGGTGATACTTATAATGATATAAGTTTACCAGCTAATAGTTTTGGTAAGTGGACATTTAAAGAAGACTTAAATACAAGTGTAGGTAATGTTGGTTCTAAAGAAGTAGATTTAGTCTTTATACCAAATGATCCTAGTAAGTATGATGAAGTAGAAAAAAGTGTTACTTTAAATGTTTCTAAAAAAGAAGTAAATATAACACCAGAAAAGACTTATACATATACAGGTTCAAAAATAGACTTGAAATATAGTTTTGATGTTAAAGAAGAATTAAAAGTAATAATTGAAGACGATTATGACAAAGTAGATGTTGGTACTTATAACGCTATTATTAAAATTGATGATGCAAATTATAGTGGAGAAGTAGCTTTTGAATATAAAATAGAACAAGCTAATATTACAATAAGTACAAAAGATGTTAATGTAGCCTTTGATAAAGTAGACACATTAGAAGTACCAGCATATGAAGTAACTGGTGATGAAATAAATCAAGATGTTTTAAATAAATTAAATATTAAAGTAACTGTTCCTCCAATACCAGAAACAGGAGAATATAGTTTCAAAATTGAATGTGTTTCTAATCCTAATTTAAATATTACTTTAGAACCTGGTAAAATAGTAGTCACAAAAGGTGAATTTGGCAATTTGTCATCACCAATAATAAATGGGCAATTATCATATGGCGACAAGTTAACCGATGAAATGATTCAGTCAGTAAGTGGTGGTAAATGGGAACTAACTTATGGTGATTTAGTGTTAGATTTTGTTGGTGCTCAAGAAGTTAGTTTTACATTTGTACCTGATAATTTGAATAATTATGATAAAGTTACTTTAACAAAAATTGTTAATGTTAAAAAACGTGTAGTTGATATTGTTTTAGAAGATAAAGAAGTTCCTTATACTGGTGAAGAACTTAAATTAACAGCTAGTGTTAGTGGTCTTGTTTTTGGTGATGATGAATCAAAATATGAGTTAATTTTAAGCGGTGGTAGTGGTATAAATGTTGGTAATTATATTGGCACATATTCTTTAAAATCTGACTATTATGAAGCAGCTTCTAAAAATGCAACCTTAAAAATCATTAAAGCCAATCCAACTTATGAAATACCTATTTTGAATGGTTATTATAATCAAAAATTAATTGATATAGAATTACCAGAATGCTTTTCATGGTACAATCCTAATGATTTATTAGATGAAGTTGGTGTTCATTCATTTAACGCTAAATATACACCAAAAGACACTAATAATTATAATATTATTGAAAATGTTGAATTAACTATTAATGTAGATAAAGCAGAATCTATAATTAATAGTTCTGATAATTATTTATTTGTAGTTGGAGAAGATTATGACATTGATGCTAATTTAAATCATAACGAAAGTCAAATAAATTATGATACTTCTAATTTAAAAGTAGGGTTAAATAAAGTAGTTTTAACCGTAGAAGCAAGTAGCCATTATAAAGAAGTTTCTAAAGAAATAAATGTTTACTTAATTAATAAATTAGAAAAAATTGAAGTTACTTATAGTGAAGATTTATATTTATCAAAATTAGAATTGCCAACTTATGAGTTTGGTAAGTTTAGCTTTAGTGAAGATCGAAAATTAAAATTTGGTTTAAATCAAAGTGCGAAGGTAATTTTTAGTTTGAATGATACGGATTTAAATAGAGAATTTACTTTAAATTTTGATGTTAAGAAAAAACAAATTGAGATTGAAATTATAAAAGATACATTTATTTATAATGGTGAACCTCAAAAATTAGAGTATAAAGTTCCTTATGAAGTAAATGTTATAGAAAGCGATATAAGTTTAACCAATGTAGGTAGTATAGAATATAGCTTAGTAATTAAAGATGAAAATTATGAAGGTTCTAAATCAGGAACTTTAACTATTGAAAAAGCCCCTTTAACTATTACATTACTTGAACAAATTATTACATATGGTAGTAACATTGACCAAACAAAATATAGTATCACTAATGGTACAAATTACAATAATGAAGTTCAAATTGAAATTTATGCTTTAGAAGAATTAACAGTTGGTACTCATGAATTAACTGTTAAAACAACACATGATGAAAATTATGAGGTAAGTGTTGTTAAAGCTAATGTAATTGTTAATAATGGTGATTTGGAATCTGCACCAGAAGTAAAATTAAAACCTTTAACATTTGAAGATGTAGTAACTAGTGATTACATTATTAGTGAAAACTTCACTTTAACAAATGGTAATGTTACATTAAATAAAGATAATGTTTTATTTAGTGATGGTAAATTAAGTGTTAAAATAAGTTTAACTTATACTATACCTAACTATAATCCATATATTAAAGAATATAGTTTTGAAGTAAATAAAAA
>CASETY010000013.1 GCA_949291115.1 uncultured bacterium
CATTAAATTCTTTAAATCTAATTTAACTAAACCATCTACATTAATATCAGTTCCAAATAAATTAATTGTAGTAGCTAAATTCATTTCTAGATAATTATTATTAACTAAATCTAATAATTTAGTAATAAATGGCATTAAATCATTTAAATTAGTATATAAAGTGTCATCTATATCTAAAGCAAAAGGTTTTTCGTCACTATAAATATCAATATTAAGCAAATTATTAACATTAATATTTAAACCATTTTCAAGGTCATTAATTTTTAAATTAATTAATAATTCTTCAATATTCAATTCTAAAGCAAGTCCACTTTCATCTAAAAATAAAGATGAAACAAGCTTATCAATAGAAATATTTAAAACTTCTTTAATTAATTCATTAGGATCTAAATTTAAATCAAGGTCAATTTCATAATATAATTTTAAACCTAAAACATCTAAATATAATTTATTGTTAACTAATTTTATACTACCATCAAGATTTAAACTATCATAATTTAAATTAAAAGCTAAATCCATATAAATATCGTCAACAAAGCTTAATTTACCATTAGCTTTTAAAGCTAAACCTTCATAATTTAAGGCTAAATCAACACCCAAAGCTTTATTATTAATAATATTTATAATATCAGCTAATATAAATTTAGCGTTTTTTAAATCTTGATAATTATTGATATCATATTCATAGTTAAATTCGTTAGTAACTGAAGCTGTTAAGCCTATTTTAAAATCACTAATTGTTGTATTTAAAACTACTGATTTTAATTTTACTGCCTCGCCATTAACATCAAAAGTAAATGATACAGGTAAATTAATGCCAAGTAAACTTAAATTAGCTTCCATGACAGCACTATTTTCTGTTTTAGTAATTTGTGCTTCATTAATTTGATCCATTAAGGAAGTTAAATCTAAATCTAAATTAATACCGCCTAAAAGTTCACTAAAATCACTAGGATTTAATTTAAATTTTAAGCCCTGATAATCTAAATACAAAATATTATCTTCATAAACAACATTAAAAATATTTGAAGTTAAAACAATCTTCATATTCTTAATGTCTAAAGCTAATTTAGCTTCAATTAAATTATCATTAAGCATTAAATTAACATCTAAATATAAAATATCACCATTTAAATAATCACCAAAAGCATACATTAAATAATCTAATGGTTCTAATGAATCATCAACAGGGACAGTCTCACCATCACTAGGAACTAAATTACTATAGCTTTCAAAATAACTAGTATAATTTTCATCCATTTTAACATCAGTATAAGAAAACACTTCACTTAAATTAGATGTACAAGTTAAACTACCTAAACCAGGCATACTAATATCATACACTTCACTAGTATCAATCTTTAAAAGTTCCCAGTCATTATTGAAATAAACTGTTAAAGACACACTAGAAAAACTAGGGAAATCCTTAGCACCACCATAAGCTTTAACCTCATACTGATAGTTAGCAGGAGCTTTTTTAGGGTCTAAGCTCATAGTAATACTATAAGTGCCATCTTCTAAAGTAGTGATATCAGAAATTTCTAAAATTGTTTCCTTAGAAATAATATAGGCAGAAATTTGATTTGGTAACCAACCATAAATATTTTTATATTGTGTAAATGAATAAACATCTGGGGTATTTGTTCCCCAACTAGCATTATCTTCAGTTACTTTTGAACCACTTCTAGTTAATACTTTATTTTGATCTAAATAAAAATATTTTTGCATGGCCACACTTTTTAAAGAACTATAAGAAATAGCTTGTTGGAAAGCTCTATTATCTAAAACTGTTCTAATGTTATTAACTTTTTGTTTATAATTAATAAAAGCAACGTCCGCTACTACTTCACCAGTTGTAAGGCCTGTAAAAGAAGCATCTTCCATTACACCAGCTAAAATAGCCACATTATCATAATTATCATATTCTGTAGGTAAACTGCCATCAGTTGGCTTATCCATTGTCGTGGTAACTAAGCCTTCTGCTTTGATAGGACCTTTAAAATCATTTCTGTTATTTATTATAGACGTAATTCCCACCGCACTAAATATTATCGCTAATATTAGGACGAGGAAGATTAATTTTTTTCTCATACAAAATTATCTCCTAAACTTTTTTACACGCTAATAATACTATTATCTTTAAAATATGTCAAGTAAAGTTTACACTTTGTTAGTTATGAAAACACTTTTATTTGTTTTAATAAGGCTAAAAATAGTATTTTTTGATAATATAAACGCTTTTTAAAGAAAAAGACTTCAAATTTTTTGCAAAATTTAAAGTCTTATAAATATAATTCAATTATTCAAAATAAAGCTCTTCATCAATTAATTCATCATAAAAATCTCTTTCATGACTAACTAAGATTAAAACACCTGGGAAAGCTTTTAACGCGTCAAATAGTTCTAATTTAGATAAAGGATCTAAATGATTAGTCGGTTCATCCAAAATTAAGACATTACTCTTTTTCATCGTCATTAAGGCAAGTTTCACTTTCGTTCTTTCCCCACCAGATAATTCTTTTAAAGGTTTAATTTGTAAACTTGTAGTAATGCCAACTTTCGCCAAAATGCTTCTTAATTCTTGATCAGTTTTTAAGTGATAAAAATATCTTAAATAATTTATCGGCGTTACATCTAACATAGAATCATCTTCCTGTTTAAATAAATTAATAATTACTGAAGGATTCCACTTAAAACTACCTTCTAAAGGTTTAATTTGATCCGTAATAGTTTTTAAAATAGTTGTTTTACCAACCCCATTACGACCTAAAATAGCTATCTTTTTATCTTTCTTTAACAAATAATTTAATGGTCCTAAAACTCTTCTATTTTCATAACCAACAACTAAATCATTTAACTTTAATACTTCATCACCAGTTTCACTAGCATAAGGAAATGTTAGATGCATTGGTACATGGTTTTTAGGTTTATCTAAAAGTTCCATTTTTTCTAACATTTTTCTTCGTGATTGAGCTCTTTTAGTCGTAGTGGCTCTTACAATATTTTTTTGAATAAAATCTTTAATTTCTTTTACTTTCTTTTGTTCATTTTGATAAGCTTTTATATATTGTTCCTTCCTAATATCACGCTCTTTTAAAAATAGGTCATAGCTCATTTTAAATTTAGTAAAAGTTTTATTTTCAAGCAAATATATCACATTAGAAATTTCTCTAATAAAGGCTTCATCATGCGAAATAACAACAAATGAACCTTTAAAAGCTTTTAAATATTTAGCCAACCAAATAACTTGATTTTGATCTAAAAAATTTGTTGGTTCATCCATTAATAAAACATCAACTTCTTTTAATAAAAGCTTAGCTAAAAAGACCTTCATCTTTTCGCCACCAGATAATTCTTTTATTTTTCTTTCTAAGCCAACTTCTTTTAAACCAAGTCCACTAATAACATTACCAATTTTTGATGATATTTGATAAAAATCATTGTCATTTAAATACTTTTCAATAATTTCAATTCTTTTATAAATTTTATCATAATTAGTTTCATAAGCTAGACTTTCATATAATTTATTTAATTCTTCTTCTTTTAAAAATAAATCTTTAAAAACGTCAATTAAATAATCATTAATACTTAAATCGTGATTAATTTCTAAATGTTGGTCTAAATAATCATAGGTGATATGAGGTAGCCAAGTAATCTTACCTTTATCAGGAATTAAATTATGACTAATTAGTTTCATAAAAGTAGATTTACCTGTACCATTATCACCAACTAAACAAACATGTTCATTATATTCTAACTTAAAAGTTACATTATTATATAATTCAATATCTTTATATTTAAATTTTAAATCATTTACTTCTAAAATACTCATATTATCACCATCTAAAACATAGCTATTTTAGCACAATTCTATTAAAAAAGCGATTAGAACTTGTCTAACCGCTTTAATATTAATGTAATTCTTTAATTTCATTTAATAAGAATTTTATAAATTCATCTAAAGTCATTGTAACTTGTTCATCACTACCATGTTTACGATAAGTTACCGTGTTATTTTCAGCTTCACGAGCACCAAGAACTAAGAAATAAGGAACTTTTTTAGTTTGAGCTTCTCTAATCTTATATCCTAGTTTTTCATCACGGAAATCAACTTCTGTTCTAATATGTTCATTCACTAAAGCTTCTTTAACTTTATTAGCATATTCCTTTTGTGAATCAGAAACAGGGATAATTCTTACTTGGTAAGGAGCTAACCACACTGGGAAGTTACCTGCGTAGTTTTCAGTAATAATACCAATGAAACGTTCTAATGAACCGAATAAAGCACGGTGAGCCATTACTGGACGTTTCTTAGTACCATCTTCGGCGATATAAGTTAAATCAAATCTTTCTGGTAAGTTCATATCTAACTGAATAGTTCCACATTGCCAAATACGATTCATTGAATCTCTTAATTTAAAGTCTAATTTTGGACCATAGAAAGCACCATCACCAGGATTTATCTTATAACTAAAGCCAGCTTTTTCGCAAGCTAAAGCTAAAGCTTTTTCAGATTTATCCCAAATTTTAATGTCACCAATATATTTCTTTTCTGGACGAGTTGAAAGTTCAATTGTAAATGATAAACCAAACACATCATATACTTTCTTATATAAATTAATGATATTGGCAATTTCATCAGTAATCTGTTCTTCGGTCATAAAAATATGCGCATCATCTTGCGTAAAGGCTCTAACTCTAAATAAACCGCTTAAAGCCCCACTTGCCTCATGACGATGAACAGAACCAAGTTCAGCTAAACGAAGTGGGAAGTCACGATATGAGTGAATTTGATTTTTATAAACTAACATACCGCCTGGACAGTTCATTGGTTTAATTGCAAATTCTTTATCATCAATTGTTGATGTATACATATTTTCTTTATAATTATACCAGTGACCTGAAATTTCCCATAATT
Organism: uncultured bacterium; assembly: GCA_949291115.1. Taxonomy (GTDB): domain Bacteria; phylum Bacillota_I; class Bacilli_A; order Acholeplasmatales; family Anaeroplasmataceae; genus CALUXS01. The sequence goes on from CASETY010000013.1 coordinate 4,919, forward strand.
CTTTATTTAACATTGTTGGTGTTTGAATAAACTGATAACCAGCTTTAGTATGAATATCCATCCAAAAATCAACTAAGGCATTCTTTAATAACATACCTTTTGGTAACCAGAATGGGAACCCTGGACCATATTCAGAAATCATAAATAAATCTAAATCTTTACCAATCTTACGATGATCTCTAAGTTTACGTTCTTCTACTAATTTTAAGTAATTATCTAATTCCTCTTTAGTAAAGAAACAAATACCATAAACACGTGTCAACATTTCATTATTAGAATCACCACGCCAATAAGCACCAGCTACATTTAATAATTTAAAATGTTTTAAAACACCTGTTGAAATAACATGTGGACCTCTACATAAATCAGCATATTCACCTTGTTTATAAACTGATACATGACTATCTTCAATTTCGTTAATGATTTCTGTTTTATATTTATCATTTTTAAATAAATCTAAAGCTTCTTCTTTAGTTACTACTTCATGAATAATAGGTTCATTTTCCTTAACAATTTTCTTCATTTCTTCTTCAATTTTAGGAAGATCTTCTAAAGTAATTTGTTTAGGTAAAGCCATATCATAATAGAAACCTTCTTCAATAGCTGGGCCAACTCCATAACTTACATTTTTATATAACCTTTTGCAAGCTTCTGCTAATAAATGCGCACAGCTATGATTTAAAATTTCTAAAGCTTCTTTATCACTAGTTGTGATAATTTCTAAATTAACATCTTTCGTTAAAACTGTACTTAAATCTGCTAAAACGCCATCAAGCTTACAAGCTACGCTTTGTTTAGCTAAACTTGGCGAAATGTCTTTTACAACTTTAATTACTTTCTCATTTTCTAATACTTCAATTATTTTGCCATCTTTTAAAGTTACTTTAATCATAATTTACCTCCATCTGATGATAAAAAAAACGCCCTCAAAAAGGACGTCAATATACGCGGTACCACCTTACTTTTAGAACATATGTTCTAACCCTTAAAACTGTAACGTAGTTAACGAGTAGTTTTTATCTACTATCTAAAAAGGGAGTAACTTATAGTCTATCATAGTAGCTTTCACCATTCTACCTCGCTTTAAAGAATCAACTATAAATCGTATCCTTTATCATCAATTTTTACATTACTAATTTTAAACATTTTTTTAAAATTGTCAATAAATAAGCTTAAAATATTAATACTAAAATTAAATAACTCATTAAACTAGCAATAACTAATATTCCTAATATACTAAACACATTAATTTTTGTTAGAACTAATTCACTACCAAAGCTTTTCCTAAAAACAAATATCTCAATGCCAAGTGAAGCTAAAGCCACCATAGCTAAAGATAAATAAACTATTTTTAAAATATTATTAAAGTTATTAAAACTACTATATTCATCTCTTAAAACAAAATTAACATCATTATTTAAAGCCATTTTGACATTTTCTTCATTAATTTGAAATATCTTAACCTTATTAGTTGGTGATTCACTTTCTAAAATAGAATCATAATTAAAGTGATTCTTTATATTATTAAGCATATCTTTACTAACAACTACAAAATAATTAGTATCACAAACAAAACCAAGCTGCTTATAATATAATGATACACTAAAATTATTCTTTGCATTACCTTTTAATAATATAGGAATTATCGTACCATTTTCTAAGGAAGTAATGTTTTTTTCATCAAAATTCAAACAATCTTTTAAATATGCATCATTAGCATAAATATTATTGCTAGCAAATGAAGCACCATTATAATTATTAAATGGGAAAGAATAAACTAAAACACCATTTAAGAACATAAAATCATTATTATTCCTTAATTTAAATAAAGTTTTAGCAGTCATATAAGGCATTAAATAATAATTTAAATTAGTAACAAAACCATCATCATTTAAATAATTTTGATAATTTGTTTCTAAAACAACTAATTTTAAATTTAAATAGCCAATCACGCCATCTTCCATTTTTAAAATTATCTTATTAAGATAATCTTTATTCAAAGGAGCGTTAATAATCTCACTTTTATTATTTTTATAAGCTGCTTCTAAATCACCTTTAAAAACACCACTTTTAAATGCGTTATAAAATAAATCAGTAACATATAAAGTATCATCTTCTAAATTAATAGTTTCATTACCAACTACCACTTCACTAGTAACAATAATATTATCAAATGACATTTTAAATATAGAATTTTCACTTAAAATCGAATAATTATTTTCATAAACATAACCAGTTTCAAAATCTACATTCTCACTATCTTCAACAATCGCTAAAAGTTTATTGCTTTTAGCATAACTATTATAACCAACGACACTTATTAAACTAAAACCAACTATAAAGAAAATAAACAAGAAAAAGCTAAACAACAATAATAACTTCTTATAATTAGTTTTCATATCATCAGATCCTTTCTTTAATTTAATTATACCCCCCCACAACACCTTTTTCAATAATTTAAATAAATTATTTTATTCCGTTTGAATATAATTTTTATATTTTTGTTTTTAACGAATTTAATTCAAAAAAAACGTAAATTTAAAAACAATATTCAAAAAGGCATTTATAAGCCTTTAAACAGCTTTATAAATGCCTTTTATTTATGAATGTGCATAAAGAATTGCCCCATCACTAACAATATAAGTATTATTAGGATTTATTTCTAATAATGTTAATACTACATCTTTACTTTCGTCTAAAATATAATTGTCTTTTTTAACATAATATTTATAATTATGAAGTTTAGCTTTAATAAAATTATCTTCAACATAATAAGTTATTGTATCATCTTGTGAATTAAAATTACTATCAATCAAAAATAATAGTTTGATTAGTATTAGTCTTTTTGCCTAAAGTAAGCATCATATCCATATACTTAGAATAGCAAACACCCTCTTTTATTAAAGGAAAGTATGTTGATGTTAACGGATAGTTGATAACTTGATAAAAACTTTTAGGAATTTTATCTAAAATTGTACCAACTGAATCTAAAGTATCGTTGTCGTAATTAACACCAATAGGAATATTATTATAAATAAATTTTTTATTGATCGTTGCAAAGTTGTAACCAAACCTTGAGCCACCTTCAAAACTAATGTTGTTTTCATATATTTCACAATCTGTAAATATTAAATTAAAACTTGTTCCTACGCCACTACCAGCAAATTCTTCAAAATTAGATTGATGAATTGCACAATAAGTTCTTGTATTTACAGATGATAAAGGTATAAGCTTTAATGATTCAACATATAAATCATAAAATGACGCATCCATTGCATAAAAACTAGAATTTTCAAAATAACCAACCTTTGGTTCACAATCATTACTACTAATTATAAGTTCATCTAATGCCATGTGTGAAAGAGCCGCTGGCATTAGCATTGGATTTTCTATACTTAATTTTTTTAAATTAGGACAATTAGAAATTGAATATGGATAATAAAGCATTAAAGCTCCAGCCTCAATTGTTAAACTTGTCATTGGGGCATTTTCTAAAGCTTTATAAGCTATCGCCACCACATCATATTCACCAATTTGACGGGAATAGTAACTTCTTCTTTCACATTTTCTTTATCATAACCTCTAACTACAAACACATTATCACTAACTGCTTTTGCAATCGCATCAATATAATGTGTTACTGAAAAATAATATTTATAATTTTGAGCTAACCCATTTTCATCAACATAAAAAGCTTCTGAAGGATAAAAATCATTGAAATTAGCTACTAATCTTTGGTCATCAACAGGAAAATGATCTAGATTATTGAAAACACCACCAGGTTCTCCTTCTAAAGGATACTCATCTTTAAGACGCATATTTCGATAATCATTCTGAATATTCTCAACTGTTAATACTGGATAGTTATCATAATTAATCATATCATAATAATAGAATTGATGTAAGAAACCAACCATATCATCATTTTTACGATATAATTTACTTTCATCTATTTCTTTAAATGTTCCATCTTCATTAAAATTATTTGTCGCACTCCTTACTCCTAGTTCATCTATGCTCACTAATTCATAATTAATACCATCTATAGTTACTTTATCACCTATATTATATATAACTTCCTCATCTACACAGCCTACAAGTGTAAGTGTTATTAAAAAGAATAATATTAGACCATAAACTCTTCTCATATTTTTTACTTTTATTTCCTTTCTATATTTATATTTAGTTTTTTAGATAGTAATCCCGTTGTTTTTTGTCCTCCTTTCTTTTCATATTCAAATTTCATACGTTTCTCCTAACTATATTATACTCCTTTTCCTTAATTATGTAAAAAAAATTTTTTTTAAAAAAGCATTTGTAAGAGTATTAGTAACTTTTACAAATGCTTATTGTTTATTTATAATTATTTATTTTTAATAATGCTTCTTTAGAATATTCATTTAATTCAATATGTAATGGTTTAGTAAGCATACCTCTACCTAAAACTTTAACATATAAAATATCATTTTTAATTAAGCCTTTTTGTTTTAAAGAATCTAAATTAATTACTTCATTAGCATTAAAGTTTTCACATAAAGTATCTAGATTAATATAAGTTCTTAATAATCTTGAAACATTTTCTTTCTTATAGCCAACGACATCATAGCTTAATTTAGAATCTAGTACTTCATCTTCTTCTAATTCAGCATCTTCTTCTAATTCAGCATCATCATATTCTTTAAACTCAACAACCTTATCACCAGGTTTACCATATACTGGTTTTACTAATTCTAAGGCTAATAATTCTTCTAAACTTCTTCTTTTAATTTCATTATGATAAGATTCTTCTACTTCTTCTTTGAAAAGAATGTTATGTTTAGCCATTACTACATCTACTAATTCCATGGCATGTTTAAATGAACGTGGACCTTTTAATTTTAATAATACTTTTGTATCTTGATATTTTTTAATATCACTTACATCAATAACATTATATTTAGAATCAACATCAGTTAAATCTAAAGCTAAATATACTCTTAAAGTTTTACCTCTAACTTGTAATTTGACTAAATTAGTACGACCTTGATATAATCTATCATATTCCCAAGATGTCATACATTTTACTTTTGCAAAACTTAAAATATAATTTTTTAGACGTTCGTAATACATCTTTAATTTATCATCTAAAAACGATAACTTGGCTAGATGACTTTTATCATAACGAACAATAATTTTTTCTTCCATAATTAACTCCTATATTTTTCACCACTTGTAACTGGGGTGGCAAGACCCATAATTCTAGTTATAATGCGTAAAGCTTTCGTATTCTCTACGGCATCACCACTTAATATTAAGTGGTCACGTAAATTTTCTATATTTAAATTAGAAGAGAAAAACACTGGCTTTTTATCTGAATAACGATAGTTTAAAATTGGACCTAATATTTCATCTCTTACCCATGTCGTCATTGTTTCACTACCTATATCATCAATTATTAAAACAGGAATTTCTTTTAACATATTAATGATTTCTTCAAACCGAGGGGTAGAGAGGGCATTTTTTAATTCTCTTATTAAATCTGGAAAATAAATAATTAATGATTCGATATTTCTTTTAGCTAATTCATTGGCTAACGCACCTAAAATATAAGTTTTACCACTTTGATAAGAGCCATGAATATAAAGCCCTTTTTGGAAATTGTCTTCTTTAAAATTAAGAATAAAGTCATTTACTGCTTTTAAAATTTTACTTCTTTCAGCATTAATGATTTGATATTCTGCTAAATTGGCTTCTCTTATCATTTGCGGCATATAAAGAGTTTTAATTAATGAATTGTTTTTATTTTTTTCATCATATAAAGCTTTATATTTACATCTTTTTAAATAAAATTCTTCATTATAGTCGTAACAATAACCCTTTTGATGGTTTTTGCATTCTTTTAAACCTTTACAATTTAAACAATTGTTTTTTTCTTCGATTAAAAGTAAGCATTCATTTAAATTATTCATATCCACTTTTATTCTAGTTAAATAAGGGCTATTTTCGATTTCTTTAATTACTTTATTTAAATCAAAACTATTATTATCATTAAAATTAAGCTTTTTCATTATTATCAAGCTCTTTCATCATATTTTCAAAGTAATCTTTTTGCCAATCTTCTAATTTACTTTGGTCTACTTTCTTATTTTTCTTTGACTTATAAGAAACACTTTCTTCTTTAACTTCACCTTGTAACATAAATTTTAGGGCATCAGATGTAGTAAGAATACCTTTATCAAACCAAGAATCCGCCACTTTCTTAAAATAATTTAAAGTTGGAATATTACCTTTTTCATTATAAACATACATAATCATAGCGTTTATAACTCCTCGTGGGAGATTAAGATTTTCATATAATTCTAACACTTTCTTCAAATAAGGCGCTTCTAAATAATCACCATCAATTAAATTATCCAATAATTCTTCTGCACTAACATTATCTAAGAATAAAATAACATCATCATCTTCTTTTACTTCTAGAGTTGGATGTTTCTTATTGGTCAAATAAGTGTATAGTTTAGCGGCATTTTTCTTAAATAATTCGAAATTAAATTCTTTGTTTTCAGTTATAGAATCATTATATAAATTAACCATTTGTTCTAACAAGAACCCATATGCATAAGCGACGGCAATAATCTTCTTTTTTAAATCATTAGAAATAATTTCCGGTAAATATTCTTTATTAATATTTTCTAAGAATAAATCAATATCAAAATTATAATTGTTAATAATAGAACCTTTATTAGGCTTTTTACCTAAATAAAGATTATTATCACTTTTTACACCTTCATAAACTTCATATTTAAAAACTTCATCAAAAGTTTTACTAACGTTTTTAAAGCCTTCTAAACTTAGTGGTTTTAATATAAATTTAGAAGCTAAAAATTCATAGATTTCTTCTCTAACTTGCCCATTTAAATAAGTTCCATAATTAGAGTCACTTAAAAAATTCTTAGGAGTCAAAGGAGCTAATAATAAAATTATAATTTCTTCTTCTTTATTATAAGTATTTATTAAATTAATAGCTTCTAATTTAGAAATAGCGTCACGATATTTTTTTAAACGCCAACCTAAGATTTCTAATAAATCATCAACTGAAAGCTTATCACAAACTAAGTCATTCTTATTTAATAAACTATGTAAGAAAGTGTATAAAAAAGTAGCTTCACTACCAATTAAAGGTAAATATAACAAGTTGAGACAATTTAAATCATCATTGCTTAAATTAAAACGACTAGTTATTATCAAATTATGCATGTAAACCTAAACCCTTAAATTCAAATTTATTAGCTAACATATCATATATTTCCATAAATAAGGCTACTGACTTTTTCTTGCTGCCAAATAAATAAGTAGATTCTATGAAAAGATCAATACTTGTTTCTCTTGGGTTTTGCATAATAATTTTAACAGTTAAATTCATATGTGGTAAGACAAATGAGCCTTCATTAAAATCATCATCCCAAGAAACTAATTGATAATTTTTATTATTAGCCCAGTCTAAAACTGCTTGTTTAATTTGATCATATGAAGCTTTATAATAATGAGTTTTAAAAACATCATATTGATCATTTTCATTAGTTTCATAAATAAAAGCCATAAAATAATTCCTCCAATACTTTGATTAAGTTTTTTCTAGTTGTTTTAAAATCTAAACTAGTATCAACTATATAATTAGTTTTTTCTCTTTTAATTTCTAAACTCAATTGACTATTTATTTTTAATAAGGCTTCTTCTTTACTAATGTTATCTCTTAACATTAATCTTTCAATTTCCAAGTCTAATGGTAAATAACATAAAATGATTGCATCCATATATTTTTCTAAATTGCATTCATATAATAAAGGAATATCTAAAAAGACAAGATTATTATTTTTTATAAATTCTTCCATTTTATCAATGACATAAGGATGAATTATATTATTTAATATTTGTCTTTTTTCTTGATTATTAAAAATAATAGTCGCAAGAAGCTTTTTATCTATTGTAGCACCTTTTTGACATTCTTTAAAGGCTAAACGTAGCTTATTTAAGATTTCTTCATCATGATAAGCTTCTTTAACAACTAAATCACTATCAAAAGTCTTAAAACCAAAAGAAACAAGTTCCTTTTTAACATTTGACTTACCGCTGGCAATAGAACCCGTTAAACCAACCACAAATTTATTATTAAATTGTCTAACTGGGCTATAATAAGTTGTTCTACCATCTATTTTCATTTTTAAGACAATGTTGCCATTAGGATCTTGTTCCTTAGTATGAACATTTAAAAAATTTTGATAGCTACCACTTACCCCTAAACTAGAAGTATAACTTCTAATTGTTGTGCCTTTATATAAAATAGCTTTATCCAAAATAGCTTTACTTGCTTCTAAAATGTGCTTTAAATCTTCTTTATTTAATTCTTTACTTTTAATATTAGGCATAATTTTAGCTTCATATAATATTTCATCAGCATATATATTGCCAATACCAGCAACAAAACTTTGGTCTAAAAGTAAGCTTTTTATAGGTTTGCTAACATTCTTTAATTTTAAATATAATTCATCTAAATATGGTAAAGCCAAATTAGCGTCTACTCCTATTTTTAAATCTTTTTCTAAAGCTTCTAGTGTGTCATAATAATGCATTCTACCAAATTTTCTAACATCTTGATAAATAAGTTTTTGGTTATTACTTAAATAAAATATGACATGCATGTGTTTATTTAAAGGATAATTTTCTTCAACATAAAAATATTTACCTTCCATTCTTAAATGCGATAACATGTAACCATTTTTAAAACAAAAGATTAAATATTTACCTTTTCTTAAAATAGAAGTTATTTCATTATCAAGAAGGTTATTTAAGTATTCTTTATTTTCAAAAATAGGTTCATATAACAAATCTATTTTCTTAATTTTTAAACCAATAAGTTCTGTTTCTAAAACTTTTCTAACCGTTTCAACTTCTGCAAGTTCAGGCATTATTCCACCTTATTCCAATAAATTAATTCTTTTTTAATCTTATCTTTTTGATAAAAAGCATCGGCTTCTAAAGGATAACCTAAAGCGATGATAGAAAAAACAAAACCATTTTTAATATTTAAAATTTCTTTAGCTTTTTTCATTCTATCTGCGATAGGAGCAATCCCAATCCAACAAGAACCAATACCTAAACTAGTGGCTTCTAATAAAATGTTTTGAGTAGTTGCACCTAAATCTTCTAAAACCATTTCTTTAGTTAGAAGTTTATCTACATCTAAACAAAAAACAACAATCGCAGCCTTTGCCCCTTCTAAAACATGCGCACCTGGTGATACTTCTTTTAATTTGTTAAGTACTTCCTTATCATCTACTATAACAAAAGCACTACTTTGTTGAGCTCTAGCTGAAGGGGCCATAAAACCTGCTTCCACTAAATCTAATAAAAGTTCTTTTTTAATTTCTTCATCCTTAAATTTGCGAACTGAGCGTCTATTTTTAATTACATCTAACACAAAAATCACCTACTTTAATTCATACCAATTCTTACCAGTTCCAGTGCCTACTTCTAAAGGAACAATTAATTTAACCGCATTATTCATCTTTGATATTACTAATTCTTTTAAACTTTCTAATTCATCTTCATAAACATCAAACACTAGTTCATCATGAACTTGAACAAGCATTTTACTTTTAAAACGTCCTTCTTCTAAAGCTTTATCAATATTAATCATAGCAATTTTAATAATATCGGCTGCACTACCCTGAATAGGAGCATTCATCGCCATTCTTTTAGCGTACTCTCTTTCCATAAAATTACTACTATTAATTTCCGGAATATAGCGCCTACGATTGAAGATGGTTTTTACATAACCATTTTCTTTACAAAATGCTAAGACTTTGGCCATATAAAGATTAATTTCAGGATTAATTTCATTATAACGATCAATAAATTCTTTAGCTTCATAACTAGAAACATCAATATCTTGGGCTAAACCATAAGCACTAATGCCATAAACAATGCCAAAGTTTACAGCTTTAGCTTTCCTTCTTTCTAAAGGTGTAATATCATCATGGTTAAAGATTTCTCTAGCTGTACTTGCATGAATATCTTCATTATTATTAAAAGCATTAATAAAATGTTTAACATTTGCTAAAGCAGCTAATACTCTTAATTCTATTTGTGAATAATCAGCTGAAAACATGATTTCATCATTATGATCTGGAATAAATATTTTTCTAATTAAATGACCTAAAGGTGTTCTAATCGGAATATTTTGTAAATTAGGTTCTACGCTAGACAATCTACCTGTTTCAGTGATTGCTTGGCAGAAAATAGTGTGAACTTTACCATCATTAAAGATTTGTTCCCTTAAACCCTTAATATAAGTACTATATAATTTTGTGTTTTGCCTATAATCGATAATTAAAGGAATAATTGGGTGCACTTCCTTAATCGCTTCTAAAATAGAAATATCGGTTGAGTATCCTTTTTTACTACTCTTAGGGTACGGCAAAGCCATATTAACAAATAAAACTTCCGCCAATTGTTTAGGCGAAGATATATTAAATTCTTGTTTAGCATAACCATAAATTTTTTCTTCTAGTTCTTTAATATTGGCACTTAATTTTAAATCTTGATTATTTAACTCTTCTAAATCAACTTTTAAACCATTATATTCCATCTTACCAAGTGTATAACTTAATGGTATTTCTATATTAGTTAAAAGTTCTAATTGTTCAGTTTCTAAAAGCTTATTGTAAGCTAATGGATAAGCCTCTTTCAAACCTAAAGCCTTTAAAATAATATTTGGATAAATAATTTCTTTAGTAGGAACTTTCCTTTTAGCACCTTTGCCATAAATTTCTTCATCATATTTAATGTCTGTTGGCAAGAAATAATCACAAACTACTTTAAATTCATTTTTAGTAACTTTTGAATTTAAAATATAAGCTGCTAAATATAAATCAAAAGCTACACCTTTAACATTAATATCAAAATGTTTTAAAGAAACAAACATTCTTTTATAATCATAAACAATTTTATCATTATTATTTTCTAAATATTCCTTTAAAACTAAACTTTTAAATAAACTTGCCTCAATAATAAAATTACCTTTTTCATTGACAATACCAAGGGCAATTATATAAGCTTTATGATAATTACTATCACTATTTTCAATTACAATATAGCTTTTAGGAATTAAAACATCTTTTAATCTCTCTTCATTAGTAATAATTTCATAGCTAACATCAACATCTTTTTTCTTAGTCTCTTTTAAGAAAGAATGAAATTCTAAATCTTGATAAAATTTGTGTAATAATTCTATATTTTCTTCTTTTTTAAGACAATCAGAAACTTCTAATTCAATAGGAGCTTCTTTTAAAATAGTTGCCATTTCTTTACACTTTAAAGCTACATCTTTATATTCTAAAAAACGTTCTTGATCTTTACCTTTAATATTATCGACATTTTCTAATAAATTTACTAAACTATGATATTCTTTTAAATATTTAATTGCTTTTTTCTCACCAATACCAGGAACACCAATTAAATTATCTGATTTATCACCCATTAAAGCTTTTAAATCAACAAATTGACTAACATCTAAATCATAAACTTCCTTAAAATGAGCTTTATCAAAATCTTCTAATTCTGTCATACCTTTTTTGGTCATGTGCACACAAATATCATCATCAATAAGTTGTAACAAATCGCGATCTGATGAATAAATATCTACATGAAAACCATCTTTTTTAGCTTTATTAGCCATTGAACCAATTATATCATCTGCTTCATATAAAGGAATTTCATATCTTTTAATTCTTTTTAAGTCTAAAAATTCTTTAATATAAGCAATTTGAGCTCGCATTTCATTAGGCATTGGCGCTCTACCCGCTTTATAATCTTGCATAATTTCATGTCTAAAGGTAACTTTACCAGCATCAAAAGCCACCAAAATTGCATCGTATTCACTATCACATAGATGATTCATCATTCTTGCAAAAGCATAAATAGCATTAGTGGGTAATCCTTTAGAATTGGTCATTACTCGTTGCATGCCATAATAAGCTCTATACATTAAAGAGTTGCCATCAACTAAAATAAATCTTTTCATATCTTAACACCTAGTTTTCTAATACATGGTTACTAATATTTGAAGAATATTTATATAAAATTAAGACTCTACCAATTTTACTAACATAAGTAATGCCAGCTTCTTTAAACCATTCTTTAGCTTCGTATTCATTAAAAATAAAGTTTTTTAAGATTGATACTTTCATTAATTCATGTTTATTTAAATAGTTTAAAATATCATTTATTAAATCCTCATGAAAACCATTTTTACCAATTTGCAAAACAGGACGAAGAGGATGAGCTAAACTTTTTAATTTTTGAATTTGTTTATTTGTAAGCATAATTTCACCTCAAGTAAATGATATCATAAAAGCTAATAATTTTATAGTTTTTTTATCTTTTTTTATCAAATCAAAAAACCAATATAAATAGCTTATTAAAGCTATTTTTGGCCTCAATAAAATTAAAAAGGCATTTAATTTAGCTATGTAGAGCTATAAATGCCTTTTATTTATTATTAATTTTTATTTACAAATTCTTCAGAATAATAAGCTTGTTTTAAGATTTCTTTCATATCTTCAACCATCGGTACACGAGGGTTAACTGGGCTACATTGGTCTTCATAAGCTAAGTAAGCTAATTTTTCAATGTTAGCTAAGTATTCTTGTTCGTCTAAACCTTGAGATTTGAAGTTCATCTTAATGCCAAGACGCATACCAAGTTCACCACAAGCTTTAGCATAAGATTCAACACCTTCTTCAACTGTTGAACAAGGTAAATCTAATAAGGCAGCTAATTCTTGATAACGTTTACCAGCATCATACTTATTGTATTTTGGCCATGTAGATAATTTTTCAGGTAATTGACCGTTATATCTAATTGTAAATGGTAATAAAATAGCATTAGCACGACCATGTGGAACATGGAATTCACCACCAATTTTATGAGCCATTGAGTGGTTCATACCTAAGAAGGCATTAGCGAATGCCATACCTGCTATACAAGATGCATTGTGCATTTTTTCTCTAGCTTCAGGGTCATTAGCGCCGTTATTATATGATCTTTCTAAATAAGTAAATACCATTTTAATAGCTTGTTTACATAAACCATCAGTAAAATCATTAGCCATAGTTGAAACAAATGCTTCAGTGGCGTGTGTTAAAACATCCATACCAGTATCAGCTGTAACTGATTTAGGTAAGCTATATGTTAAAGCTGGATCTAAGATAGCTACTGTTGGTGTTAAAGCGTAGTCAGCAAGTGGATATTTAATGTGGTTAACTTTGTCAGTAATAACCGCAAATGGTGTAACTTCACTACCAGTACCTGAAGTTGTAGGGATACATACTAATTTAGCTTTATGACCTAATTCAGGGTATTGGAAAGCACGTTTTCTAATATCCATAAATTTTTGTTTTAAATCATTGAAGTTAACTTCTGGATGTTCATAGAATAACCACATACCTTTAGCCGCATCCATAGCTGAACCACCACCTAAAGCGATGATACAATCTGGTTCAAATGAACGCATTAATTCAACACCTTTTTGAACTGTTTCTAAAGATGGATCTGGTTCAACATCACAGAAAATTGAATAAGGAACTTTTGGATGACGTAATTCTAATTGATCAGTTACTTTCTTTAAGAAACCTAAATCAACCATTGAACGGTCAGTAATAATCATTACTTTAGTCATTTCTTTCATTTGATGAAGATATTCGATTGAATCACGTTCGAAATAAATTTTTGAAGGAATCTTAAACCATTGCATATTATTTCTACGTCTACCTACTTTCTTAATGTTTAATAAGTTAATAGCACTAACGTTACCACCAACTGAGTTATGACCATAAGAACCACAACCTAATGTTAAAGATGGAATGAATGAGTTGTATACATTACCAATACCACCAAATGTTGAAGGTGAGTTCCAAATAATTCTAATAGCTGGGATAATATCACCAAACCTATCAGCTAATTTTTGATCTTTTGTATGGATAGCGGCACTATGACCTAGACCATTAAATTCCACCATTTGTTTAGATAAATTAATACCATCTTCAGTATCTTTAGCTTTTAATACCGCTAAAACTGGACTTAATTTTTCTCTAGTTAATGGTTCATCTACCCCAACTTTACTGCATTCAACACAAATAATTGATGTATGTTCAGGAACACTAAAGCCTGCTTGTTCAGCAATCCAAGTTGTAGATTTACCAGCAATAGCTGAATTTAAACGTGCATTTGGTTTATCTTCTTTACTAGAAACACCAAACATGAATTTTTCAAGTTTCTTCTTTTCTTCTTTATTAACGAAGTATGCATGATATTCTTTAAATGTTTTAACTGTTTCATCATAAATTTCACTATCAATAATAGCAGCTTGTTCAGAAGCACAAATCATACCATTATCAAAAGCTTTTGACATTACGATATCATTAACTGCTTGTCTAATATCACATGTTTTTTCTACATAAGCAGGAACGTTACCCGCACCTACACCTAAAGCAGGTTTACCACATGAATAAGCAGCCTTAACCATAGCATTACCACCAGTAGCTAAAATTGTAGATACACCTGGATGATTCATTAAAGCTGAAGTAGCTTCCATTGAAGGATGTTCAATCCATTGAATACAATCTTTAGGCGCACCAGCCGCAATCGCCGCATCATAAACAACCTTAGCAGCTAGAGCACTTGATTTTTGAGCACCTGGATGGAAAGCAAAAATAATTGGATTACGAGTTTTCAAACAAATTAATGATTTAAAAATAGCTGTTGAAGTTGGATTAGTAACTGGAGTGATACCAGCAACAACCCCTACAGGTTCAGCAATTTCTGTAATACCAGTAACATCATCTTCATGAATAACGCCTACTGTTTTAGTACGTTTCATATTATGAGTAACATATTCACAAGCAAATAAATTTTTAGTAGCTTTATCTTCAAAAACACCACGACCTGTTTCATCGATGGCAGCTTTAGCTAAAGTACCATGTTGATCTAAGGCCGCAACACTACATTTTGCCACAATATAATCAACTTGTTCTTGTGTATAGTTTGCATAAGCATCTAAAGCTTTTAAGGCTTTTTCAACTAAGCCATTAACTTCTTCTTCTGCTGTTAATACTTTTTCTTCCATATAATCCTCCGAAATATTTTTTAACGCAGTGTTATTATATATTATTAATAGTCAAATTCAAAATTGAAAACGCTTTATTTTCAGTTAAGAAGGATATGAAAGCGGTTTTATTTTACATAATAAAAAAGCAGTTACACTTAACTGCTTATAAAATACCCTTTGGATTTTTAACTTGGAAATTCCAACTTGTTTCACACATATCATGAATATTATACTTTGCCTTAAAACCAAGTTCATTAAATGCTTTATCACAATTAGCGTAACAACAATCAATATCACCAGGTCTTCTTTCAACTATTTCATAAGGAATAGGTTTATTAACGACTTCTTGCATAGCATTAATAAGCTCTAAAACAGAAGTCCCCTTACCAGTACCTAAATTATAAACTAAATAATTGTCTTTACTAGAACTTAATTTATTTAAAGCTAAAACATGACCATAAGCTAAATCCATAACATGAATATAATCTCTAACCCCTGTACCATCAATAGTATCATAATCATTACCAAATACATTAATTTTTGGTAATTTACCAATACAAACTTGCGTAATATATGGCATTAAATTATTAGGAATACCTTCAGGATCTTCACCAAGTAAACCAGATTCATGGGCACCTATTGGATTAAAATAACGTAAAATAGCTACTTTAAAGAAAGAATTAGCTTTTGTAACATCCGCTAAAATCTCTTCAATCATTAATTTAGTTCTACCATAAGGGTTAGTTACACTTAAAGGAAAATCCTCATAAATTGGCACACTCTTAGGTTTACCATATACAGTGGCAGATGATGAAAATACTAAATTATTAACTTTAAATTCTAACATTAACTTAACTGTTGTTAATAAAGAATCTAAATTGTTTTGATAATACATTAATGGTAATCTAACACTTTCACCAACAGCCTTATAACCAGCAAAATGAATTACCGCATCAATTTGTTCATTTACAAATACTTTTCTTAGCTCTTCATAGTCACAACAATCAACTTTATAACATTTGATTTCTTTATTGGTAATAGTTTTTAGTCGCTCTAACACCTTTTCTTTTGAATTAGAAAAATTATCAACAACTACAACATCAAAACCATTTTCAATTAAACTTACAGTTGTATGACTACCAATGTAGCCAGCCCCACCAGTAACTAAAACTTTCATAAAAACTTACCTCCACCTAATATAAAAGTCAATCTCATAACATCATTAAATGTTACATAAATAAATAATATCATAAGTAAGATAAAAAATACATTATTTAAAATTAATTCAAACTTCTTGTTTGGCTTTCTTCTCGTTATTAATTCATAACCTAAAAAGACAATTCTACCGCCATCTAAAGCTGGAATAGGTAATAAATTTACAATACCAATATTAATAGATAACATCGCTGTAAAAGCTATTAAAGGTAAAAAACCACCAACAATAATATCTTCTATCATACCAAAAATACCAACCACACTAGACAAATCAGATACTCCTACTTGTCTAATACCGCTAGGCGCAATTAATAGTTTTAAAGTTCTAAAAATCAAAGTAAAATCGCTCCAAAAACTTGTAAAAGTTTCTTTTAAAACTCTGCCTAAACTAAAATGATAAACGGGAGAAACACCCATATAAATAGCTATTTTTTCTACTCTTTGGTTATCTAATGTCTCATTACTCCAACTAACTAAAGGGCTAGATTCCTCAATACTAACATAAGGATTTTCATCAACTTTAGCCTTTTCTAAAGAATAATATTCAAAATAAATATCCGCAACATCAACATCTTTTAAAACATTTACGATATCACTAAAACTATTTATTTCATATAAAGTGCCATCTAAAATAATATTACTATCTAAATAAGGCTTTACTAACATTTTAGTAATAACATCACCACTACTTAAAGGATATAACAAATCATCATTGGCATTTTTATAACGTAGGGCTACATTACCAACAATAGCGCCGTATTCTAATCCTTCTGGATAAGTATAATCATTAGTTTCTAAGTTAGACAAACCAATAGAATTAATGACAATACTATATGGTAAATTAACTTCTAACTCTTCATCATCCCTTAAAATCGTTAAATTTACATCAGTAGGATAACTAGCATTATATTCATCTAACTCAACTTGAAATTCTTCCCATGAAGATACTTCTTTACCTTCAATAGCTAAAATAGTATCCCCTGGTTTTAAAACATTATAAGCTGAATAACCATAATTAACACTGCCAATTACATTACTATCTAAATTAGGAACTCCTATACAACAAAAATAAATAAAATATAATAAAATAGCTAAAACAAAGTTCATAAAAGGTCCCGCAAAAAGCGTTAAAAACCTCTTTAATAAACTCTTAGAATCAAAAGTGTCCTTATAAGGAACAATCTCAACACTAGAGTTCTTACTTAAATAGACCTTAGTATTAGGCATTAAATTATAAGAACTAAACGTGCCATCTTCACTAATTAAATTAAGATATAATGGATTATCATTTTCACCCTTAAAATCATAATCAACTACCTTACCATTATAAGGGGTATAAACATTCTCATTTAAACTAATCTTAGAAATATTATTACCATCTAAATCATAGCCAATCTTATCATCTTTTTTAATTAAACTCTCAATTTGAATTTCCCCGGCCATAGAAACATAACCACCAATAGGAATCGCTCTAACACAAAACAAAGTTTCTTTTCCTTGTTTTTTATAAATAGCCGGTCCCATCCCTATCGAAAATTCATAACACTTAATTTTTGACTTCCTCGCTACTAAAAAATGCCCTAATTCATGTAAAACAACAATTAAACCAATAATAAAAATTAAAGCTATAATTGAAACTAAAATTAAAGGGAAGCCACTAAGAGCTAGTATCACTATTTATCACCATATTTCTTAAAAATGTCTGTCTTTATCATTTTATCCAAATACAAAATATTATCAATATTAAGTTCATATTCATCATAATTTTTATTAGTATATGTAAAAATTATATCTTCTATTTCTAAAAACTTAATCTTATTATTTAAAAACAAATTAACCGCCGCTTCATTAGCCGCATTTAAAACTGTTGTATAAATAGAGCCCTTTTTACCCATCTCATAAGCTAATTTCAAAAGTGGATAGCGCTTATAACTAAGCTCTTCAAAATGAAGATTTAAACCCACTAGATTTAAAGGTTCTATTTTATTTAAAACATGCTTAGGATAACTTAACGCATACATGATAGGAATACGCATGTCACTAACTGCTAATTCAGCTTTAATTGCCCCATCATTAAACATAACTAAAGAATGAACAATACTTTCTTTATGTAAAATAGTCTTAATCTTATCATAAGGAACATTAAATAAATGATGCGCCTCAATTACCTCAAAACCCTTATTCATCATAGTTGCACTATCAATAGTTATTTTAGGTCCCATTTGCCAGTTTGGATGTGCTAAAGCCTCTTTAACAGTTACATCTTTTAACTCTTCTCTTTTTTTATCTCTAAAAGAACCACCAGAAGCTGTAATAATTAAATCTTTAACATCTTCTAGTTTTTCCCCTTTTAAGCATTCTAAAATAGCACTATGTTCACTATCAATTGGTAATAAATTTACCTTATATTCTTTAACTAAAGCATTAATAATATCGCCAGCCATTACTAAAGTTTCTTTATTAGCTAAAGCAATATTTTTTTTACTTTTTATAGCATAAATAGTAGGAAGCAATCCACTACTCCCTACTAAAGCATTCACTAAAATAGTATCATTATTTGTTTTATAACTAGCTAATTTTAATAAACCTTCATCACCATAATACTTAAGACCATTAAAATTAATATCGCCTTCTCTTAAAGTGATAACTTCTGGTTTTACTAAATCAACTAATTCTTGAGCTAATTTTAAATCACGACCTAGTGACATACCAACAATTCTAAATTCATTTTTAGTATTTAAAATAATGTCAATCGTTTGTCTACCTATTGAACCACTAGCTCCTAAAATAATCACATCTTTCATACAATAACACCATTAACTACTGGCCATAAATAATTTAAAATCTTTAAGATACATAAAATAAACATTGACGCGAATAACACACTATCAAAACGATCTAAAATACCACCATGGCCAGGGAAACAAGAACCAAAATCTTTTATCTCATAAGTTCTCTTTAAACGAGAAGCTACTAAATCACCTATTTGACTAATAATAGATGTAAACAATGTTAACATGATTAAAATAATTACGGTAAACACTGTCCCAAGTTGTTCTAAATTCACTATATCAGATAGCAAATTATCTTTAATTGGCCCAAATAAATCTTGGAAGATTGAACCATAAAAAATGGCGAAACAAGAACCTATTATAGTAGCTATTAGCGAACCACCAATCGCCCCTTCCCAAGTCTTTTTTGGACTAATTAAAGGAGCCATCTTATGCTTGCCAAATAACATGCCTGTAAAATAAGCAAACACATCAGTTAAAACTGTAATTAAGAATAAATAAACAATATATCTTCTACCTAAATATCTTAAGATAGTAATCGCTCCAAAGCCAAGACCAACATAAATAACAATTGTTAAAGCTTTACCAACATCCGCACCATTAAAGGTTTTACTAAAAACAGTACAACCAAATAACAAGACCGCAATTAAAATAATTGAAGAAATTAGCTCTAATTTAATATTAAAAAGTGATAAATAACCAGCTGGAATAGTCGATGGGCTCCACTCTGTCATCACCGAAAAATAAAGCAACAAAGTACAAAATATAATTATTATTTTAATTGGTAAAGGAAAAGGCTTTTCCTTTTCATACATTCTAATCATTTCATAAGAAGCAATCACAGCCATTACAATAGCCGCTATTTGAAATAAAGGGAATAATGATTCAACAACAATTAAAGGCAAAAAGATAATTATTAATAAAACACTAGTTATTGTTCTTTGTTTCATCTTTTAAACCTCCAAATCTTCTATTTCTTTTATTATAAGCTAAAATAGCTTTATCCAACTCTTCTTCATTAAAATCTGGCCATAACACATCCGTAAAATAAAATTCACTATAAGCATTTTGCCACAACATAAAATTAGATAACCTTTCTTCCCCACTAGTTCTAATCATTAAATCAACAAGTGGTAAATCTTGATACATATAATGATTTATTAAATTAGGAGTAACATCTTCTTCTTTAATAACACCTTTTAATAAATCATGATGAATCTTTAAAACAGCATCACTAATTTCTTGTTGACTACCATAATCAAAACAAATATTAATAATTAAACCTTTTTTGTCCTTTGTATTTTCTTCTAAATTATTAATATCTTTAAGTAATTCTTCACTAATTAAAGTGCGTCTACCACTAAATAAAATTCGATAATCATTATCAACAATTTTATTATAATAACGTTTAAAATACTTAATTGGCAATTTCATTAAATAATTAACTTCATCATTAGGACGACGCCAATTTTCAGTACTAAAACAATATAAACTTAAAACTTCTACTCCTAAAGATGAAGCATATTTAGCAATCTTTTCAATATTAAAAGCACCATGACGATGCCCGTAAACACGTGGCATCATTCTTTTTTTTGCCCATCTACCATTGCCATCTAAAATAATGGCTATATGTTTAGGTACTACACTAGGCATAATATCAACTCCAATTTAGTTAATTATACACTAAGCAAGTTATATTTTAAAGTAAGTTTAACTTCTTAGTTTTCTTTTTAAAGAAGGATCTACTTCTAATTTATCTAAAATCTTAAGATCACTATTACTAATCTTAAAATCAACAGCTAAATTAGCCAAAATTCTTTCTTCATGAACACTCTTTGGTAAAGGACGTGTGCCTTTTTCTAAACAATATCTAATCGCAAGTTGAGCAGGAGTTACTTTATATTTTAAAGCCAACTTATTAATTATTTCATTGTTTAAAATGCCGCCTGTACCAAGTGGAGAATAAGCTTCAATTAAAATATTATGCTTATTAAAATAATTATATAAATGTTCTTGAGTATTACCTATGAAATAACGCATTTGATTAACATGAGGAGTAAAACCAGTAGCTTCAATTAAACTATTAACATCACTTTCTAAGAAATTAGAAACACCAATACTTCTAATCTTACCCATTTTATATAAATCAATCATCGCTTTATAAGCTTCAATATTGCCTTCTGTACAATCTAAGCCAACATTGCTCCATGGCCAAGGAGCATGAATTAAATATAAATCTAAATAATCTAAACCTAGATTCTTTAAAGATTCATTAAAATACTTAATTGTATCATCATAATTCTTAATATCACTAGGTAATTTAGTAGTTATAAATAACTCTTCTCTTTTAACACCACTATCTTTAATAGCTTTACCAACAGAGACTTCATTATCATAAGCATAAGCTGTATCAATAGATTTATAACCAGCATTAATAGCCGCTAAAACACTATTGTAACATTCTTCACCAGACGCAACTTGCCATGTACCAAACCCAATCTTAGGAATTAAAACCCCATTACTTAAAGTATAATATTCATCTTTAATCATCACTTAATTCTCCTTCTACAATATTAGAAAATTTCGTTTGTATTTTTTTCGATGTGATACTTATATCACTTACATCTTTACTAACTTTATCTATATCTTTAGTTAAATTATCAAAACGTTCTTTAAAACGTTTAAATTCTTCATTTAATTTCTTAATATTTTCGACAACAATATTAATATTTTTTTCATACTTAATATTCTCTAATAAAGAATACAATGTAGTTAAATAAGCCATTAAAGTAGAAGGTGAAGTAATCCAAACATTATTTTTATAACCTTCTTCTATAACTTCTGTCGCTTCTGAAGCAATATAACTAAAAATAGCTTCACTAGGTATAAACATAATAGCTTTATCACTAGTTACACCTTTAATGATATATTTAGACTTAATATCTAAAATATGTTTCTTACAATCTCTAACAAAAGCCTTCCTATAGTATTCTTTATCTAGGTTATTTAAACTACTATCCAATTTTTGGTAATTTTCTAAAGGAAACTTACTATCAATTGCAATATCTCCTAAAGGTTCAGGTGAATGCAATAAACAATCTACCTTAGCTCCTTCACTACCAATTGTCTTTTGTAATTCATAAATGTCTGTATTACCAAAAACATCATATAAAATATTAGCTAGTTGCATCTCACCAAAGACACCTCTGGTTTTCTTATCTAACAAGATGTTTTTTAAATTATTACTAACATGATTAATGTTATCTTGCGCAACCTTAATAATTTCTACACTTTTTAACATCTCATTAAAAGATGTTTTAGTTTCTTTAAAACTATCATCTAACTTATTATTTAAATTATTAGTTAAAGTGTTAATTCTACCATCTAAGTGTTTGCCAACACCAATTGTAAAATTATTAAAATCATTATTAATTTCTTTGATTTTACTATTTAAAATATCTTTAATATTACCTTCTAGTTCCTTATTATAAACTTTATTATCATTCTTCTTAAAAGCAACATAAAGTAATAAAACAACTACAATAAATAATAAAACAATACTAATTATTAATAAATAGTCCATATACATTAAGAAAAGCATAGCTTAACTATGCTTAACCTTTCAAACCTCTTGATTGTCTATCCATATCTTCAACTACGATATCATATATTTCACCTAGAGTACGACAATATTCTAATACTTTCCAAGGTTCATTAGTATGATAATGAATCTTAATTAATTCATCATCACCAACTGCTAATAAACAGTCTCCTTTAAAATTATTAGTGAAATATTCTGTAATCGCATTTTCGTCTAAATCTTCACCTTCAATTAAAAGTTGAGTATCATAACGATATTGAATCATAAATATAAACCTCCTATTACTTGCCTATATTATATAAGAAAGACTACATTTTTTCAACTATAACCAACCAACAAGACCAAAAAGGGCAAGAATAAGCTATTCTTCCCCTCTTTGATATTATAGACTAACCTTCATAATAAATGTTAGTAGCTCCCGTAACTTCCAACTTATTATCATCAGCATATTTGATGGTAAGTTTAATTTCGTTATTAAATCCACCACCAGTATGACTGTAAGAAATTCCACATGTTACCGACGACCAAATAGTAGTTAAATCTAATGTTGCGCCTTTAATTGCAGTAATAGTATCTACATTGTAAACTTCTAATTCATAATCATATACTATAAAACCTGTTTTTTTAATATGCAATTTTGTTATAGTGACAAATGCCAATTCAATCTCTTCATATTGTAACTCTAATGTTAAATCATTAGTTGCTTGAATGGCCTGTCCATAAGTATAATTCGAATCATTATAACCACTTAGTAAGTAATATTTACCCTTTATCATGTAATAATCATGTTGAACATTATTATCACCATATATTTGTTCTTCTTGGATATTATAATTTGGAAGAGTAATTGTTTCTCCTTCTTTATAATACTCTACTTTTGTACCTGTCATATCAGTATATGTAAATTTGTATATCTTACCTTCGTATTGACTCCAATTAGCGTATAAAGTAATGTTTTCATCTGGCATTACGAATGAAGTTACTCTTTCTTCGTGGTTTTGATCTTTATACCAACCTTCAAATTGATAACTTATATCACCAATCTTAATAATGTGACCATTTGCATAAGGTAAATCAGCTTCTGTAATAGTTTGATTTGCGGTTGCACCTATTGTATCAACTTTTGTAATATCACCAGTATCAAAACTAATTAACCTATTACCTGCTACCCATTTTGAACCATTCCAAATATAGTTAGCTTTAGTTAATTTATAATCATTTAAAGCATCTGGGCTATTACCAACAACTATCGAATTCCAATCTACTGTTATTTCTTTAGCATCAGCATTATACGAAAATAGGTGCTGTGAGCTCTTTACAGTCATTTCTACTGTACCTAATAAATCCATTGTACCACCTGTATATATACCTTCATTAGAAGTTAGTTCTAAACGACTAGCATTAGCTAAATTTAATTTACCTGTTGTATCACCATGAATAACCCCTGCAATTCCACCAGTTACATTTAAAGTGCCTCTAACCACAAATTCTGGCTCACCTTTACCAGTTGGATATAAGGTAATACCTGTATTTCTATCAACATAATCTTTATAAATTACTACATCTCCAACTAAATTTACTGTAGCTCCATCATCAATTACAAAGACTGCACCTGGTAATAATTTATATTTTTGATTTAATTTAACGTTAGAGCCTGGCATCGCTTCAATGTTCACTTTATATGATATTGGGAAGTACAATCCTTGAGTTTGCATATCTAACTCTAAAACACCATCAACAACATTAACTTTAAGACTAGCTGAATTATCTTCAATATTACCATGAAGCTGAATATTCAACTTTTTATTAACTGTATCATATATTTTTATAATATATGAATCTTCATCCATTGGTCCTATTAATGCATTACTACCAAAAATTGGATAATTAGCCGTATTCCAACGAGCATCAATAGTAATAATCGAAACTGTCGTTTTACTAGTAAAGATGGCTGCCAAAGCTATTAGATTAGCACCATAAGAAATCTTCGTTTTTACTTCAATATGGTGAACTTCAAATTGACTAAATGGTACTCTATTTTTATCTGTTCTTTCGCTATCTTTACCACCATAAACACCGCCACCTTTAGTAGCTCCTGGCCAGTCAGTAATAACTAGTGGTTCATAAATAGTAGCTCCACTAACTGTATCAATAGAACCATTTCCTCTAATATAACCATAACACCAAATACTACCATGAACAATTATTTTGCCTTCAAGTATTATTTCTGAATAACCACTTCTAGTATCACCAACATAATTGCCACTACCAGATGTGTCTTTATTTTGTCCACGGTCAGCCCCGATTGTTAAAGCGCCATAAACATTTAAGGTTACATTTTTTAAAATAGTCAATTGAAGATTTTTAGTTATAGTATCTTCAATTTCTGGTTTAGTCGCATCTAATGAACCTGGTGTAGAATCACCTGTTTCTGGATTATAATTTACCCAAGAAGTTTGGCTACTGCTGTGTGGCATAAATAATTCAACACCAGCACCAAGTGTATAATCTTTAGTTTCACCATCTGAACCAAGGATAGTATCACCGTATAAGTAAATATATGTACCTGAACTTGCCCCAACTGTATCATTTAATGCTTGTTCTAGAGATGTTCTACCTTCATTAAATGGAGCGTCTAAACTTGTAATATCAGTTTTAGATGTTGTAATTCTTGCAATATAAATATAGGCTGAACTTTTATAAGTAAACTTATTAAAGTTATCATCATTAATCACAATCTCATAACTGTGGGTACCATATGTATTAACAGAGAATGAGAAAGTTCCAACTTTACCTTCGTCATTAACTAATGTATTAATATTTACTGCGTTTTCAGTACCAGCAAAGAAGAAACTAAAAGCAACTGATAGACTAGCACCTTTTTGATACCAATCTTCTAACAATTTATCATTACCTGTTGTTGTTTCTATATTAACAACTTTACTAAATGTGTTATCGGCGTAACTTCCTTCTATTCTTATTTCTACATCAGCTTTATTAATAGATAAAGTACCACTATATACTTTATCTAATTCATATCTGCTATCATCTAAAGTTAAGTTATATGAATCCGTTTCATTTACATTAGTAATACTAAAGTTACCTTTAATTAAATCTTTAATTTCAGAAACTTTATCTAATGCTTCAACAACACCGCTAATATCAAAATTAATTTCATGAGCTAAGCCATCATATGTATAAGTATCTTCTAAAATGCTAATTGAAAGCTTCTTCTTAGCAATATTAGCCTTTAAATCAAATTCTTTGATTGTGCCTAAATTAGATGTGAAAGTTGCCGCTAAAGTTTCACTAAATTTTGTAACTCTTTCATCATTAAATTGCCAAGTACCATATATACTAGTTGGCACTTTAGCTTCTAAAAGATCACCATAAGTAGCTTCAATAACATTAACATTTTCAATTAAGACAAATGTAATTATAGCACTTGTACTTTGATATTCTTCATCTTCTATAGCTTCAACTTTAATTTGATAACTACCAACATTACTAATTTGAACAGCACTATCATCAATGCTAAATTTATAAGAAGCCTTATTATTAGTGCTTGTTATTAAATTAGTTTCAATTAATAATTCAATCAAATTATTTTCATATAAAGTAGAACCATCATACATAAAGATATATTCATTTAAACTAGAATTAATTTCATTAACAAGTTTAGTAGCATCAATCTTAATCTTACAATCTACCACTTTATAATTATTAGTATCTTCTGGTGTATATAGTGCATCATATTCATTTATACCACCAACAGTTATAATTTCATCTGCATTTTTCCAACTAAAACGAGCTGGTAAAATAACAGTAGAAAGTTTATCACCAACTTTACCAACCAAATTTTGTGGAATTAAACTTTCATATTCTGGTATGCCTTTTTCAATAATTAATTTATCATTAACAACCTCAGCTTCATAATAATTAGATGTAATACTTAAATTAATATCATAACCTTCTTCGTTAGCTAATATACTAGATGTATTGCCATGTAATT
>CASETY010000014.1 GCA_949291115.1 uncultured bacterium
ACCATCTCAATTTGGAAATAGCGGTAACCCTAATTTACTACCTTTAGTTATTTAATTATTTTCTACTTTGGACTGTCTACTTGACAGACCCCAGTTCATCTTGTGTTAATCCTTTTTGTTTTCTTAATAATGTGATTTTTTCATAAAATTTCATTTTTAATTTCACCTCGGCAAATATTCTATAAAAATATTAACTAACATTCTACCAACTATCACTTTACATTTACGCAACTAATAGTTGCAAATTAAAAAAACATCGTAATTTTACCAAAAAATAAATTACATTTCAAACATGAAACTATATTAAAGATTCGTCTTTTCTTAACTTCTTTAGATAGAGTTGTGGGATCTTTTCAAGCATATTAGCTATATAATTAAAGGCTTTTTGATATTTAGTATTATTTAAATATTTAATGTTAGTAGTCATAAGTGCCTCCAATCTACCTGATCTTAACTTAGTATAAAAATTATAACAAGCAGAATTCACTTTTACAAATAACTCATATAGACATCAACAAAAAGGGAGTTGAATTCCCTTTTTGTATAGATTCTAATATATTTAGAGCATTCGTTTATAGTTGAATTGTCTAAACTTAATTACTTTAAATCTAAGAATAATGGGCAAGATGTCATCAATGTCAGCAATAATGTCATCAATCATAAAAACTTGTCAGATGATGATAAAATTATCGAGGCAATTAGAAAATCATCTAACATTAAACAAACAGAATTTTATTTATAGATAAAAAGGAGTATGGCTGACCAATTTATCAACAAATTGATGATGCAATGAGATTTATTATGAATCATCTAAATATGGAAGTTAAAATAGTTCCTAATAAAATTGCTCATGAAGAAAAGTTTGAAATTCCTACTGAAGCAATAAGAGAAATATTAATTAACGCCGTTTGTCATAGATGTTTAACAGATAATTCTAGAGTACAAGTAGCTATATATGATGATAGAATTGAGATAACTTCACCAGGTGTTTTATATAATGGTTTGACATTGAAAGGAATGTTAGAAGGAAAAACAGCAACTAGAAATGTTTGCATAACAAATGTCCTATCATATTTAAACATCATTGAGAATTGGGGAACTGGTGTACAAAGAGCTATATTATTATGCAAAGAAGCTGGCATTAAAGAACCAAAATTTATAGAAATGGATTCAGCTATTAGAGTTAATTTTTATAGGCCAAGTTACAATGAACCGATAAATGAGCCGATAAATGAGCCGATAAATGAGCCGATAAAAACTGAACTATCTAAAAATGGACAGAAAATATTTGAATATATGAAAGCAAATTTAAATTGCAGTCGTGAGGATCTTAGCAATCTTTTTGGGTTATCATTATCTACTGTAAAAAGAGCAATTAAAGAATTGACAGACAAAGGATATATATCAGGTAAAACGTCAAATAAATCTGGTACTTGGATTATAAAAAAATAGATTTTAGGGTCTAATTTTTGTAAAAGAAGTGATTATAAAGTCAGATTATAATTAGATAGATGGATAATATATTATAAGTGAAAACACTTTATGCTCCTAAATCAATTAAAATTAGCTCCTATAACTAAAAAAATATTTAAAACTTATTTAAGACAATTACTAGCAGACGCTAAAAGCGAAAGATTAATTAAAGAAAGCCATGCCACATCTGATTTCGTGTTTTATACAAGAAATAAAAATCGTAAAGAAATAGAAGCTATGGATGAAGAACAAGCTAAAATATTCTTTAATACTTTAATTACTTGGCCTAATATTAAAGAAAAGGCTTTATTATTAACACTATCACTTACAGGTTTTAGAAAAGGTGAAGTAATAGGATTAAAATGGGATGATATAGATTTTAATAAAGCTAAAATATCAGTAAATAGATCAGTTGGTAACTATCCTAAATATGGCTTAATTATAAAAGAACCTAAAACAGAAAAATCATTAAGAACTATAACAGTTCCAAATATATTAATAGAAACCCTAAAAGAATATAAAACATATCAAGACAACTTAAAACAAAAACTAGGTGATTATATATAAAGATGAAAACTTCGTATTTAGTAAAGAAGATGGCACCTTAATAGGAACAGATA
This sequence comes from uncultured bacterium, assembly GCA_949291115.1. Lineage (GTDB taxonomy): Bacteria > Bacillota_I > Bacilli_A > Acholeplasmatales > Anaeroplasmataceae > CALUXS01. The sequence continues at coordinate 2,094 of CASETY010000014.1, forward strand.
GACCAAACGCTTGGCTAGATGAAGTATTAAAGAAAGCGAGTCTCCCGCACTTTAAAGTTCATAGTTTAAGACATACAAATATTACTTTACAAATCACAGGTGGTGTCCCTTTAATAACAGTATCAGGCAGAGCAGGACATTCAAGAACTTCAACTACTACCGATATCTATTCACACTTTATAAAAACATCAGATTCTAACGCTTCAGAAATATTAGAAAAAATATTAGAAGGAAATGATTCTAAACCAAAAGAAAAGAGCGAGCTAAGCTCACTCCTACAATTAAAAAAGAAATTGAAAGACTTAGGTATAGAATCAATAGAAGAATTAATAAAATTACTATAAACCCAAGTTGTAGCTACCACCCTACAACTTTTTTAAATCTTTCAACCTTATTTTAAAGAAAACACACCTTAAAGTCAATAAAAATCAAAAAATATAAAATTCTAATAATACTTTTAATTATCGAATATAATTTGTCAACAATTTTTCCGAAAAATAAAAATTGCACTTTTTGGTGCCCTAATAATTCAAAAAACATCGATTTTACGCCATTATTAGAATTGATGATTCAAAAAAACTTAAAATTGGTGCACTTTTTGGTGCCCTAACCTTATTTTTATTTAAAAATGTTTACATTTTAGATTTTGAAAAATAAAAAAAGCCCTTAACTAGGCTATAATTTCTATGGCAGGGGTAGTAGGATTCGAACCCACACTAAAGGTTTTGGAGACCCGCGTGCTACCATTGACACCATACCCCTAATTGCTTAATTATTCTATCACAATTGTTTTTTTAAATCAACAAGAATATTTATTTTGTGTAAAAGAAGTGAAAAAATGTTTAGTTTTGAAATTGTTTTTTGTATAATTTAGATAGATTGAGTGGGTGATATTTATGGATATAAATTCTATTGTTAGTTTTATGGAACAAAACTATCAATTATTTATCTTAATTCCAACGTTATTATTTGTGTTCATTATTTTATTTTGGACATTAGTTGGTTTTATTAGAGGCTTCAGATGTAGCTTATTCCGCTTAGGAATAATGTTTATTTCTTTAGCTTGTGCAATTGGTGTATTTTTTGTTATAAGTAATGATGGTGGTAAGTTATTATATCAAATTAGTGCTAGTTTTGTTGATTATGGTGAATCACTAGGCATAGATACAACTAATGTGCATAATTTCGTTGATGTAGTTGAACAAGTTATTATAAAACAAGTAGAAGCTGAGTCTGGCGTTGGCAGTGTGACTATTGAGTTAATGCCACAAATTAATGCTTATTCAGATATGGCAGTTAATGTCGTTTCCTTCGTTGTTTCTTTTGTTATCTACTTTATAGTTATTATCTTGTTAAGTATTGTTTATTTATTATTCTTTAGAGAAGGAAGATATCGTGCTAAGGCAAGACGTTTAGGCTATTCTTATAAGAAAAGAAGAATATTAGGTGGTTTGATTGGTCTGTTAAGAGGTACAGTTGTTGGTTTATTTACCTTAAGTTTAATAGGTATTTTCTTTTATAGCGCGACAGGGTTAAAAACTAAAAATACAGAGGTCACTTTTAAGGACCAAACATTCAGTGATTACTATGATTTAAATAATGCTATTAGAGGGATTGGTAACGAAGGTATTTTTAAAATATTAAATCAATATCGTGATAATAATAATGTTCCATATTATCTATTCATGGTTGATGCGATATTTAGTGGTGATATTGTTGTTGATGGAAAGGTTACAGGCACTGTTTATTTGTCTCACGAATTAGCTTCAATTACTGGTGTTGCTAATGATTTAATTGATTTAATTGGTAAATACGGTGGTGCTGATTTAACAATGGATGTTATTACCTCACCAACTAGCGAAGAGGCTTTAAATACTTTAGATAAATTATTTAGTAATGAAAATTTCAATACTGAATTAACTAATATAATTGATAAATATGAAGGTACTGAATATATTAAAAACTTCATGAAACTTACGATTGCAGCTTTAGCTAATAATGTTGATGAGTTTGTAGAAGATGAAAGTACTTTAGGTTTCTATTATTATGTTTTTGGTGATTCTAAAGATCCTAATTATAATCCTAATAATTACATTTTACCGCAAGATTTATTAACTTTTAATGATTGTAAAACTTTATTATTAGCGGTAATTAATTCAATTCCTAATGCTATTGATTTATATCAATATGCAAATAGTGATGATGATGGTGAAAAAGGATTCGCAGAAGTTGCCGTTCATCTTACTAATAAGTCTTTACACACAGTTAATGCTTTTTATGATAAGGCTAAAGAAATCTCTCTTTTTGAAAATGGTTCAGCTAAAAATAAGAATGTTAATTTAATGATTAATAGAACTATTGATTATTCATTAATTAATTTTGTAAAGATTAGTAATGATGAAGGTGTAGAAGAGCCTATTATTACAGAACCTTTATATGGCACAACTTATGTCGATTGGACTAAAGAATTTGGTGATGTGATTGAAACATCCGATTCAATGGTTGACTTAACAGCTATTTGTATGGATGAATATGATAAACAACCAGAAAATGAAAAGAGTATGAGTAATACTTTGACTTATGTTTTTGGTGAAAATTATCCTAATAAAAATAATGTTGATACTGATTATAATCAAATAGTAGACGCAGCTAGTCGTTTAGATTCAGTGGATATTCTTTTAAATTCAGACGTCACTTATAATGTTTTAGAATCTACTATTTCAACATTTATGGCTGTTGATGAAGTGAAAATTCCTCGTGATATTAATTTTAGTGATCGTTTAGATGCTAATGGTAATATTTTAGAAAAAGGGGAATTAAGAATTTTATTAGAGGAATTTAGAACTTTAATTGGTAAAGGTATTACATCTTATGTATCACGTGATTTAAGTAATTTAAATGTAGTACGTGAATTACTTAACTTATTTGGTGAAAATGTTTCTAAAGATAGTGAAGAAACAGTTTTAGATAGTGTTTTAGAATCAAAAGTTATTTATTATACTTTAAGTGCTTGTATGTTAGCTAGTAGTAATTCTAGTAATGAATTATTTAGAAATATTTATGTACCAAAAGTAGCCCGTATAAATCATTCTTATACTTTAAATAGAGAAGAAGTTAGTGTTGAAGTAGTAAGTCGTGCTGAATTAGTTCAAATGTATGATTCATTTAGATTAATGATGAACGAAATTGATGATTTAAATGAATTAACTTCTAATCCACTTAGAATGGTAGAAGTATTAAAAGATGAAGAAGTTAAAGATAGTGTTTTAGAATCTAGTATTTTAGCGGCTACTATTTCAAGATTTACGGAAGCTAATGTTTTAAGTAGTCCTTCTTATCAAGATATGTTTAGTGTTCCTATGTATTTAAGCTTTGATAATGAAGATGAACATGAAACTATTTTAAATAATTGGATTAAAGAAGATGGTGAATTAGATAATTTATTAAACGCTTTAAATTATGTTGATATTGATAGTTTAGCTACTGGTAATCAAAAAGCTATTCATGAATTTACTACTTTAGAAGAAAATGAAGTTAATGAATTATGTAAATCTAACATTATTCATTATAGTTTTGGTGGTATTTTAACTAAACAAATTAGTAATGATAGCTTTAAAGTAGTAGTTCCAAAAGATTGTTACACTGATGATCCATTAATAGAAGGTAATAACTTAGATTACTTAGCTACTAAGGAAATCTACAATATGTTACATGCGGCAAGCTATGTTATTATCTATGACGAAAAAGAAGAAAGTATATCTTATGACTTAAATCAAATTACTATTAATAAAGAAGAAGTATTATCATCTACTATTTTCCATGCAACTATGGTTAATAGTTTAGTTGAAGCCTCTTTAGATGAAACAATGGCAAATACTTTAGTTATTCCTACAATTTATCAAGAAGTTAATTATGATGAATTTAAAAAGAGTAATTGGTATAAAAACAAAGAAGTCAACAAAGTACTAACTAGTATCGATGTATTAGAAATTAATTTAAATGATCTACTTAATGGCGAAATTAATATGGATACTTTCTTAACTAAGGTTTTAGGTTTAGATGAACCTTCTTTAGAAGATCCAAATAGAAGTAAAATTGAAATTATTTGTGATAGTTTAGTAATGTCAAGAAGCTTAACTAATGCCGTTATGACTAACGAAAGTACGAAAGAACAAGTAGTTGTACCAACTGATGCTTTAGATAGTAGTTTATCTGATGAAAATGACACTTATATTTCTTATATTGAATGGGAAGTTTTAATTAGTGGTATTAAGACAGCCTTTGAATTAGAAAGTGATGATAATATTTTAGATGTCTTTAATGCAGAAGGCTTAAGTAAGAATGTTAATGTTTTCTTTACTAATGAAAATGATGAAGAATATCAAAATAAGAAACAAGCTTTATTTAGTTCCTTCATTTTAGAAGCTAGTATGGTTAAAAATGTCCAAACTGAACTTAGTAAAGATACTAATAATGTAGTAGTACCAGCATTTATGATTAATGAAGATAGTGAAGAGCTATGGAAAGCTAAAAGAGCAAATTCTAGTTACACTATTTTAGAAAATAATTATGGGGAACTTGGTAATTTATTAGACTCATTTAATGTTACTGGTTTAGGTGCTTATTATGGAACAGATGAATTTAATCAAAAATCTGAAGAAATGATGAGTGTAGAAAGTGTATTAATTAATAGTAACGATGATAAAGAAGCTATTAATTCTAAATTAGAAAAACAAACCATCTTCTTAAAATCATATTTAATTAGCACAACTATTATTAGTAAAATTATTCCTTTAGATGATGGTGAAAACCCTGCTTTAGTAATTCCTGATGAATATGATTATGAATCAACACAAACTTTGGAAGAAGAACTAACACTAGATTCACCATGGTTTAAAAACGAAGAAATTAATAAAATAATAGATGCGATTAACCAGCTTCAATTAGATATTACTGATAATTCAGTAACCATGAGTGTAAGTGTTGTCTTAAAACTAAATGATGACTTATTATATGATGTTGATGTTGAAGTTGATAAACGCGCTTATGTTGTAAATGCATCTGATATCTTAAGTCAAACTATGACTAAGCAAGTTAAAGACTATTCAACAGAAAATAATGGTAAAATGGTTATTCCAACTAGTGTTTATGATGAAAGAAATACAATTTTAAGTAGTGAATTTGTATCAGCAGTTGATAGTTTAGAAGAACTTGGTGCAGATCAAAATACTAATTTATATATGGATGAACCAACTGTTTTAGTAAAGAATTTATTTAAAGGTACAGATTCTGAATATCAACAAAGACGTAGTAAAGTATTACAATCAAAGATTATGGAATATACAATGGTTAGTGAAACCTATAATACTATTATAAATAGTGAAAATGAAAATAATAATATCATTATGCCAAATATCTTAAGTAATAATAATATGCCAAGTAATGGCTATTGGTATTTAAATAATGATAATGATAGCGAACTTACAAGTCTATTAGATGTAATTTATGAACTTGGTATAGGTGATGATTTTGGTGAAGGAAACTTTGGTGATTCCTTAAATGAAAAAATTAAAGCCACTAACATTTTCTATCAAGAAGAAGACACTAATGCTGATAAAGAAAATAAAGATGACCTACAAGCTAAATTATTAAAATCTAATGTCTTAAAAGCTTCTTTAATTAGTACAATTGTAAGTTTAAGTGAAGATGAGTTAATTGATATTCCAAGTATCTTAAATGATGATAAAGAAACTATTAAATCAAAGTATAGTGAATCTTATGCTTGGTTAACAAGTAATGAATTAGATAATATCTTTACATCATTAAATGAACTTGCTTTACCTGTAAATAATGATGGTTTCACATTTGATATCAATAAAGTTGTTTTAAAAGATTATGATACAACTAAGTTACTTGCCTCAAAATCTATTTGGTTAACTATAACTAATAGATTAAAAACATCTGGTTTATATCTATTAAGTAGTGATTTAAATGAAGATGATGTATTTAATAATAATGAAGAATTATATTTAAATAGTGCTGAAATTGATAATACATTAGAGGCATTAAAGATTGTCTCAACTAATGATGAAATTAATTTAAGTAGTATTAAAGTTTCTAATATCTTTGGTGATAATTATGAAGCTAATAGAAATATTATTTTAAGTTCTAATACTTTATCACTTACAATAGTTGATATTTTACAAGATGCATTTAGCAAAACTAGTGAAAGTGCAACTAATAATCAAACTACAGCATTCATTCCAAAAGATTTAAAAGTTGAATTTGGTGAAGATAAAGTAATTGGTGATAATGATTATATTCAAAGATGGTTAGGTGCTAATGAATCTACTAACTTTGATAATGAATTATATAGTTTATTCACAATCATCAAACGTAATAACTGGGCAGCCTTAATTGATGAAAGAAGTGCTATTGTTATTGACGTTAGTGACTATGTTGGTAGTGTTAATGAAGATAGTAGAAATGTATTATTAACATCATTAATTATGAATGCTACTTTAACTAAAGCTTTAAATAATGTTCACGGTGCTATTGATGATTCTTATAAAGAAGAAGTTAATGAGATGATTAATTTAGAAATGAATTATCTAGATACAAAATGGCATAAAGAGGATAAATTGAAATCAACATTAAGTAATTTAAGTTTATAATGAAAATGGTCAGTCTTTGTGACTGACCTTTTCTTCTTTATAAAAATAAAAAAAGCCTTTGATAAGGCTTTAATTTATTAATTAATGGGGCGTATAACAGGGATCGAACCTGCGCATGCCGGAGCCACAATCCGGAGTGTTAACCACTTCACCATATACGCCATGTTAATTAGGCAATACGTATTATACACTAATTTAATTATTTTGCAAGCATAAAGTTGATTTTTTTCTAAAATATTGTAAAATATATGTGTTCGAATTTTTTAAGAAGAGATTAAGAGGTATTTAAATGATTAGAAAAATATTGTTTTTTGGTATTTCCATCATTTTAGGTATTATGGTGTTATTTACATCATATTATGGTTTTTATATGGATAATGTCCAAAATGTTGTTTATACAGCGATTGAAAATGATGATTATGATACTATAAGTCGTTCATTCATTCCTTTATTTGATAAAAATGAAATTAAAATTGCGGAAACTGATAAATATGATGTGGTAGCGGTTGAATCTTTATTACAAACTACTAGAAAAGTAACTATTGATGGTAAAGATGAAACGGTTAATGATTTTAATCAAGCTGTCGTTTTATTTGTTAATCACATTGATTTTAATTTAACTGGGGTTAAGAATGATAGTGGCTATATTAACCATACTCGTTTAACTTTAAAGAATGGTGATTTAAGTTATGATTATTATTTTAATAATCCTAATACTGCCACTAGTGCTGAAGAAGCATCTGGAGATGATGAATGGTATTATGTTGAAGCAGCTACTACAATGAAGTTCGTTGAATTAGATGTAACTAAAGATTTAATTGATGAAAAGTTAGATGGCAAGATTACAAGTATTGATGTTTATGATAGTCAAAATGATTTACTTGGTTCTTATGAATGTGAATTAGATTTTGATTCTGATTTTTATAATTTTACTAATGAATTAATTACTAGCTATGATACTTATATAGATGGTTTAGCTAAAGGTGATGAAAGCGCCGCTGAAACATATAATGAATTTTATAAAACTTGGTATGATAAATATATTAGTAATGAAAACTATGGTATTGGTTTTACAGCTAGCGAATTAAGGCCAGCATCTGTTTATATTAAAACAGTTGTCGTAATGGTTGTTTATATTTTAATTTGTGCTGTTTTAGGTTATTTCTTATTAAGAAAGAGAACTAAGACTTTAAAACCTTATCAAATTAAAGAATTGAAGAAGCAACAAGAATTAAAGAAACAACAAGCTTTAAAAGCTGAGGTTAAACCTCTTGATTCAAAAGAAGATAGTAATGTTGTGGCTTTAGAAGAAAATGCTTCAGTTAATGAAGAAACTACAGTAGAAGAAAACACTTCTGTTAGTGAAGAAGATAATAGTCGAACTTCAGAAACTAAAGAGTAATTTAAGCGGGCTTCTGCCCGCTTTATCTTTAAAAAGGGGGTCTTTAGGATGCAAAACAAGAATAAAATATTTAATATAGTTTTGTTTGCCAGTTTTACAGCTTTATGTTATGTAGGGACTTTTATTATGATTCCTTTACCTACTGGTGATAAGATTCATCTTGGTAATTTAGTTTGTATTTTAGCTTCTTTATTATTTGGTGGTATTAAAGGTGGTTTAATTGGTTCTTTAGGCATGGGCTTAAATGATTTGCATTTTTATTTAGATACACCGTCAACTATTATTAGAACTTTAATTTTAAAGTTTTTGATGGGCTTAATCGTTGGTTTATTATTTAATTTATTTAAAAAGAAACAACTTAAGTCTTTTAGTACTAATATTATGCTATATTTAATGTCTTTATTATTTAAAGTTGTTTTTATTGTAAGTTTAATTTATGCTTTAGATGCTTCTAATAAAGTTAGTATTTTAGTACCAATAGTTGCGTTTATCTTTTCAGAATTATTTATTTTAGCTTTACTATTCTTTAAAGATAAAGAAGCGATTTATAAATATGTATTATTAAGTGTTTCTATAGGTACGATATTTAATATCGTTATGGAATTTTTCTTTAGAATTTTCTTAAATACAGTAATTGATGGTTTTAATTTTAATACGGCCTTAACTTTATCAATAGCTAAACTACCAGCTTCTATTTTAACGGGTACGATAACGGTAGTAGCGAGTGTTTTAGTTTATCCTTTACTTAGTAAGGCTTTAGGTAAAAAGGAGGATTATAATGGCTAAGGAAAGAAGAAAACAGTCATTAGGTGAAGAAATAGGTAATGCCGTTACACATGGTGTAGGGGCTATTTTAGCGATTATTGGCACTGTTTTTATGTTTTTGAAGGCTGATAGTATAAGTGATTATGTAGGTGTTAGTATTTTTGGTTTATGTATGTTACTTTTATATTCTATGAGTTCACTATATCACGCTTTTAGAAAAGGTAGTAAAGTAAAAAGAATATTTAGAATCTTTGATCATTTATCTATTTTTCTTTTAATCGGGGGAACTTACGCCCCAATTTTACTGTCAGGTTTGCATAATACCATAGGTTATGTCTTTTTTGGTATTCAGTGGGGTATCATTGCGATTGGTATAGTTTGTAAGATTTTGATTAAAACAAAGACTACTATTTTACATACAATAATTTGTTGTTTACTTGGGTGGAGTGGTATCATTATCTTACCTTATGTTTATCAAATATCGCCAACTTTCTTTTATTTAGTTTTAGGTGGTGGCTTAAGTTACATGGCAGGTATTTTCTTTTATGCTTTTAACTTTAAGTATTCCCATTTTGTGTGGCATTTCTTTGTTTTATTTGGTACTTTTTTTCATTTCTTTGCGATTTATTACTTTATTTTGTAGGTGTTAAGATGATTAAATATGTCTTTTTTGATTTTAATGGAACAATTTTAAATGATTTAGATTTATGTATTAATCTTTTAAATGAAATATTAAGAAAGCAACATAAAAAAGAAGTAACTAAAGAAGAATATAAAAGAATTTTTGGTTTTCCAATCAGCTCTTATTATGAAAGAGCGGGAGTAGATTTTAATTTAAATTCTTTTGAAGAGTTATCTAGCTGGTTTATTAAGGAATATCAACCAAAGTCTTATAGCTGTAAGCTTTATCCTAATTTAATTCAAACAATTAAATTATTAAAAGAAAAAGGAATAACAATAGTTGTTTTATCAGCTTCTGAAATTAATAATTTAAAAGATCAATTAAATAAGTTAAATATTATTGATTATTTTGATTATGTATTAGGTTTAGATAATATTTATGCCAAATCTAAAATAATGGTTGGTAAAAACTTTCTTTTAGAACATAATATATCACCTAGTGAAGTTTTATTTGTTGGTGATACAGATCATGATGGTAAATTAGCTTTAGAGTTAAATGCTAAAGGCTTACTTTTTAGTGGTGGTCATCAAGCAAGAGAAGTTTTAGAACCGCTTGGTTTACCAATAATTGATGATTTAAAAGAAATTATCAATTATTTATAATTGTAAGAGTATAATAAAAATGCTATAATGTGTGTAATTTGAGGTGAAGATTTATTATGATTAAATATCTAAAATTTGGTTTAGTGTTTTTAATGGCCGTATTGACTTTTAGTTTAACTGCTTGTAGTGAAAAAGTAAGTAGTTTATATCCTGGTTATGTTGATAGTGATAATGTCTTTGAAATTAAAACTGCTGATGAAATTAATGAATTAAAAAGCAGTACTGATTTAATTTATGTATTTTATGCTGATAATGATGATTTTACATCTTGCGAAACTATTAGTATTGTTAATGAACAAGCTAAGCAGTTTAATGTTGATGTTATTTATTATTTAGATGCTAAAGAATATAATGTAAGTAAAGAAGAAAGAAAGAATTTACAGACTTTACTTGGGATAAATGACGCTAGTTTTTTACCATCTTTATTTGTTTTAAGTAATAATCAAGTTCTTTTTGATTTATCAAGAAAATCAGTTAGAGAAGATTATTTAAATGATGAAGATAGCAGTGTTAATTATCAAAGAGTTTGTGGCTATATTTTTAGAGAATTACCTAGTTTAAACTAGGTTTTTTTTAATTATGTTAAATTATGTTTTTTTATATTAAGTATTTATAATCATTTTTGAAAGTGCTATACTTAGCATACTAACGATTTTTAGAAAGGATGAAAATATGGTCAAGTTATTAAAATATTTTAATAAAAGCTTAATATTATATACAATAATCGCAATCGTGTTTGTAGCTTTACAAGTAATTTGTGATTTAAGTATGCCAGATCGCTTGCAAGTGGCGATTACTGAGGCATCTAAAATTAGTCAAATAAGAGAACAATTAGGTTATGTTCCAGAAGTAGAATATAATGCGGCTGTTAGCGCTATTTGGCAAAATTGTTTATATATGGTTTTGTTATCTTTAGGTAGTGTTTTATCGACAATTATTACTTGTTTTTTTGCGGCTAAAGTAGCTTCTTCATATTCTTATATTTTAAGAAATGAAGTTTATAAGAAAGTAGAAAGTCTATCGATTGAAGAAATTGATAAGTTTTCAACATCTAGCTTAATTACACGTTCTACTAATGATATTACGCAAGTCCAAATGACAGTCGTTATGGCAATTAGAATGGCATTTGCGGCGCCTATATACGCTATTTATGGTATTATTAAGGCATTACAAATAGAAGGTGCTCATTCTTTAAGCATTATTACAATTATTGCGATTGTAGCTTTAGTTTTATTAGTTGTAACTGTTTTTTCAATAGTGCTTCCAAAATTCAAGAAGATTCAAGCTTTAACAGATAGACTAAACTTAGTTACAAGAGAAAATTTAACTGGTATTAGAGTAGTTAGAGCTTCTAATGCTATTGCTTTTGAAGAAGAAAAGTTTAAGAAAGCTAATGATGATATTACTAAAAATAATATCTTTGTAAATAGGGTGCTTTCTTTATTTCAACCAGGGATGCAAATAATTATGAATTTTACTTCTTTAGCTATTTTATGGGTAGGAGCTTATTTAATTTTTGATAATCCATTAGTTTTAAATTCAGTTTTTACTTTCCAACAATATACAATGTTTATCGTTATGGGCTTTATGCAACTTACTATGATTATGATAATGATTCCACGTGGGGTTGTATCTGGTAATCGTATTAATGAAGTTTTAAGTTCAGTTAATAAAATTCATGATGGTAAAGGTGAAGTTAATACTTCTTTACAAGGTGTTGTTGAGTTTAAAAATGTAAGTTTTGCTTATGATGGTGCTTCTGAAAATGTAGTTGATAATGTTTCTTTTAAAATTAATAAGGGTGAAACTTTAGCAATAATTGGGGGTACTGGTGCTGGTAAAACTTCTTTAATTAATTTAATTTGTCGTTTTTATGATGTGACTGAAGGTGAAGTTTTAGTAGATGGTGTTAATGTTAAAGATTATAAAGAAGAAGATTTAAGAAATAAAATTGGTTATGTTCCCCAAAAAAATATCTTGTTTAGAGGGACTATTAGATCTAATTTAGCTTTTGGTAAAGAAAATTTAACGGATGAAGATATCAATAAAGCTTTAATAATTAGTCAAGCTAAAGACTTTGTTGATGAAGTCTCTTTAGATGGTAAAGTTAGTCAAGGTGGTACTAATTTTTCAGGTGGTCAGAAACAAAGGTTATGTATTGCAAGAGCGATTGTTAAAAATCCAGAAATTTTAATTTTTGATGATTCTTTTAGTGCCCTAGATTTTAAAACTGATCAAAAATTAAGAGAAGCTTTAAATAAAGAAATAAATGGGGTAACTAATATTATAGTTGCACAAAGAATAGGTACTATTATGCATGCTGATTTGATTATTGTTTTAGATAATGGTAAAGTAGCTGGTATTGGTAAACATCAAGATTTAATTAAAAATTGTGATGTTTATAAAGAAATAGCCTATTCACAATTGTCAAAGGAGGAATTAGAAAATGCCTGGTAGAAGTATTAATCCTAATGCCTATAAGCCTAAGGATATGAAAAAGACTTTAAAGATGTTATCTATCCATTTAAAACCACATTTACCTTATATTATAATTGGTATTTTACTTAGTATTGCTGGGACAGTTTCTATGATTTTGGGTCCTCGTTATTTAGGCTATATTACTGATTATAGTGCTGATTTTGTTTTAACTGGTAATAAACATATTGAAGATTTAATTAGAACCGGTATTATTTTAATTTGTCTTTATACAGCTGGTGCATTAGGCACTTATTTATGTGGCTTTTTCATGACTGGTGTTAGTCAAAAAGTGGCTAATGAAATGCGCTCAATGATTTCTGATAAAATTAATAAATTACCTCTTGCTTATTTTGATAGTCGTAGTTTTGGTGATGTTTTATCAAGAGTTACTAATGATGTCGATACAGTTAGTCAAAATATGAATCAAGCTTTAACCCAAACTTTGTCATCTATAACAATGTTTATTGGCGTCTTTATTATGATGTTTACTTTGTCATGGCAAATGACTTTAATTGCGATTGTAACGATTCCGTTATCATTAGTTTGTATGATTATTGTTATTAAGATTAGTCAAAAATATTTTAGAGCGCAACAAGCTTCTTTAGGTGTTTTAAATGGTCATATTGAAGAGACTTATGCTGGTCAATTAGTAATTAAAGCTTTTAATCAAGAAGAAGAGGAATTTAAACAATTTGATGAATATAATAAGATCTTAAGAACATGTGGTTGGAAGAGTCAGTTTTTATCTGGTTTAATGATGCCGATAATGGTTTTTATTGGTAATTTATCTTATATTTCAATTTGTACAATTGGTGGTTTGTTAATCATTAATGGTACTTTTGGTCTATCATATATTCAAATGTTTATTCAATACACGCGATTATTAAATCAACCATTACAACAAATGGGCCAAATAGCTAATGTTTTACAACTTTGTGCAGCTTCTTCAGAAAGAGTGTTTGAATTCTTAAATGAAGAAGAAATGACTATTGAAAAGGATAAGAAAGTATTACCAAAAGAAGATGTTTTAGGTAATGTTATATTCGAAAATGTTAATTTTGGTTATACTAAAGATAGACAAATTATCTTTGATTTTAATTGTAATGTTAAAGCTGGTAATAAAATTGCGATTGTTGGGCCTACTGGGGCTGGTAAGACAACGATAGTTAACTTACTTATGCGTTTTTATGAAGTGAATAGTGGTAAAATTATTGTTGATGGTATTTCAACCAGTGAACTTACAAGAGAAAATGTAGCTTCTTTATTTGGTATGGTTTTACAAGATACTTGGTTATTTGAAGGTTCAATTAGAGATAATTTAAAATTTGGTAATAAAAATGCGACTGATGAAGAAATATTTAAAGCCTTAGAAGCTTGTCATATGGACCATTTTGTAAGGTCTTTACCAGGTCAATTAGACTATATTTTAGATGAAAATGCCAATGTTTCTCAAGGTCAAAAACAGTTATTAACAATTGCTAGAACAATGCTTGAAAATGCACCAATGTTAATTTTAGATGAAGCGACTTCATCTGTTGATACAAGAACAGAAGTTTTAATCCAAAAAGCGATGGATGAATTAATGAAAGGTAGAACTTCTTTTGTAATAGCTCACCGTTTATCAACAATTAAGAATGCTGATCTCATTTTGGTTTTAAAAGATGGCAATGTAATTGAACAAGGAAATCATGAAGAGCTTTTAAGCAAAAATGGCTTCTACGCGACTTTATATAATAGTCAGTTCCAACTTTAAAGTTATAAAAAAAGTTAAAAAAATTAACAATTGCTTCCCTTTGTAGTTGAAAATTAGCGGTAAATAAGCTATAATGAAATTGAACTTAAACGGAGGTATACCAATGAACAATTTATTATTCCAAATGAAAACAGTTGATGTTGTCTTTTTCGCAATTTTTGGGGTACTATTAGTATTAATTATTATCTTTTTCATATTCAATAAAATTGAGACAAAAAGAACTGAAAAAGCTTTAAAAACTGAGTTTGCACGTTTACAAACTGAAAAAGCTTTAGACGAAGAAATTGCTGAAGAAAACGAAGAAGAAAAAACAGAAGAAGTTAAGGAAGAACCTGTAGTTGAAGAAGAAGCTACAATAGAAGAAGAGGTTGAAGAAAACCCAGTAACAAAAGAAGAGCCAGTAGTTGAAGAAACTGCAGTGGTAGAAGAAGTTAAAGAAGAACCAACTGAAAAAGAAACTACTACAGTTGAAGAACCAGTGGTTGAAGAAGAACCTGTTGTAGAAGAGCAAGTAAAAGAGGTAGAACAACCTCAAGCTGAAGAAGTTGCTGAACAATCAAAGGTTGTTACTTATAAAGGTCGTGTTTACCAAGGTAAATATGAAGTGTTTGAAGAAAACAATTATTACCGTTATCGCTTAAAAGCTTCAAATGGTGAAGTATTATTTGTTAGTGAAATGTATGCATCTCATGATACGGCTTTAAAATCTATTGATGCGATTAAACGTAATCTAGAAAAAGGTAAAACTTCTATTATTGTTGACAAAAAGAAAAATTATAAGTTTAAATTAGTAGCAGCAAATCACCGTGCCTTAGCTATTTCAGCTAACTATAGTTCTGAAAAGAGTGCTCAATCAGCTTTAGAATCATTCAAGCGTTTCGCTTTAACTGATGATATCGTTGATATTGAATTACCACAAGAACAATTAGATTCTTCTTTAGTTTTAGTAACTAAAAAGAAAGAAGAAGATAAAAAAGGTGGTAAGTTTGTCTTAAGAAAAGATGCGAATGGTGAATTCTCTTGGGAATTTAAAGCTAATAATGGTGAAATTTTATGTCAAAAGAATGGTTATTCTAATAAGAATAGCTTAGAAACAGCTATTGTAGCTTTCAAAGATACAGTAAGAAATGGTGATTTCTATATTTCTAAAGATAAGAAAAATTTATATCAATACAAGTTATATAATAAAGGCAGATTATTTGTAGTTGGTGAATCTTATCAAACAGATGATGCAGTTGAATCTGTAGTAACTAGTATCTTAAATTTCTTAGAATTAGCAACAATTAGTGATCGTACTCAACCTAAAGATACAAAAGCTAAAACGGCTACTAAAAGTAAAGCAAAAGCAAAATAATAAAATTTAGGGGAGTTAACTCCCCTTTTTAATTGGAGAAAAAAACATGAACTTTTATATTACACCAGATTTAAAGATTAATGAAGTATTACCTTTAGTAAAAGAAGGCGACACTATCTATTTAAAAGCAGGAACTTATAAAGAAAAAGTTAAGATTGATATTGATAATTTAACTATTATAGGTGAGGGTATTGATAAAACTATCATTACTAATGATGATTATTATTTAAAACATATGGCTGATCATAATGAATGTAATACCTTTAGAACATTCACCCTCTTAGTTACTGGTAATAATGTAACTATTAAAGATTTAACTATTGAAAATAGTTCGGTTCCTTCTAAAAAATATGGTCAAGCAGTTAGTTTAATGACTTATGGTAATCATTTTGAAGCAATTAATTTAAAGATTAAAGGTGCCCAAGATACTTTATTTACAGGCCCTCTTCCTTATGATTTAATTGAAAGATATAAAGACTTTTTACCAAAACCATTTTTAATTAAAAATCAAGTTAAACAAAGATTTTATAAATGTGAAATAAGTGGCGATGTTGACTTTATTTTTGGTGGGGCAATGGCTTTATTTGAAGAATGCCAAATCAACGCCATTGGTAATCATGGCTTTATTGCCGCTCCTTCCCATGATGAAAGTTTTAAATATGGTTATTTATTCTTAAATTGTAAGATTAATTTAGAAACTGATGATATTTTTTATTTAGCTAGACCTTGGCGTGACTTTGCTAAATGTGTATTTATCAATAATAAGATAAATGGTAATTTAGGAAATGGTCGTTTTATTAAATGGAATGATACGGACCGTCATCTTCATTCAACATTTATGGAATATACTTTAGACGATGTAAAGAATGTGGCTTCTTTTGTTAAAGAATTAAGTTTTAAAGAAGCAGATAGTTATTTACTTAACTATATGAAGGAGTTTAATAAAAGATAATATGTATAGAAAACAAGAATTTAAAGAAGTATTAGCTTATAATTTAAATGAATATAAAATTATAACTATCTTTGGTAATAAAGATAATTATGAAATTAAAGATGATTTCATTCCTAACATTGTTAACTTAGATAATAATTATTATTTAGATAATGATAGCGATGTTAACTTTGTAACTGTTTCTTTATATAATAAAGATTATAATTTTAATAATGATTTAAGCTTAGATATCGATAATGGAATTTATTATGGCTATGATGCTTTAGTTGTCTTTAAATTTAAAAAAGTTAACCAAAAATTTAAGTTGTTTCAATACTTAGTAAAGTGAGATTTAATACTCACTTTTTTCTTTTTTGCGCAAACTCATTATAAAATTATCAAAAAAAAATATTATTTTTAGTAAACGCTTTCAAAAACTATTGCAATTTACGAAAAATAGTTATATATTTAGAGTATAAAAATTTTTCCTTTTTTTGAAGGAGTATAGGAAGGTGTTCGAATGAAACTTAAAAAGATTGTAGTCACAGGGCTACTAGGCCTATTATGTTTAGGCGGTATCACTACTACATTAGTAAGTTGTAAAGACGATGATACTACCGTTACACAAGCGGATAAGTATACCGTTACTTTCAACTCTAATGGTGGTAGTGAAGTTAAGGCACAAGAAGTAGAAAATGGCAAAACTGTTGCCAAACCTACTAACCCAACTAGAGATGGCTATACATTTGGTGGTTGGTATACTGATTCTGCTTTAACTAAAGAGTATGATTTTAAGACCGTTGTAACTGGCAACTTAACATTATACGCAAAATGGAATAAAGCTGAAGAAGTTGTAACTAAAGTAACTGTTACTTTCAACTCTAACGGCGGTAGTGAAGTTGTTAGTCAAACAGTTGATAAAGGTGCTAAAGTTACTGCGCCTGGTAATCCGACTAAAGAAGGCTTTACTTTTGGTGGTTGGTTTACAGATGAAGCTTTAACAGCTCCTTATAATTTTGAATCAGCTGTAACTGATAATTTAACATTATATGCTAAATGGGATGAAGTAGTTAAAGTTTACAAAATTGAATTCGTAACTGGCGATGAATCTATTTCTATTGAACCAGTAGAAGTTAATGAAGGTGATACACCTTTAATGCCAACTGATCCTACTAGAGATGGTTATACATTTGGTGGTTGGTTTACAGATGAAGAATTCAAAGTGGAGTTTGATGAAAGTAAAGCTATAACTGCTAATGTTACCTTATATGCAAAATGGGATAAAGTTATTGAAACTGAAACTTTAACTAGAACATTAGATGTTACTCGCAATGATTTTGAATTAACTAGTGATGGCAAGACTACTAAAGATGAAGTTGTTGGTTACTTTACTTTAGAAGCCGGTATGAAACCAGAAGGCGATTGTTATAATACACAAGGTAAATTAATTACTTTTACAACAACTTCTGCTGGTAAATTAACTGTTAATTTCGAAGGTGGTTCTGGCTCTTTAACTAAATGGTCTATTTATGATGCCGATGGTAATGAATTATATACTGAACCATTTACTAATGCTGATGGTCAAGTAACAAAGACATGGGATATTCCAGCTGCGGGTACTTATTCATTTGGTGGCGATAAGTCAGTTAGAGTTTATGCTATGAGTTATACTGAAACAGTTGAGAAATCAGAACCTGTTGGTATTTATGTTAAAACTATGCCAGAAGTTAACTTCTTAGAAGGTAGAGGTTTTGATGCAAGTGGCCTACAAGTATCATTAAATTATGCAAATGGTCGTGTTGATTTATTAGAATCTGGAAGTTATCAAGTTGATTCATCAGCTTATAAGACTACTCCAGGTCAATATGATATTACTATTACAGCTACTGTTAATGACCAACCATTTACAACAAAATACACTGTTACTGTTTATCAATTAGAATCAGTAAGTCTTGATGTATTTACATATGGTAAAGATGGTAATAAATATACTGATTTAGTATTCTTTACAGGTGAAGACTTTACTTATAAAAACTTAACAGTTGTTGGTCATGGTGTTTATGGTACTGGTGATGACAAGAAAACTTGTGATTTCTTGTTAGAAGATACTGAATATGGTGTAACTGCACCTAATTTAGCTACTGAAGGTAATAAAGTAGTACAAGTTAAATCTAAAATTGCTGGTAGAGAAGAAGTGGGTACACAGTATTTAGTTGGTGTAGTAAATAAACCAGAAGATGTTTCAAAGGTACAAGGTGCACTTGCTATTTCTTTACAAGATGGTGTTTTAGAAGCCACTTCAAATTATGTTAATGAAGATTCCGCTGTAAGCGATGTATATGCATTCCCAACTATTATGATGGCTCATCAATTCTATGAAAAATTAGAATTAAATGATTATGCACAAAAACGTATTGCTGTTCTTGGTACTCATGAAGAAAAAGTAGATATTACTTTACCTAATGTATGGTTAAATGGCATGAATGACAGTAATTTGGCATCAATTGTGGAACAATATGGTGAATCTATTATTACTTATGGTGATGTAGGCTCTAAGGTTGATATGCAAACGGGTGCTAAACTTGGTACTCAACAAACTGGTACCTTAAATGTTCGTGCTACAGCTGAAGGTTTTGTGCTTGCATATATTAGAGTAGAAAATCAAATTAATACCTATGAAGAATTCTCTAAATTACCTTCTAATGATACGCAAGCAGTAGCTTTATATGTACAAGCTGATATGACTGAATATATGAATGTAGAATTTAGTGGTTATCAAGATACTATTTATATGCAATCAGGTAAAAATAACACCTTAAGAGCTTACTTTAATGAAGTTTATGTAGAAGGTAGAACAGATACTATTAGTGCTGATGGTGGTATAGTTGCGTTATTTAAAGGTGGCGAAATTAAGACTATTGGTACTGGTGATGAAAAGAATGGTGGCTATATTATCGCTGCTAAAGGCTTAGATGGTGTAGCATATGGTTTAACATTTGATGAAGTTCATTTCAGTCAAGAAACTAAAGATGTAGAAGGTGTTCAAACTCCAACTGTAGTTGCAGGTACAACTTCAATTGCCCGTGCTTGGGGTGCTGATATGAAGATTATGATTATGAATTCAACACTAGATGGCCATATTTCTAAAGAAGTATATGGTGATACAGCTTCTCCTAAGAATAATCGTTATATGGATATGAATGCAAAACCTAACCCAGCTAATTTATATGAATATAATAATACTGGTGATGGTGCTGTTTTAGCAGAAGACACTACTGATTATTCAGCTACATTTACAAAAGCTACAGAAGAAAATGCTCCTAAATGGGCATTAGCTACTGAAATCTATAGAGGAACTAATACTGTAGGTAACACTAACAATTGGATTCCACAAACATGGTCAGATGAAGATATAAAAGTAAAAGTAAGTGTCTTTGATGAAAATGATCAAATAATTGCTAGTTTTGTTGAAATTAAAGGTGAAGCATTAAGCTGGGAATTACCAAATTTAACCGTAGAAGGTAAAAAATTTGTTGGTTGGTATGAAGATTCAGAACGTCTAACTCCATTTAATGAAGAAAAACCACTAACTGACAACATTTCGTTATATCCTAAATTTGAAACACCAACTGCTGAAGATGCTGATATATTCAATGCTTCAACTATAGTATTAGAAAATGGTGAAAAGGCAGCTGGAAAGAACAAAGATATTTATGATTCAGAATTATATACATTCTCAAATCTAGGAACTAAAGATGTTAAGATTTGGGATGTGTATGAAGGGCCAGCAACAAGTACTGACGGATTATCATTTAGTAGAGTTTTATTACCTAGTGGTAATGGTGGCGACTATAAAATAACAGCTAAGCAAAATATAGAAGTTACTTTATATTACACAATTTCCGATTCTACTATTGAGAAAATGAGTGGAACAAAAGATAAAGCTAACGATTTAACAATCAACGGCGTAGTACCTGATGGTATTTCTGGTAATTGTACTTCAAATTTAGTATATGAATATACATTTACTATTAATAGTGGTGAAAGTGCTACTATACTTAGTCCTGGAAACAGGCTTGCAATTTATGGCATTAAAGCTGCAATTAAAACAGCTTAATATTTGATTTATTTGATAGATAAGAGACTAATCTCTTAAGACTAGTCTCTTTATCTATGTTAGGAGTTTTAATAATGAAGAAATTTTTAATGTTTATTTCTTTAGTGTTGTTAGGGTTTACAGTGGTTAGTTGTAAGGATGATGTTAATCCTTATGAGAATCCTGATGTAAATTATAGTGATGCTGAAGTGCCTGAAATCACTAATGATGATATTAGTGTTTTAAATGGTTTAGAGATTGATACTTTAAATGCTAAAACTACTTTTTATCAAGGAGAAGTTTTTGATTCTAGAGGCTTAAAAGTAAATGCTTTATATTATGATGAGGAACATGACACGACTGAAAAAGTAGATGTTAGTAATAAGGCTATGGTAGATGGTAGTGCTTTTGATAGCACTAAAGTAGGTACATATAGTATTAAAGTTACTTATGATAGTGGAACTGAACGTTTTACTAGTAGTTATGAAGTAGAGGTTAGAGATATTTGGTCTTTAGCTACTAAACCTTATGTTGTTGGTTTAGAAATTAGTATTGATCAAAGTGAAACTTTATTTAATGCTAAAGAGAATTTAGAACTTACTCATAATACTTTAAAGGGAACTCTTATTTATAATACTGGTCAAACTAAGAGTATTACTGATAATTTAGTAGTTGATGTTTCTAATGTTAATACTTTAATTAAAGGCGTTTATGAAGTGGTAGTTTCTTATACTGAACCTTATACTATTAATGGTATTAATATATCTAATACAGTTAAGAATTATTATATGGTAGAAATAGATGACACTTTAAAGAGTATTGAGTTTGTTAGTGGTAATTTAACTGCTAGTCAATATACTAGTTTAGATACTAGTGACTGGGTAGTAGAGGCTTTATATGAACATGGTGGTAGAAAGACTATTACTGATTTTACTGCTAGTGCTGATACTTCTAAAGTTGGTAAGAGTGTTGCGACTATTTCTTATGTAGAAGAGGATATAACTTATACTTGTGAAGTAGAAATTACGGTAAATGAAACTATTATAGCTGATACATATATGTTTAATGCTAATGATTTGGCATTAGGTAACTATAGTAATGGAGAAGCTTGGTTACCAGATACAGATAATCCTATTAATTTAATTTATATGGTAGCTAATAAGAAAGCTTTCACTGTTGATGGAAATAACAAGAGTATAGATGGTTATTCATTTACCAAGAGACTTAAAACAAATGGTAAAGGTGATGTAACTGATTGCCATTTATTAATTGATTTATCTATTTTTGATAGTGCTAATACTTATAGTATAGTTGTTTATGCAATGAGTGGTTCATCAAGTGCAGATAGACCATTAATATTAGAAAATAGTTTAGGTGAAACTGAAACTATTGTTTTAAGTGGTACTGCTATTGGTAAAGCCGAATATGAAATGAAACTTCAAGGTGGTAGTAAGTATTATTTATATAGTGGCGATAGTTCAATGAGTATTTATGGAGTTATTATTACTAAGGAGGTAGCGGCATGAAATCTTTAAAAAGAGTTTTAGTTTTATTAATGGCTTTAGTGTCAATATTTGTTGTTGCTTCTTGTGGTGATAAAGATGAAGTAAAATATGAACAAAATGAACTTGGCCATAATGTATATTATGCATCTCCAGATGGTCATGATGATGCTTTAGGAACTAAAGAAGATCCTTTAAATGTTGAAGGAGCGGCTGTTTTAGCTAGAGCAGGGGAAACTACTATTTTCTTAGGTGGTACTTATTATTTTTCAAGACCAATTAGTTTAAATAATATTGGTACAGAAGAAAAACGTATTAATCTAGTTGCTGAAGAGGGAAAAGAAGTAATTTTTGACTTCAGTCAAATGGAATTTAATACAACTAGTCGTGGTATTACGGTTGCTGGTGATTATTATCATATTTACGGGGTAACGGTTACTGGTGCTGGTGATAATGGTATGTATATTTCTGGTTCATACAATATTGTTGAAAATTGCGTTTTCCATGATAATCGTGATACTGGTTTACAAATTGGTAGAGGTGGTTCTTCAATGAATACTATTGATGAATGGCCTTGTAACAATTTAGTTAAAAATTGTACATCTTTCAATAATTTCGATGATCAAACTGGTGGTGAAAATGCTGATGGTTTCGCAGCTAAATTAACTGTTGGTTATGGTAATGTTTTTGATGGTTGTATTGCTTATCGTAATGCTGATGATGGTTGGGATTTGTTTGCTAAACAAGATTCAGGTAATATTGGTAAGGTAATTTTATATAACTGTGTATCTTTTGAAAATGGTTTTTTATATGAAAAAGGTCAAGAAGTAGATGAAAATGATGAACCGATTACTGATCCTTCTTATAGAACTACTTTAGGTGATGGTATTGGCTTTAAACTTGGTGGTTCAATTATGAAAGGTGATGTATTATTATATAATTGTTTAGCTTTTAATAACCGTTTACATGGTGTTGGTGATAACTCTAACCCTGGTGTTATTGAAGTAGTAAATACAACAACTTATAATAATGCGGCCGTTATTAATATGGAAACAGGTTTAGTAGATAAAACATTACCTTTACCAGAAGGTGATAGTTCATCAACTAACTTTAATTTAGCTAGAACTGATGCTTCTTATAATAATTATCGTGGTCTCCTTTCTTATCAATCAAATGTTTCTTTAGAACCAGATCAATATCAAGGTTCAATGGCTTATAGTTTAACAAATGGCGGTAAAAATACCGAAGGTGTTCAAGAATATAATTTATTTGAAAGTTATGTAGATGCTTCTTCATATGATAGTACTAAGATGGGTACTTTATATGAAAACAGTTTATCAGATGATTCATTTAAGAGTGTAGAAGCGCCTAGTGGTTGTGGAAATGATCATATTCATGAAGATTTAAGAAATGAAGATGGTTCTGTTAACATGGGTGATTTCTTAGTTTTAAAAGATTCTACTTTAGCAACTTTACAAAGTGGTAATCCAATTGGTTGTACTTTAAATAAAACTAGTTATGATGAATATAATCATTATGAATTATTTACTAACGCAAATTTAGATGCTGACCAAGAAGTAGTATGGGGAGCTTATCAATCTTTATCATTAACTTGTGATGAAGAAGCTGTCTTCCAAGACTTTAAATTACCTACAAGAGTAAATGGTTGTGATATTGTTTGGTATTCTTCTAATCCAAGGGTTGTTGAAATTAGTAATGATGTAATTGTTTCTAATTCTGAATCTAAAGAAGTAGAAGTTAAAGTTCATCGTCAAGCAAACGATAAGACGGTTGCTTTAAAAGCTTTAATTATTTACCGTAAACGTCATTTAGATACTGGTACAGAAACTGATTCTTGGATTTATGATGATACTTTATATGCTTATAAGGATTTTAGTATTAATGTTAAAGCTACTGATTCTAAATTAGGTAATGTTTTAATTAATAACAATATTGAAAAAGTTGTCTTAAATCAATATGATATTTATAATATTGAAAAAGTAACAGTTAGCGATGGTAATAGTTATTCTAATAAACTATTACGAGAAAACATTGATTATCAATTAGAAGTTAAAGTTGATTATCAAATTAATAAGAGTAGTGAAAAAATAACCCTATCTAATGTTTATACAACTAATCCAGGTGTATATACAGTAAATTATATTGCTAGGTCTACTCGTAATCCTAATGAAACAAGCGAAGCTTCTTATGTAGTTTATGTAATTGACCCAGATCAAAGTGTTTCTTTCCTTGGTTCACCTACGGTTAATGTTACTAAAGAAGGTTATACAATAACTGGTGAATTAGATAATGTTAAAGCTACTTTATATGCTTATGCAACTGAATCTAATAAAGCTAGTGTTGAAGAAATTATCGCAAACGGCGAAAGTTATGAGATTAAAGAAGATATTGTTGATGTAGTTGGTACTAAAGATAATAGTAGTGCTTATTATATTCATATGGTTGTGGTAAATAGTGGTGAAGCTAAGCCATCAGCTGTTGTTACTAAAGAAATTTCTATTGTTGAAATTACTAATAATGATGAATTTATGGCTTTAGCTAATGGCACATCTTCATCAACTACTATTTATAGTTTAACAACTGACTTAGACTTTAGTGCTGGTTATACTGCTAGTGGTTCTGGTAATTTTGAAGGTTTATTTAATGGTAATGGCCATACTATTAAAAATATTAATCTTGAAGATCAAGAAAATTTAAGTATTTTTGCTAAAATGACTAATGGTACTATTATGAATGTTAACTTTGAAAACCTTAATTTTGTAAATTCTAGTGCTGAACGTGTTGGTATCATTGCTAGAATGTATGGTGGTTATGTTCATAATGTAAATGTTACTAATATTAATATTAGTGCTTCTAGAAGAATTGGTGCTATTGTTGGTCATATTAGTGATGGTAATAACCACTTCTCAGAAATTAGTGTAATTAATGATGAAAATCATTTATTAACAGGTGTTAATACAACTAGTGGTCAAGATATTGGTGGTATTGTTGGTTTTGTTCAAAATGATAGTAAAGTAACTAGTTTGAAAGTAGAAGTAACTAACTGTTTAGTACAAGCTAACTTAGGTTCTGGTAATAACCGTTATTGTGGTGGTATGATTGGTCGTTTAGATGATCGTATTAGTGGAGTTACTACAACTATTGTTGGTTGTATATTTGAAGGTGTAATGAAAGTTGATAATTATGCTGGTGGTATGATTAACTTTACAACTGGTGCTGGTAAACTTACTATTACTAACTGTGCAGCAAATATTACAACTATCAAACAAGGCAACACTTTATTAGTTAACGAAAAGAACAACAGTTCAATCGTTGGTCGTTACGCTATTACCTCTGGTACTGGTGAAACTATCGTTAATAAATGTTATGGTACTCTTGGTGAATATTATACATTTGAAAACGGTGGCAACTATGAAGCTTCCCAAGCTTCAATTCGTTCATTCACAGAAGAAAACTTAATTAATGCCTTAATTAATGATATTGGTTTAGATACTAATATTTGGGGCGTAAGTGTATCAGATAGTGGTGCTAAGATTATTTTAAAGTAATATAAAACTTATATCACAATTGATATTTCTAGCAAGATAAAGAACTAAAAGTTATAAAAGGGCTTTTAGTTCTTTTTTAATGAAAATTGGGTGTAAACGCTTTATTTTTTCATTGACAAAGGTAAAAAAATAAGTATAATTATGAGTGAAAAGAAAGCGTTTTACTTAATGCTTTCGATTGGGGTGTTGCGCGTAGTTCATAATCGAAGGTGGTAAATGAGTGAGTTTAAAAAAATATTGTGCACTTGATTTGGCAATTCTAGCAATTATAGGTGCTATAACAGAACTTGGTGGTTCTTGGATATTACATATTGTTTTACCAGCAATCCCACTGTTCACAGCTGGTTTAGTAATTGTTATAATAGCTATATCACGATGGGGAGCGATAGGAATTATTTTAGCTCCATTTTTAGCTTTAATGGCTTATCTTGGTGCTAAGTATGTAGCTCCACCTACAAACGATATGATTGAAGAAGGATACAATTTTCCTACCTTATATTGGGTTAATCTCGGCTTTTATGCCGGCACCATCTTTTTAATCCCAATATTTAAAAAATTAAAATATGAACGAGCGTTGGATTGTTTTTGGAAAAGGCTTTTGTGTTGTATAGGTATCTATATAATAGGATGTATTACAGCAGGACTAATTTGGGGATCTTGGTTCGGCTATAATGTTTTCTTTGTAATGATGACAACTTTTATGCAACAGTTAATGGGCCTTTTAATTACTTTCTTATTCTTAGAAGTTTTATATAGACAGGGTGTTTGTGACAATGTCAAAAATAAAATTATAAGAGAAAGGAAGGAACAAGAAGAAGAAAGAAAATATTATGATTCGAGATGAAAAAGGGGTTAGAATAAAATGCAAAGAACCGATGAAATCTTAGAGCAAATGGAACGCACGAAATGGCAAAGAGTAGGTAAGACTCTTTTAAAAGACTGGCGTTTATATGCTCTATTGCTGCCATTAATGATTTACATGGTTTTATTCAAATACATGCCTCTTTATGGTATCTTAATGGGTTTCAAGCGTTATAACGCTACTCAAGGTATCATGGAAATGGAATGGAAAGGTTTACACTATGCTCAACAATTGTTGGCTGGTGATACAGCTGCTACATTCTGGCGTGCATTTAGAAATACTTTCATGAATAGTATTTATGGCTTAGTCTTTGGCTTCCCTATTCCTATCATTTTAGCCTTATTATTTAGTGAAATTAAAAATACAGGCTATCGTGGATTCTTACAAGTTTGTGCATATCTACCTAAATTCTTATCAACAGTAGTTACATCAACAATCATTGCGATGTGGTGTAGTGCTGGTTCAGCTGGTAATAGTAATCCAGGTATGTTAAATACTTTGTTTAGTACATTAGGTTGGACTGATGAAGGAGTTTCGAGATCACTACTTGAATATCCAAAATTCTTTAGACCTATCTATCAAGTTTCAGGCGTTTGGGAAGGCGCTGGTTATGGGTCTATCGTATATTTCGCGGCAGTAGTCGCTATTTCCCCAACTAATTACGAAGCTGCAAAAATCGATGGTGCATCAAAATTGCAAGAAATTAGATACGTTACATTCCCAGGTATGGCTCCAACACTATCAATTATGTTAATTATGCAAATTGGTAGATTGTTAAATATTGGCTATGAAAAGACATTATTGTTATACACTCAAAACTCTTATGAATCAGCTGATATCGTATCAACATTAGTATACCGCTGGGCAGCTAGTGAAGGTGCAACTAGTACAGCTGGTACTTCAATGGGTGTTATTGCCGATTTATTTAACTCAGTTATTGCCATGGTATTAGTACTTGGTGCTAATGCAATATCTCGTCGTGTAACTGATACATCATTATTCTAGGGAGGAAAAGTAAATATGCAAAGAATGACGCGTTCAGAAAAAATCTTTAAGATTTTAGCTTATGTATTATTAACAATATTCGCATTAGCTTGTATTTATCCTTTAATATTTACCTTATCAGTAACCTTCTCTGGAAAAACAGAAGTAAACTTCTCACAAGTTTATTTATGGCCAGTTAACTTACAAGTAGATGCCTTCATGGAAGTAATTAATTTAAAAGATTATTGGATTGCTTATTCAAATACAGTATTCTTTACTTTCTATGGTACAATCGTTTGTATGTTCATCGCTATTACTGGTGCTTATGTATTATCTAAAAAGCGTTTAATGTGGGGTAGAGGATTTAACTTTTTACTAGTATTTACAATGTGGTTTAATGCTGGTATTATTCCAACTTACCAAAACTTCTTAAGATTTGGTATTAACAATAACCGTTTTGGTTATTTAATTGCTTTAGGCTTTAGTGCTTATAATATCATTTTATTAAGAAACTATTTCTCATCAGTTCCTTATGAAATAGAAGAAGCTGCTACAATTGATGGGGCAAATGAATTCCAATTATTAACAAAAATTTATTTACCAATGTCTAAAGCTTCAATCGCAACTGTTACAATGTTCTATGCTTTGAACCATTGGAATAGTTATGCATGGCCAAGATTGTTATTAAGTGGTGAATATCAACCACTACAAGTAATGATGCGTGATTATATTCAAAATCAATTACAAGCCGATGGTGCTGCAAGCTTACCAGCTGCTCCATTCTCAATTCAATCTGCCATGATTATTTGTTCAATCATTCCAATTGTGGTTGTTTATCCACAATTACAAAAATATTTTGCTGCCGGTGTTAATGTCGGTGGTGTCAAAGAATAATTTTATTTTAGAAAGGATTATATATTCAAATGACAAAAAAAGTTTTAGGTGCTGCTGCTTTAGCTGCAGTTGCTGCTTGTGGTCTTACATCATGTAAACCAAATGAAGGTAGATATGATAAAACAATAGATATTGCTGTTGTTTATAAATCAGATCAAGGCCCTTCTTATCAACAATCTACATCATTTGATGTTGATGGTACAACTTATACAAAAGGTGATTTACTTCCAATGTGGGAAGCATTAGAAGATAAATT
>CASETY010000015.1 GCA_949291115.1 uncultured bacterium
CACCATCTCAATTTGGAAATAGCGGTAACCCTAATTTACTACCTTTAGTTATTTAATTATTTTCTACTTTGGACTGTCTACTTGACAGACCCCAGTTCAGTTTTAATCCCTTTTGCTACTTTTCACTACCTAAGATATTTAGATGGCCCTTGTCTTAAAAGTTCAATATTCTTTAAAAATAATGAACTTTTACCAAACACAATTAATTTAATTAATAATGAAGATTTTTTTAAAAGACCCCAATTTTTTAAAGTACCAACTTTGAAAAATGACATTTTCCTTAATGTTATTTCAAAAATGCGTCTTGAAGAAAAAATAAGTGATGATAATACTATTACTATGTTACAACTACTACTAAATGAATTATTTTTAATTTGCAACCGTGAACGCGATTACTTTATTAGCGAGTCACCTTTAATAAATACCACTGATGAAATAATTGTTAAAGCCGCTAATTTCATTAATAATAACTATCATAAAAAAATTAAACTAACTAATATTTCTACTTATGTTGGTTATAGCCCTAATTATTTAACTAATAAATTTAAAACTATTGTGGGCGTTAATGTTCACGAATATTTAAATATTATAAGACTAAAACATGCCCTTCATGAATTAAAAACAACTAATGATTCAATAACTAATATCGCTTATCGCACAGGCTTTTCTAATTCTAATTATTTTAAAGATGTTTTTAAAAAACATTATGGTAAGTCACCATCTAATTTTCGTAAAGAAATATAAAAAGTCGGCTCCTTAAGAGTCGACTTTTTTACTACCATTTTCTTTTATCATATTTTTAATTATGTCCTTACGAGTAACAATACCAATAAAAACATTACGATCATCTACAACAGGAACGAAGTTTTGACTAACAGCTAATTCATATAGTTCTTCAACATTCGCATCTATAGAAAGAGCTTTGTATGGCCTATAAAGTGGAATATCTTTAAATTCTTTATTTTCTGCCATTTCTTTATCAAAGTCACAATCTTGAATAAATCTTAAAACATCGCCATCAGAAATAGTTGCCAAAAATTTACCTTTAGTTGTAATAACTGGAATGACCGAATATTTAGAACGCTTCATTTTTTCCATAATTTGTCTTACAGTATAATCTTCATAAATATAAGTTAATTCAGATTTAGGTGTTAAATAAAATAAAATGTTCATGATACACTCCTAATTATGTGATAAATTACTTAAGAAAGCTTGTGAATACCTTTTGTCAGGTGGAATAAAATATTTTTTGCCATCTTTTATTAAATACGTACCCGTATCAAAGAAATAAAAAGGTATATTTAAAGCTAAAGAATCATTAGATAACTTTAAAATGTGCTCATAATAAATTGGTCTAGCATTATAATAATTTTCGCCTCCGCAATTAATATAAGCAATATCAGATTTAGAATTTAATACTTTTAATAAATTAATTTCTTCTAACAAAGGTTGAAACATAATAGTTTTTTCAGTAGCTTTTAATTTTAATAAATAAGGAATTTCTCTTAAAAATTCTTCTTCCGTTGAACAGCTAACTGTAAAACACACATTTGAATAACCATTACCCCAATCTTGAGGAAGCACCATTTCAGCTCTTCTTATTCTTCTCGTTAATATAGTAAAATGAAGATCCTTGCGTTTTTTTATCATTTGCCATACTTCATCTCGCCATTCATCAGCTTCTTCAATGAAAAAATCACTTTTCTGACAAATAATAACTGCTCCCCCAGATTTAATAACATAATTACCATATTTATCTTTTCTTAAAAGAATATCAAAGTTTTTATTACGTCTAACCACATTAAAGTTATCATTTTGTTCTTTTTGATTATTAATAAATATAAAACAGTTCTCACAGCCTTTACCAAGTTTGTGACAACCTAACCAAGGATTATAAATATATATGGTTAACACACCCTTTTATGACAAGAAATATCTCTAATTTAATTATAGACTAAAAAATTTAAATCTTCAACTACAATAAAAAAGAGTAGTTGCCTACTCTTCATAATAAACTTTATATAAAACTAAGCCTTCTCCAGGTGCAACACGGTGACTAATTTTAGGATCACCACTATTAAATATTTCAATAATTTTTTCTTTAGTAACTTTATGATAAGCAATATCAATTAAAATACCAACCATTCTTCTTACTTGATATTTTAAAAAACCATTTCCAACAAAGTGAATAGTAATAAATTTACCTTTTCTTTTTAAATAAGCTTCATAAATAGTTTTATTAAAGTCTTTACGTTGATCAACTTGAGCACTCGCAAAGCCTCTAAAATTATGCTTACCAATAAACAATTTTAACGCTTCTTCTAAAACGGCTAAATCTAAATTATGAAAAACAGGTGCATAGCGATAACTAAAGGCATCTTCTTTACCAACATTAATGGTATAGCGATATTCTTTTTTTACCGCACTAAATCTGGCATGAAAATTTATGTCTTTAACTTCCACTTTTACAACTCTAATATCTAAAGGTAAGAAGCTATTTAAAGCCATTTTAACACCACTAGGTTTTATATAACTTGGTAAATCAAAATGAATAACTTGTCCTTTAGCTGATACTTTTTTATCAGTTCGACCAGATCCAACAATTTTAACATCTTCTTTAAGCCACAAAATAAAGGCCTTATTTAAAGATAATTCAATTGTTTTCAAATCTCCTTGTTTTTCAAAACCATAATAATCATAGCCATCATACATGATGGTTGCTTTATATCTAGTAGACAACTTTCCACCAAATAACTAAACCAAAAATAATTATTGAAATACTAAAAGAAATATAATCTTTAACTTTTAATTTTAAGACATCTAAACGACTACGCTTAGCCCCAACGACATAGCCTCTTGTTTCCATAGCATTGGCTAAATCTTCAGCTTTATTAAATGACATAACAAACATCGGAATCAAAAGCGAAATTATTTGATTAATCTTACTCTTTAAACTTCCTTCTGTAAAATCAACACCACGAGAAGCTTGTGCCTTCATGATTTTATTTGTTTCTTGATATAACATCGGAATAAATCTTAATGTTAGTGATATTATCATTGCAAATTCACCGACAGGTATTTTAATTTTTTTAAGTGGTGATAATAAAGATTCTAAACCATTGTTGATATCTGTAGACATTGTTGAAAGAGTTAATAAAGTAGTTATACCTATCATTAAAACAATTCTTAAGAAGACAAAACTACCTTGAATTAAACCACCTTCATAAATTAAAAAATCATAATTAGCCCATACAAAACTATCTACATGAATAAGTTGTAATAAGAATATACCTACAACTAATATTAAAAAATATAGTAATTTAATAGGCACTATTTTTCGAGTTCCTAAATAAATTAAAACAATACCAATTATCATCAAAAATTGATAAAGGCCGATTTGAAAATGAAATGTATATAATAAATTGCCTTCTTTTGTATAAATGACTTGTAAAACAAAAGTAAATATCAATAAGAATAAGATAGGTCTTAATCCTTTTATCACTTTAGAAATTGGCAGGCCTGTTGTAAAAAACATAATTAAATAAAGGCCTAGCATCACAAGCATTCCATAAATGTTAGGGATTAAAAATATAGTTACTATCCATAAAATAGTAAGAACTATCTTATTACGAGGATCTAGTTTATGTAACCAACTATCTCCTTTAATATATTGACCAATAATAATATTATTCATGGCTTACCTCCTTAAGTTTTTCTTCTAAAGAAGATAAATCAGTAATATTATAGTCTAATTTAAGATTCAATTTAGCATTTAAATAATCAATCATTTTATAAATATCTGGTTTTATTAAATGACACTTTAAATAACTATCAGTTTCAAATAGTTCTTTAACTGAACCATCATATACAATCTTACCACTATCTAAACCAATAACCCTAGTCGCATATTTTAAAACAACATTCATATCATGAGTTATTAAAATAATGGTTTTTTTAGTCTCTTCATGAACTTTTTTAAAAAGATTCATTACTTCAACTGCTGTTTTTGGATCAAGGCCTCTAGTCGGTTCATCTAATAATAAAATATTAGGGTTGTAAGCTAAAATACCTGCAATTGCTACTTTACGCATTTGACCACCTGATAAATTGAATGGGGATTTATTTAATAACGGCTCATCAATTTCTAATAATTTAGCGGCTTTTAAAGCATTTATTTTAGCTTCTTCTTTACTTAAACCAAAATTAAGAGGAGCAAACATAATATCTTTTAAAACTGTTTCTTCAAATAATTGATATTCAGGAAATTGAAATACAAATCCTACTTCTTTACGAATATTAAACATTTTAGGATTCTTCTTTTTATTAGGTGTAATTACATTATCATTTACAGTAACTGTCCCTGAAGTAGGTAAAAGAAGGCCATTAATATGTTGTAACAAGGTTGATTTACCAGAACCTGTCTTACCAACAATAGCGACAAATTCACCTTTAGAATCTATATCAAGGTTAATACCATTTAAGGCATCAACATTATCTATTTTTTTTATTCCTAAATATTCATGTTTTACTTCGTTAAATGATATTCCCATATTAATTCCTCTAACTTTTTATTTTTGCTAAGGACTTCATCATGAATGATATCATCATAAAGTCGCATTTCAAATGGCATATCTAAGTTTGAACTTCTTAATACTTCTTTGTTCTTAAAAACATCATCAGGTAAACCTTCATCAATAATGACGCCATCTTTTAAAACTATAACTCTATCAGCTAATTTAGCTATGTCTAAATCGTGGGTAATTGTAATAATTGTTTTATTATATTTGTTTTTTAATTCTTTTATTAAAGAAGTAATTTCTTTAACACCATCAGGATCTAACATAGAAGTTGCTTCATCTAAAATAATAACGTCAGTATCTAAAGCTAAGATACCTGCAATGGCAACTCTTTGTTTTTGCCCACCAGATAAAGTTTCTGGTTCTCTTTCTAAGTACTCATCCATACCTACTGCCTTTGTCCACTTAAGAATTAACTCATTCATTTTTTCACGGTCAATTTGTCTATTTTCTAAACCAAAAGCAACATCATATTTAACATTTACACCAACAAACTGATTGTCTGGATTTTGAAAGACAATACCCACTTTTTTTCTTATTAATGGTAAATTTTCTTCATTTAATAAAAGATCATCATAATAAATTTCACCAGACGTTTTTTCTAACAAACCAACTAGTAATTTTGATAAAGTTGATTTACCAGAACCATTATGACCAAGAATTGCTACCCATTCGTGATCATTAATTGTTAAATTAATACCATTTAAAGCTTTGTCATGTTCAGTATATTGATAATATAAATCTTTAACTTTAATCATTTAAATCAACTCCATCTTTAAAATTATAGCACAACTAATAATCAATAACACGTAAAACTACACATTTTAGGTAAAGTTCATTTTGACTTTGTAATAAAGTTGGATGATCAGGCGCTTGAATACGAAAATCAAGCATTTGTAGTTTACGATTAAGCTTAGTCTCAACATCTCTTAACATATTTAAAAATAAATCCGTTGTCATATGTTGGCTACAAGAAAAAGTAAATAAATAACCACCATTTTTTAATATTTGCAGTGCTTTATAATTAATATTAAAATAGCCTTTATAAGCACTTTTAACAGTTTCTTTACTCTTAGTAAACGCTGGTGGATCTAAAATAATAACATCAAAATAATTTTTATATTTTTCATCTTCTAAAAGTAAAAATACATCTTTAGTAACAACTTCAAAATTAGAAAAACCATTTAGCATGATATTTTCTTTAATAAAATTGGTAGCGTGTTCACTAATATCACAAGCCACTACTTTTTTACAACCGTTTTTTAAGGCATTTAAAGAAAAACCACCAGTGTGACTAAAACAATCTAGCACAACTTTATCTTTAACATAATATTTCAAATAATCACGATTCAATTTTTGATCTAAAAAATAGCCAGTTTTTTGACCGTCTTTAATATCAACATAAAGCTTTAAGCCATTTTCTTCAATCAAAAATTTAGTTGGAAATTCATTATATAAATAACCTTTTTCTAAAGGAATACCTTCAATTTCACTGACTTTTAAATCATTACGATAATAGATGCCTCTTGGCTTTATTATAGAAACTAAGATATCTTTTATCATATCTTTTAATAAATACATACCTAAAACACTAAATTGACAAACTAAGATATCATTGTATTTATCAACAACTAAGCCAGGCAAAAAATCAGCTTCTGAAAAAATTAATCTAGTGGCATTTTTAAAAGCTAAAGTTTCTCTTAAAGCTATAGCTTCTTTTATTCTTTTATAAAAGAAATTATAATCAATTGTTTCATCTTTTAAAGTGAGCATTCTAACCATTAATTTAGAAGCTGAATTGAAAAAACCATACCCAACAAACTTATTATCAAATGACTTAACTTTACAAATTTCACCACTTTTAATGGGTCCATTAAATGATAGAATTTCATTATTATATATCCAACTAAAACCATTTAAAATGGCTTCTTCTTCACCTTTTTTAAGTATTACCTCTAACATATAAACACCTACAAATCTATTTCTAATAAAATAGGAGCGTGATCACTTCCTAAAACTTCTGTGTAAATATCAGCTTTTAATATTTTATCTTTTAGTTCATTAGAAACTAAAAAATAATCAAGACGCCAACCAATATTTTTTTCTCTAGCCTTAAAGCGATAACTCCACCATGAATATTTAACTAAATCTGGATGTAAATATCTAAAAGTATCTATAAATCCACTTTCTAATAATGAACTAAATTTAGTTCTTTCTTCAATAGTAAAGCCGGCATTTCTCTCATTTTGTTTAGGGTTTTTAATATCAATTTCTTGATGACTAACATTTAAATCACCAGTAAAAATAACCGGTTTTTGTAAGCTTAAAAGATATTCTTTTAAAGCATCTTCAAACTCCATACGATAGTCTAGACGTAAAAGTCCTTCTTTACTATTAGGTGAGTAACAAACCACTAGATAATAATTCTCATATTCTAATGTTAATACTCTTCCTTCTTCATTATGATTGCCATCAATTAAACCTAAATGGTAACTTAATGGTTCTTTTTTATAATAAATTAATGTGCCACTATATCCTTTTCTAACTGCACTATTCATTATATATTTATAGCCATCTAAAGAAATATCAGCTTGTCCTTCTTGCATCTTAGTTTCTTCTATTAAAATAAAATCAGGATCTTCTTCTAACATAAATTCTTTAAAGCCTTTAGTCATACATGAACGTAAGCTATTTACATTCCAACCAATTAATTTCATATTTGCTCCTTAATTAAATAAAGAGACTGCACGCAGTCTCTATTTTTTTGGTTTCATAACTTGTAAACCACCCATATATGGCTGAAGAACAGCAGGAATATCAACACTGCCATCTTCATGTAAGTGATTTTCTAATAAAGCAATAAGCATACGAGGTGGGGCAACTACTGTATTATTTAATGTATGAGCAAAATAATTCTTGCCATCACCTTTAATTCTAATGCCTAATCTACGGGCTTGGGCATCGCCTAAATTTGAACATGAACCAACCTCGAAATACTTCTTTTGACGAGGTGACCACGCTTCCACATCAATACTTTTAACCTTTAAATCAGCTAAATCACCACTACAACATTCTAATGTTCGACAAGGAATTCCCATTGATACAAATAATTCAACAGTATATGAATACATTTTTTCAAACCATTTCATTGAATCTTCTGGTTCGCATACTACAATCATCTCTTGTTTTTCAAATTGATGAATACGATAAATTCCTCTTTCTTCGATACCATGAGCACCTTTTTCTTTTCTGAAACATGGTGAATATGATGTATAAGTATATGGCAAGTTTTCTTTTTGTAAGATTTGTTCTTTAAACTTACCAATCATTGAATGTTCTGAAGTACCTATTAAATATAAGTCTTCGCCTTCAATTTTATACATCATTTGATCCATTTCACTAAATGACATAACACCATCAACAACATTACCCCTAATCATATATGGCGGAATTACATAAGTAAAACCTTTATTAATCATAAAATCACGGGCATAGGCTAAAACAGCGCTATGTAATCTAGCGATATCACCCATTAAATAGTAAAAACCATTACCGGCTACTCTACGAGCTGAATCTAAATCAATACCATTTAATTTTTCAATTATATCTAAATGATAAGGAACTTCAAAGTCATAAGCAGTAGGTTCTAAGAATCTTTCTTTTTCTACATTACATGAATCATCTTTACCAATCGGTACAGAGCTATCAATCATATTTGGAATAACAAGCATTCTTTCTCTTAAAGCTTCTTCATCTTTAGTTAATTTTTCTTCAATTTTAGTAATTTCCTCATTAATTGAAGTCATTTCTTGTTTTAACTTTAAGGCTTCTTCAAGTTTTTTTTCTTGGAACAATTTGCCTATTAGACTTGAATTTTTATTACGAGTTGAGCGTAAAGCTTCTACTTTAGCTTTAGCTTCTCTTATTTGTTTATCAAGAGCTACAACTTCATCAACTAAATGAAGTTTTTGATCTTGAAATTTCTTTTTAATATTTTCTTTTACAAGTTCAGGGTTTTCCCTTACGAACTTTAAATCTAACATTATGCTTCTCCCTTTTCTAAGGCCATCCTAATATTCTTTGATTCATTATACTTACTAGCTGAATTTAATAAACGAACTAGTGTATTTTGAACTCTAAAGTGAGTTAATATTTCATATATACATGCTACATTACGCTTCTTATAATTTTTCGCTTCTAAGACTTTCATAAATGATTGTTGGTCAAAATTAGTAGCGAATTCAACCATAAATTTAAATAAATTATTTAAATTTACATTTTCAAAATCATCAATAATTTCAACGATTTCAAGCATTCTTAAACAATATAATAAACGTGGGTTCTTGTAATCAATTTTAACTGATTTAACAATAGCGTCACCCATTATTCTTTGAGTTTTAATTTCAAAACAGTTAGTATATACTTCATATTTCCCTTGTGGATTAGTAATTAATCCTAAATCAGCTAACATATACTGACCAACAACTGTACCATTTTTATACTTATTAGTGAAAAAGTCTAACACTTTATCAATTGAAGGTTCACGATTATAATCATCATAATAAGGACGATAATATAAGCCCTTAGCTAATTTACCAACACATTTTTCTTTATAAATACGCGCTAACAACTGATAAAAAGTTGCTTCTTCCATATCTGAGAAATATTCTTGATAGGCATTTTTTGCCAAAAATATTTCCCCTTCTTTTAACATTGCTACCCAAGACCTTAAATTTCTAGTGAACATTTTCTTCAACCTCCTCGTTTTTAGTGTTCATTTCTTTTTCTCCCTCTACTTTTTTGCTAGTTAGTTTTAACATCCATATGTAATAAAACAAACACCCAATAAGAATAATAAGTAGTGCTATAACTACAGAAACCCAAATTAAATTCCACGCCTTATAAGACCACATTACATAAACAATTGCTAAAGTAAGCGTATAACCTACAGTTAAAATAAGTTCATGCTTATGTTCTTTTACTTCGGCTAAACTAAGTTTTCTTAAGTGCATTTTATCACCAATTTAATTTTAAATCTTTCTTATAATAAAAACAAGTATTTAAGAAAAAAATAGTTAAATTTTTCTTAAAATTTCACTTATATTTGTGACAGTAAAGCCATATTCTTCAAAAATGTCATTCAATGGCATTGATTTACCAAAAGTATCAATACCAAAAACATTTTTAGTATATTTATACCATGACATACTTGCAGCCATCTCTAAAGCTAACACTTTAGCATCTTTTAAAATAATACTATCTTTATATATTTCATCTTGCTTATCAAAGATAAACATTGATGGCATTGATACAACTCTAACACTAAGAGTATCTTTTAAATTTAAAGCTACTTTAATTGCTAAAGAAACTTCACTACCGGACGCTAAGATAATATGAGTAGGTTTTGTTTTTGGCTCATAAACAACATAAGCACCTTTTGTAAAGCCTTCATAATTAGTATTAGCTAAAACTTCTAGATCTTGTCTTGAAGCAGTAATTAAAGTTGGATAAGTATTATTTTTAGTTGCATCTAATAAAGCATAGCTCATCTCTTTAGCATCAGCAGGTCTAACAACATTTAAATTTGGCATAACTCTAAACGAAGCTAAATGCTCAACTGGTTGATGAGTAGGT
Source organism: uncultured bacterium (assembly GCA_949291115.1). Taxonomy (GTDB): domain Bacteria; phylum Bacillota_I; class Bacilli_A; order Acholeplasmatales; family Anaeroplasmataceae; genus CALUXS01. The sequence goes on from CASETY010000015.1 coordinate 10,212, forward strand.
CCATCTTCGCCAACACATACACTATCGTGTGAAAATAAGAACAAAGATGGAATGCCCATAATAGCAGCATTTCTAACTGCTGGTCTTAAATAATCAGAGAAGACAAAGAAACCACCAGCAAAACCTTTTAAGCCACTTAAGACTAGACCATTAGTAATAGCAGCCATGGCATGTTCACGAACACCAAATAAGATGTTTCTACCACCATAATTTGTACTACTAAAGTTACCATCATTACCTTTAACTTGACAAGATGAAGCTAAATCGGCAGATCCACCAATTAAAGTTGGAATTGCTTTTGATAGTTCATTTAAAGTTAAACCCATAGCTTTACGAGTAGACATCATTGATACATCTTTAAATGAAGGAATGTCAGCTAAGGTAGCTATATAATCATTATGCAAATATTTTTCTAATTCTAAAGCTTTTAAAGGATATTTCTTTTGATAATCTTTAAGCATTTTAAGACTATTTTCATATTTTAAACTACTTCTTTTTAATAAAGTATCTTTATATAAATCAAACACTTCTTTATCAGCTTTAAAGCCTTCAAAATGACAATCTAATTTATTAAGTAATTCTTCTAATTCAACTTCATTTAAAGGTTTGCCATGAATTTTATTAGAACCTTCGTAAACAGATCCATAACCGATAACACTTTTTATTTCGATAATTTTTGGTAGTGGACTTTTAGCTTCTTTAATGGTTTTATTTAAAATTTCTAAGTTATTGGCATCATCAACTTTATAATAACTAAAACCCATAGCTTCAAAACGCTTTTGAATGTCTTCCGAGAAAGTTTCATTAACTGGACCATCTAATTGAATATTATTAGAATCAAATAAAATATAAAGATTATCTAATTTTAAATGACCAGCCAAACTTAAAGATTCGTAACATACGCCTTCTTCTAAATCGCCATCGCCACACATTACATAAACATTGTAATCAAAAAGAGGAAAACCATCTTCATTAAATTTATTAGCTAAATGCTTACTAGCAATAGCCATACCAACAGCTGTGGCAATGCCTTGACCTAAAGGACCTGTCGTTACTTCGATACCTTTTGTATGGCCATATTCAGGGTGACCAGCTAAAACCGAATCTTTCTTTCTAAAAGTTGGTAAATCTTCTTCTCTAACTAAACCTATTAAATGTAACATTGAATACATTAATGCTGAAGCATGACCACTACTTAAAACAAAACGATCACGATTAAACCAATCTAAATGCTTTACATCAAAATTCATAAAATCTTTATATAAAACATGTAAGATAGGAGCTGCATCCAAGCAAATGCCTGGATGTCCACTTTTTGCCTTAGTAATCATTTTATTAGATAAAGCTCTTAATGTATTAACACAAACTAAATCTAAGTTTTTATTCATATTTTATTCCTTATTTCCTTCATCATTTTTTACTTCTTCTAAAGATTCTTCAGTTGTTGTTTCTACTTTAGCATCTTCATCAGAAACGTTTGTTGTTGAAGGGTCTTCTTCAGTTACAGATTCTTCTTCAATTAAAGTATTATTTTCTTCTTTTGCTAATTCTTCTTCTTTTAAAGCTTCTTCTTCAGCTAAACGAGCTTGTTCTTCAAAATATTCATCAATATAAGTTTTTTGCATAGTCATTAGTTCATCAAAGTGTTTAGAACCAGTTACTTTTTTAATTTCATCAACACTTTCTTGATTATAAATAGCTAATTTATTTTTAGTAACTTTATTTAAAGCAAATAAACCAACAATAAATAAAGCTAAAATACCGAATTCAACATAAATTGCGGCACTGCTATTCCATAAAGTACTAATTAATAAATAAGCAATCAAACATCCTAAAGCTAAAGGTAACATAACTTTAAAATTATACTTTTTAGTTGTTTCATCACATTTATCCCAGAAGTCCAACCAAATTTTATTTACCTTATCACTATACAATTCACTTAATTGTTCATAATAACCTTTTTCAATAAACAAGCGGTAATTGAAACCATCATTACTTGTCCAAAGTGCAAATTTTCCTTTTGGACAATTAGCTTGATAAACTTCATCAAAGTCGTTCATATAATATATTTCAACAACACGACCATCAAATTCTTGTCTTTCTTTTGGTTCAATACCATTTGCAAGTTCAAATACTTTTGGATTTAATCTCATGATTTTTACCCATTCCTTTCATAAATAACATTATAGCAAAATCAAAGGCAATAATAAAGTAAAATTAACCCAAAAATTAAAGATAAAAACATAGAAAAAAAACAAAATACTATGCTATAATAAACTAGAAAGTTGGGATCATATGCAAAAAAATATTTTAATCATTGAAGATGAATTAAATATCTTAAGAATACTATCTTCTTACTTTGAAAAAGATGGCTATACTGTCTTTCAAGCTACCGATGGCAAAGAAGGACTTTCTCTTTTTTTAAACACGAAAATTGATTTAATAATCTTAGACGTTATGCTTCCTAAAATAGATGGTTTTGAATTAGCTAAAAGAATCCGTTCTAATTCAAATGTTCCCATCATTATTATGACTGCCTTAGGTGATGAAACTAATATGTTAAAAGGTTATCAATTAAATTGTGATGATTACATTGTTAAACCATTCCCACCAAAAGTATTAGTTTCCAAAGCTAATGTTTTATTAAAAAGAATTAACAATTCTGCTGACTTAACAAACATATATAAGGTGGGCCCTTTAGAATTAAACTTTTTGACTAATGAGCTAAAAATAGATGGTGTTAATAAAGAAATATCTAAAACTGAATTCGAACTCTTAGCCTTTTTAATCAAAAACAAAAACAAAGCATGTTCTAGAACCTTACTTCTTGATGAAATTTGGGGGCTTGATGTTTATGTTGATGGTAGAATTGTCGATACTTATATTAAAAATCTCCGCAAAATTTTAAAACCTTATACTTATATTAAAACTGTTTTTGGTGTTGGCTATCAATTTGAGGAAAGCTATGAAAAAGATTAATTATATTATTGAAGTTATTATTTTATATATTTTGTTATCCTCTTTACTACTTATCCCTATTATTTTATTTAATGATAATAAAATAATATTAATTATAATTAGTTTTATTATCTTAGCTTTGGCTATTTATATACCTTCTATTTTGCTATATGAACCTCTAAAAGAAATAAAAGATGCTATTAAAGATGCCAACAACAAAAAATACAATAAAGTAAATTATGCTTTAAATAAAGAAACAAATAATCTAAATAAAGAATTAAATATTTTAATTACTGAAAAAGAAAAACTAGAAAAAAAACTTGAAGAAGCTCTTAATGAAAATGCTAATTACGAATTAAAATACAGTGAAGAAATTAAAAACAAAAAAATGCTAGTTGCTTCTATTTCCCATGAAATTAAAACACCATTACAAGTAATTGAAGCTACTGCTTCAGGTATTATTGATGGTATCTTCAAAAAAGATGAAATTAATAATGAACTTTTAAATATTATCGAAGAAACTAAAAATACTAACGAAATGTTACAAAACATTATAAAAGTTTACCAATATGAAAACAGTAAAGAATTGAACTTAAATAAGATAAATTTAAATGATCTCATTAGCCAAACAGTAAATGAACTTACAAACATTAGTCAAAAAAATAACCAAGAAACAAAAATATTAAGTGATTTAAACTTAATAATTAATGTCGATCAAAGTTTTAAAACGGCCTTAACAAACATACTATTAAATGCTTATAATTATTCCAAACCTAATTCTTTAATTACTATTGAACTAATAAAAAAAGACAAGTATAGTGTGTTAGAAATTATTAATTATAATGCCCATATTTCTAAAGAAGCTTACCCTCAACTATTTGAACCATTCTATAAAGAAGACAAATCTAGAAATAAAACAATTAATAGTAGTAATGGCTTAGGCTTATTTATGGTAAAAACTATTTTAGCTAAACACAATCTAGATTATGGAATTAAAAATGTTGAAAACGGGGTTTTATTTTATATTATATTCAAAAAAGAAGGATAAAATTATCCTTCTTTTTTGATAGATTCTAAAGTTAAACTGGCAGAGGCATTGAAATCCAAACCTCTATCTTCTTTCTTAATTTGATAATAGTAATAAGCAGCTGCTCCAATCATAGCGGCATTATCAGTGCAATATAAAATTCTAGGAATAGATATTTTAAAACGGCCTTTATTTTCTTCATTAAAACGTTCTTTCAAACCTTTATTAGCTGAAACACCACCAGCCACTATTATTTGTTTAACATTATATTCTAAAGCTGCTTTTATTGTTTTATTAACTAATACTTCAGTTACACTATCTTGAAAACTTGCACATAAATCTTCTTTTCTAATTTCGTTATGTTTCATGTTTTCAGTATTAACTAAATTAATAACTGCACTTTTTAGTCCGGAAAAACTAAAATTATAACCATCCACATATGGTTTTGGTAATTTATAGGTAACTTTACCTAAATGAGCTAACTTATCAACATGTGGCCCTCCTGGATAAGGCATACCAACAACACGAGCAACCTTATCATAAGATTCACCTACTGCATCATCTAGAGTTTCTCCAATTATTTGAAAATAAAAATGATCTTTCATATAAATAAGTTCGGTATTCCCACCTGATACTAATAAAGCTATTAGTGGAAACTGCATTTCATCTTCTAAAGCATTAGCGTAAATATGACCGGCTAAATGGTTTAATCCAATGATTGGCTTATCAAAAACTAAACTAAAACATTTGGCAGCCGTCACACCAACCAATAAAGAACCAATTAACCCTGGCCCTTCAGTTACTGCCACTAAATCAACATCTTCATATTTTAAATTAGCTTTTTTAAAAGCTTCTTCAAAAACAACTGCTATTTGATAAACATGATAACGGGAAGCTACTTCTGGGACAACCCCACCAAACTTCTCATGAATATCTATTTGTGATAAAATAACATTACTTAAAACTTCCCTACCATCTTTTACTAAAGCTACAGAAGTTTCATCACATGAACTTTCAACAGCTAACACTATCATTTTATCTACTCCATTTCATCAGATAAGCATCGCTCTTATCACTATAATAATTAAATCTTTTGTTGTAAGTAACAAAGCCTAACCTTAAATAAAAATTATAAGCATTTAAATTATTACTGCTAACTTCTAAATAAACATTACTAGGCTTATAAACATTAACCATATGTTCAAATAAAGCTTTACCTAAGCCTTTTTTTTCATATTCTTGTTTTAAACAAATACTTATAATTTCAATTTCATCTAAGATGTTAGTAAAATATAAATAACCACAAAACTTATTAGAATCTAAGGCCACTAATAATTTATGATTATCATCAATAACTAAATCGTTAATTGTTCCCGTTAGTCTTTCTTTTTCTAAAGCAATTACTTCCTTATTATAAAGATTACTTTCTTCTATTTTTGACATAAATTTCTTTCAGCTTCCGTATCTCTTAAATAATTTGGAACTAGTAATTCTTTATTTAATACTAATGTACTAGCTTTAATACATACTAGTGGTTCAACTTTAAAAGTTGAAACATTAACTTCCGTTAGATGTTCATGTTTTAAAAGTTCTTCATATAACAAGAAATCTTCAAATAAAACTTTACCATCTTCATAAATGCCACCAAACACATTACCATGACGAGCATCAATCGAAGCTAAAGTTTTGCCTTTTGTAGAAGATGACATTAGAGCTAAACTAGATATTTGATATAAATCAATGTTTAATAAGACACTTAACATTTTAGCTGTAGTAACTGCTAGTCTAACACCAGTATAAGAACCTGGCCCAATACCTACTACTATTTTATTTAATTCTTTAATACTTTTATTGTTTTCATCTAGCATCTTTTTAATACCACTAACAATATATTCACTATGATTATTTAGGCCTTCATAATAAGCTTCAGTCAATAAAGTATCATTTTGAACTAGAGCCATATACATTCTTTTAGTACTAGAATCTAAAACTAATGTTAACATAATTTATCTATGAACCTTCCTTCATAACGTGGACCAACTTCTTTTAAAACGATTTCTCTTTGGTCCAAATCTACATATTTAATAGTAATTTCTAAATATTCTTCTGGAATCAATTCTTCTACTTGTAAAGGCCATTCTACACAAGTAACACCATCTAAATAATAATATTCTTCTAAATCGAAATCATTACCTATGCCATTTAAACGGTATAAGTCAAGATGATATAAATTAAGTTTAGTTCCTCTATATTCCTTTACAATTGTAAAAGTTGGTGAATTAACAACTGCATTTACTCCTAAAGCTAAAGCAATTCCTTTTACAAAAGTGGTCTTGCCTGCCCCTAAATCACCTTTTAATAATATAACATCATTTTTTTGTAATAATTCACCTATTTTTTTACCTAATTCAATCGTTTCTTCCCGATTTTTTAAAAGCATTTTATCCCTCTTTAATCTTATAATTATTGGCTTGCAACATAAATAATTTATAATAAAGACCATCTGTCTTTTTCATCAGTTCATTATGTGAACAAAAATCGGTAACTTTACCATTATCGATAACTAGTATTTTATCACAAAATTTAGAAGATGACATCCTGTGTGATACATAAATTGTCATTTTATTTAAAACCATTTGATTGAAATGCTCATAAATATTAGCTTCGCTTTCTGGATCTAATGCTGAAGTTGGCTCATCTAAAATTAATAAACTTGAATTTTTAACAAGTGCCCGTACAATCGCCACTTTTTGTTGTTCACCACCTGAGAGTTCAATGCCATCATCACTAAATTCTTTCCCATATATAGAATCTATACCATAAGGTAGTTTTAAAATAACATCTTTAAGTCCTGCTTCTTCTAAATAAGGCTCAAGATTTAAATCTTTATTTGTATCTATCAAAATATTTTCTTTAAGCGAAACATTTAACAATTTATAATCTTGAAAAACAGTCGTTATTTCTTGACGATAGTTCTTAATAGCATATTCATTAATATTTATACCATTTATTAAAATTTCACCTTTTGTTGGTTCATAAAAACGACATATTAATTTAATAATAGTTGTTTTACCAGCTCCATTTAATCCAACAATAGATATTTTTTCATGGCCTTTTATTTTAAAAGAAACATCTTCTAAAATCAAGCGATTTGTATTAGGATACTTAAAATATACATGTTTAAATTCAATTTCTTCTACTTTATTTAATTTTAAGCCTTCAACATCTTCAACTTTAGTACTTAAAATATACATAATTGGTTCAATATAATTAGCAATTGTAATTAATTCAAAAACATTGTTCATTAACATAGTAAAAGTTGAGGCTAAGGTTGTAGAAGTTGAAATTTGTAAACTAAAATTAGCCACTGAAAGTTTATTAATAATAGTTTTATAAGTAATCACAATATATAAAACAGCTGTTTCTAAATAAGAAAATGCACTAGTGATAGCCGAATTAAATCCTATTTTTCTCATATTTTTAAATAAACTTTTATAAGATAAATCACAAAAATAATTAAATTGATTAACAAAATAATCGCCTATATTATAAAAACGAAAATCCTTTTGAAATCTTTTGCTTAAAAGAGTTTCAAAATAATAATTAAAACGTCTATTTAACGGAATGAGCTCCTTACTTTGCTTGATTTGTAAAGAAATTGAAAGCAAGGTTAATAAACAAACAATTATAATACCAATCACTAAAATTAAAATAATTAACGGTTCTAATAAAGCTAAGGTGGTAATTAATGTTAAAGCAGTAATAATATTACTAATTAAAGAAGAAATTGTAGAAACAAACGAATAAATCGCGCCTTGTGATGAAATCGCATATTTAGCTCTTTCTTTAATTTCTTGATATTCACCACTCTCCAAATTCTCATAACTAATTTTCGTCATATGTAAACTTATATGTTCTAAAACGACATCATTAACTTCGTGATCTTTATATTCCTTAAAACGATTAACTAATTTATTAAAGAAATCTAATAAAACAATTAGAAAAACAATAACGAAGCCAGCTACTACAGCTTCTTTATAAGAATTACTTTCTAAATAAGTAAGTAAAATACTTAACGATGAAGCACCTAACAAAGTAATGAGAGCCATAATTATACTTTTTAAGAAAGATACAACGATAAAGCTTGGCTTTAATTTAATAATTAAACAAAACAATTTTAACATTGGAAAACGTGCCTTAGACATTATCGTCACCTCCTTGATAATATTTACCTTGTAAAGTAAACATTTCAAAATAACGGCCGCCTTTAGCCATTAATTCATCGTGACTTCCATATTCTAACAAACCTTCTTTAGAAAATAAGGCAATATGGTCACAAAACTTAGTTGATGAAAGACGATGAGATATGTAAATAGCTGTTTTATTATTTACAAGGCTTTGAAACTGTTCATAAATAGTAGCTTCTGCTAAAGCATCTAAAGCCGAAGTTGGTTCATCTAAAATAACCATATTCGCATCTAAATAGAGTGCTCTAGCAATAGCTAATTTTTGTTGTTCCCCACCTGACAGTTCAATTCCATCATCATGAAATAATTTTAAAAGTTCAGTGTCATATTTCTTAGGCAAGGTTTCAATTTTTTTATCAAGACCAACACCCATTAAACATTCTTTAGCGCGTGTAATAGCTTCTACACTTTTATCAATACCACATACATTTTCAATAATTGAACCTGAATAAACGTTTACTTCTTGAAATACGACACCAAACATCTTTCTATATTCTGTCATATTAAATAAAGATATATCAATGCCATTAATTAAAATTTGTCCACTTGTTGGTTTAAATAAACCTGTAATCAATTTAATAATCGTTGATTTACCAGCCCCATTTTCCCCAACTATAGCTAGTTTTTCACCTTTATGAATCTTAAAATTTAAATTTTTAATAACATATTTATCTGTATTAGGATATTTAAAACTTACATCTTTAAATTCTACTTCTAAAGTTTCATTTTTAGGAAAAGCTTTTAGATGACCACTAGTACTATAAAACTTAGATTCACTTAAAAAAGTAAAATATTCACTAGATAATTTTAAATTATTAGTAGTTGAAATCATTTCATCTGCAAAACTTCTAAATGATTGTGATAACGCAACTACTAAACTTAAATAAAAAGTGACTTCACCTACACTAATACCATTCTTAAAATAAGCATAAATTACTAAAAAATAAGCTAGTCCATCTTGTAATAATAAAAAGAATAATTCAATTAAACCAACTAAAAAACGTTTACTAGCTATATGCTTTAAAGCACCTATATAACTAATAATTCCTTTATCATACTTATCTTTAATTAATGGGGCCATATCATAAATTCTAATATCTTTACCATAATTAAAATCAAAACAAGTTTTAAAGTAATAATCAGTTTGTTTAAAAGCTTCTTCTCTTTTATTTTTAACTTTATTCATTACTTTAATAATATAATTATTAGTTAAATACGCAACAACATAAGAAAGTAAACATGCTAGTAAAATCCAAGGACTAAAGATACCAAGTATAATCGCATAAACAATAAAACTAGCTATATAACCAGTTAATCTAAATAAATTAAAATAAAAACCTTGAAAACCAACACCGTCTGCACTTAAAGCCTCATAAGCGGCGTTCATTTTCGTTTGAAACTTAGAATCTTCAACTAATTCATAGTCCATATTTTTGCATAAATAAGCCATTTTCTTATATTCTTCTACTCGTATTTTAAAAAACATAACAAACGTTAAATTATTACAAAACCAGCTAATAAATGATATTAAAATTAAACTAATTCCGAAGCCTAAAATAATAATAAATAATTCATAAAAACCACTAGTGTTTAGTCTTTCAATAATTATACGCATCAAAAACAGACTTAATAAAGGAATAGCTATCGCTGCAATAACGTTTACAATATATAAAAAATAAACTCTTTTATATTTAGCTTCATTTATTTTTTTTAGTTGTTCTTTAATCGTACTCACAAACCCGTATTGCATAATAACACTTCCTTTTCTTTTTATATTAACTATTTTACATATTTTTTCAAAAAAGTCAATGAATTTGTAAAAAACAATTAATATAATTAATATTAATGTTAAAAAAATTAATTTATGAATTAGTAGCAAATTTATACTAAAATATTTGTAAAAAAGCTAATATTATAAATAACTTTGGTTTTTAAAACTATTAATAATGATTATTTGAAATCGTCACAAGACCTTCACTATTATCATTCATTTTAATACCTTAATTGATTAATTTAAAAAATAAAAGGCTACCGAAGTAGCCTTTTACCTATAATGTGCAATCTTTAACTAGTTCTAAGAAACTTTCTGGATCTAATGAAGCTCCACCAACTAAACCACCATCAATATCTGGTTCATTTAATAATTCTTTTGCATTAGCTGGTTTCATAGAACCGCCATATAAAATTCTTGTTTCTTCGCTAACAGCTGCGTTATATAATTTTTTAACTAATTCACGAACGAAGCTACATGCTTCATTAGCCATTTTAGCTGTTGCTGTTTTACCAGTGCCAATAGCCCAAATTGGTTCATAAGCGATGATTACATTTTCCATCATTTCTGGACTTACGCCTTTTAAATCTTTAGTAATTTGAGATTCTAAAACTTCTAATGTTTTATCATTTTCTCTTTCTTCTAAAGTCTCACCAATACATAAGATTGGTTTTAAACCATGTTTTAAGCATGCTAATACTTTTTTATTAACATCTTCATCAGTTTCATGGAAAATACTTCTTCTTTCACTATGACCAACAATAACATATTCTACACCAGTAGATGTTAGCATAACTGGTGAAATTTCGCCAGTATAAGCTCCATTTTCTTCATAAAAGACATTTTGAGCACCAATTTTTAAAGTGTCACCTTGTCTCTTTACTAAATCACGTAAAATGATAGTTGGAGCACAAATTACAGTGTCAACGAATTCACTAGAAGGTAAACTATCATTAACAGCATAGATAAATGCCAAAGCATCATCACGTGTTTTGTTCATCTTCCAATTAGCAATCATTAAAGGTTTTCTCATCATTAAAACATTCTCTTCTCAATAAATTATTTTTGTAATAAAGTAGCGATGTCGTCAATAGCTTGTTCAGCTTGGTCGCCTTCAGCTTCCACAACAACGTTTTCGCCATAAGGAATAGCAAGTGACATTAAGCCTAAAATAGATTTAACATCAATTACTTTATCTTTATAAATTAAATTAATATCTACTGCATATTTAGAAGCAGCTTGTACAACTTTAGCAGCTAAAGAAGCATGCAAACCAGAAGTACTTTTAATTACAAATGACTTTTTCATTATAGTCACACCCCTAACTTATTTTTCTTCGATACAAGCGATACCAGGTAAAGTTTTACCTTCTAGGTATTCTAATGAAGCGCCGCCGCCTGTTGAAACATGAGTGAATTTAGCTGCATAGCCTAATTTTTCAACAGCCGCAACAGAGTCGCCACCACCAACAATAGTGTTAGCACCAGTTAAGTTAGCAATAGCTTCACAAACACCTAAAGTACCACCAGCAAAATTAGTCATTTCGAATACACCCATAGGGCCATTCCATACAACAGTTTTAGCACCTTTTAAAGTGTCAGCAAATAATTCTAAAGTTTTTGGACCAATATCTAAACCAAGTTCATCAGAAGCAATATCATCAACTGACTTAACAACACCTGGTTCATCTTTGAATTCTTTAGCACATACTGTATCTACTGGTAAAACAATTTTGCCATTAGCTTTTTCTAATAATTCTTTAGCTAAATCTAATTTATCATCTTCACATAATGATTTACCAATGTTTTTACCTAAAGCTTTTAAGAAAGTGAACATCATACCGCCACCAACTAAAACTTTGTCAGCTTTGTTAATTAATTCAGAGATTACACCAATCTTATCAGAAACTTTAGCACCACCTAAGATAGCAAAATAAGGATGAGCTGGATTATCTACAGCACCACCAATATATTTAATTTCTTTTTCTAATAAGAAACCAACTGCGCTTTCTTTGATGTTAGATGCGATACCAACATTTGAAGCATGAGCACGGTGAGCAGTACCGAATGCATCATTAACAAATACATCACCTAAACTAGCCCAATAAGCACCTAATTCAGGATCGTTTTTAGATTCTTTCTTACCATCTAAATCTTCATAACGAGTATTTTGGAACATTACAACTTCGCCAACATTCATATTGTTGATAGCATCTTCTAATTCTTTGCCACGAGTTGCATTAACAAAAGTTACTTTTTGTCCTAATAATTCTTCTAAATGTTTAGCAACTGGGGCAATATTATTTTTAGCTAAGTCTTCTTCAGTTTTAACACGACCTAAATGAGAAAAAACAATCGCCTTTCCACCTTGTTCTAATACATATTTGATTGTAGGTAAAGCAGCTCTTACACGTGTGTCATCAGTGATTTTACCATCTTTCATAGGTACGTTAAAATCAACTCTAATTAAGACTTTTTTACCTTTTAAATTTAAATCTGAAACTACTTTTTTAGCCATTTTAAAATCCTCCATATATAGCTTCGAATACTAAGTAATTATACCATTTATCTAATACTTAGACAAGATTTTTGCTATTCAATATTTAACTTCTTATTAAAATAATTAATATTTATAAAATGAACAGTTAAAATACCGGCAAGCATAACCAAAACTAATAACCATAGTAAAATATTACCAATTAACAAATAGCTTACTGTTGAACTAGCTGTAAGGCCTAATAATGATAAGCCTAAAGCTATAAAAATGATTTCGATAATGCTTAAAACTTGATTTAAAACATAATATATAATTATGGTCCCTCCTAACTTAAATTTCTTAAATCTTCTAGCAATTAAAGTAGCTAAAACAAAAGTATAATAAGTTAAGAAAAAATATAAGATTAAAAGACAAACAAGAGCAATAAATAAAAATATATAGCCAACTTGTTCAATTACTGATAGAGCAAGAGCAACTTCAACTAAATTTTCATATAAAGCATATAATACACTAAATATGTCCCTTATTGATGGAGTGGCTATAAATGAACATCCAATTAAAACTACCGCTGTAATTAAAGCATTAACTACATATAATAATAACTTAGCGTTAATAATTTTCTTACGACTAACAGGTAAACTAAAAATTAAGTACGCCTCATCCGTCATCGTTGTTTTATAATAAACAAAGAAAGTTATAAACACAGTTACTACTACTGATAAACTTAAAACAGTAGTATATAAAGTACCATACAATAAAGATAAAATGCTTGTAAATGAATTAACTGGTAAGTAATATAAAATGCGTAAAATAACAGAAGCGATTATACATATTAAAAGATAAATCGCTAAAGGTTTAAAACTTCTTTTAAAATCATCTTTAAATATCTCAAAAAACATAATATAACTCCCTAAATACATCAACTAATGATTTTTGATAACGATTAACAATATTATCTTTATCATCATATAATATTACTTTACCATTCTTAATAAAAATTACTTCATCTAAAAATTTATCAACGTCATAAATTAAATGAGTTGTAATAATAACTGTTGAATTAGGAGCTCTAAATTTAACAATTGTATCTAAGATAAAATCTCTAGCCACTTGATCAACACCAGCCAATGGCTCATCAAAAATATAGATTTCACATCTACGAGCCAAAACTAAAAACAATTGTACTTTTTCTCTCATTCCTTTTGATAAAGCTCTTATCGGTTTATTTAAGGGAATATTATGCTCTTTCAATAACTTCAAATATAAATCTTGATCAAAATCATTAAAGAACTTCTTAAAATAAGCTAAATAATAACCTGGAGTAGCACTTATTTTTAAATAGCTTCGCTCTGGTAAATAACTTATCTTATTTAACATATTATAATTAAATTGCTCATCATCATAAGTTATATTGCCGCTAGTTGGACTAAGTAAATTTGCAATTAATTTAATAAGTGTAGACTTACCACTGCCATTATCACCTAATAAACCAATTATTTTATTTTGGTTAAAAGTCATAGTAATGTTATCTAATGCAACTAATTGCCCATACTTTTTAGTTAAATTGTTAACTTTTATTTTCATAACCAAAAATAAAAGAGCTTAAACAAGCTCTTTTTTACCCCTATCTAATAGCTTTTTCTGTTTCTGCATCAAAGAATAAGCATTTATTCATATCAAGAGCTAATTTAACTTTTGAACCAATGCTTAAGTCATCACGAGCATCAACAGAAGCTGTTATAGAATAACCATCCATAGTTGCATAAATATTAGTATTTGCACCTAATAATTCAGAAACATCAACTGTTAATTCAACAGTTGCATCTGGATAAGCTTCTAATACAACCGGATCATCATGAATATCTTCAGGACGAATACCTAAAACTACTTCTTTACCAACATAGCCTTTTTCTTTTAATACTTCTAATTTGCCTGCAGGTACTTTAATTTTATAATTACCTTCATTAGTTGTGAATACACCTTTTTCATCAGTAACACCATTAATGAAGTTCATAGGAGGAGTACCAATGAAACCACCAACGAATGTATTAGCTGGTTCATTATATACTTCTTCAGGAGTACCAACTTGTTGAATATAACCATCACGCATAACAACAATTCTTGTAGCCATTGTCATCGCTTCAATTTGGTCGTGAGTTACATAAATAGTAGTTGAACCTAAACGACGATGTAATTTAGTAATTTCAGTACGCATTGTAACTCTTAGTTTAGCATCTAAGTTTGATAAAGGTTCATCCATTAAGAATACACGTGCATCACGAACAATTGCACGACCTAAGGCAACTCTTTGACGTTGACCACCTGATAAAGCTTTAGGTTTACGTTTTAAATAAGGAACTAAACCTAAAATTTCAGCAGCTTCCATAACTCTTTCATGGATTTCTTCACGAGGAATTCTTCTTAAGAATAAACCAAAAGCCATATTATCATATACAGTCATATGTGGATATAAAGCATATGATTGGAAAACCATCGCAATACCACGATCTTTAGGGCTAACGTCATTCATCAATTCCCCATCAATGTAAAGTTCACCAGAAGTAATATCTTCAAGACCAGCAATCATACGTAGTGTTGTAGATTTACCACATCCTGATGGACCTACGAAACAAATAAATTCTTTATCCTTAATGTCTAAGTTGAAATCAAAAACAGCTTGAACACCATTAGGATATACTTTGTTAATATTTTTTAATAATAGTGTAGACATAATAAATCCTCCTAGCTAAATTATATCAAATTAAAATTTTTATCTATATAGGCAAATTGCACAAAAAAGCTCTATAATTCTAGAGCTTTCTTTAACAATTCTTCTCTATTATTAATTAATTCTTCTTTTAAAACTAATTCTAATAGCTTATTTAAAACTTCTTTAATTCTTTTACCACTTAGATTTAACTTTAATAAATCATTACCATTAATAGCTAAATCTTTAATATTTAAAGCATCTTTATTATTAATAATATTATCAATAATCAACAAAGATTTACTAATATCTTTATTTTTCATAATACTAATTAATGTAAATAAATTATAAACTAAATCTTTATTTTTACCTTCTTGAAGTAAAAGCTTATATTGATATAAATTACTATCTAAATCAAAATTCAAATATTTAAGGTAAAAGCAAACATTATTAATTATTTTATTACTAAATCTTAAATCAGTTAAAACATCTTTATAATTAGATGTATTAGTTAAAATATAAGCTAATCTTAATTCTAAATCAATTGGTAATATGTCTATTTTACTAATTTCAACATTAGCTAAATAAGGAAAAATAATACATGCTACATCTTTATATAAAATAAGTACATCTTTTAAATAATTACCTAATAATAAGCCACAAAACTCCTTATTAATTCTTTCTTTAGCAATGTATTTATTAACATTAAGTGCTAATAATTTCATAGCTTCATAAGTATTATCTTCAATTTTAAAACCTAATTTAGAGCTAAATCTTAACCCTCTTAAAATCCTAAGATAATCTTCTTTAAATCGCAATAACGGTTTGCCAACTGTTCTAATAACTTTATTATTTAGATCGGTTAAGCCTCCAACTAAATCAATTAAACCTTCTTCTTCATTATATGCTAAAGCATTAATAGTAAAATCACGTCTTTTTAAATCTAAACTTAAATCATCAGTAAATAAAACTTTAGTTGGATGTCTACCATCAACATATTCCAGATCACATCTAAAAGTAGTAATTTCTACAACTTCCTTTAAAACAACGACACTAACAGTCCCGTGTTTAATTCCTAAATTATTAATTTGTTTATACTCTTTAAACAATAAACTAACTTCACTAGGAACTAAAGATGTGGCAATGTCATAATCATGACTTTGACCATGTAATAATAAATCGCGTAAAGCTCCGCCAACCACATAAGCTTTCCCTTTAGTTTTTAATTTATCTAATACTAATTTAACATAATTTGGTAAACTAATTTTCATCTAAAACCTCTACCAAAAAACTAACTGGTCGAATGCCATCATCACAACTGACAATAGCTTTGTTATCTTCTTTAAGCCAACCATCAAAAAACTTATTGGTACCATTCGCTAAAGCGAAAACATAAGGATATAAACTATGCCAAGCACTAGCACACATTCCTTTAGGTTGATTTAAATCAACAACTATAAAAGTCATATCTTCTTGCATATTACACATATTTGAACTGCTTCTTTCATAAAGATTAGCTAATTCTTCATGAAATACTTTCTTTAAAACAGTAATTTTAATTTTTTTCATCATTAATATTTCCTTGTAATAAATAATTATAAATTAAAGCAGCTTCTTTAAAATTGTGTAAATCGATGGCTGTTTTTTCCTTAAAACTATTAAGCTTATATATTAAAGTGTTTCTATGCATATATAATTCTAAGGCCGTTTCAGAAACATTTAAATTAGAATTAAAATATGCAGTTAAAATACTTAAGAAATTACCATCAGTCAAATAATAATTTAGAAGAACCTTTAGTAAATTATTACGA
>CASETY010000016.1 GCA_949291115.1 uncultured bacterium
TGTCTTTTTTTAGTTTGTTCTGCTCAATTTCCTTATCGAAATTGTTATTTATTTCGACGCGTTATTTGTCATATATAGTTTTCAAAAACCTAATTGTTTTTTATCGCACATTTTTTAGTGCTTTTTAATGATATCACAATTGATATCACAGGTCAACAAGAATTTAAACTTTTTTTAACGTCTAATTCATGTCAGCTTTTTTAATTATACTCAATTTAATCTCATTTGCAAGCACAAATTTAAAAAAATTAATTTTCTTTTAAAGAATTTATTTCTTCAGCATTTAAGTAACGATATTCTCCTTCTTTTAAAGAATCATCTAATTTAATATCTTTAAATCTAATTCTTTTTAAATAAGTTACGTTGCCACCAATATTAGAAAACATTCTTTTAACTTGATGAAATCTACCTTCTGTTAAAATAACTTTTGCTTCACTTTCGTTAATAATAATTAATTTAGCTGGTTTAGTCAATTTATCATCTAATATCATACCTTTTTCAAACACTTCTACAGCATCTTTTTTTAAGTTACCTTCATACCTTACATAATATTCCTTTTCAACATGATGTTTAGGTGATAATAAGTTATGGGCCAATTTACCATCATTACTTAAAATTAAAAGTCCTCTTGTATCAATATCTAATCTTCCTATTGGAAATAAGTTTCTTATTGGTTCATTAACTAAATCAATTACTGTTGGATATTCACTATCATATGTTGCACTTACGTAGCCATCTGGCTTATTTAACATTATATAAGTATATTGTTCATATTTAACTTCTTCATTAAAAAACGAAATTTCTGATTTTAAAGTGTCCACTTTATAATCATCATTATATATAATTTCATTATCAACGCTAACATAGCCTTTTCTTATTAATTGTTTTACTTCTTTACGAGTACCATAGCCACTATGGGCTAATAATTTATCTAGTCTTATTAACATATTATTTCTTGTCTCCTTCTTTTATATGATATAAAATATTAATGGTGATATTTATGCATATTTTAGTTACTATTGATAAAAATTATCTTAAATGTTTTATTAGTTTAGTAAGATCTATCGCTTATTATAATCATTATACGATATTTATGCATATTTTAAGTAATGATGTTACCTATTCAGATTTAGATTCTTATAAAAGCTATATAGGACCTAACATAAATATCATCATTGAACAATTTGATGATAGTTTTTTACAAAATGCACCGATAACTAAACGTTATCCTAAGACAATTTATTATAGAATATTTGCCGCTAAATTACTACAAAAAAATATCGACAAAATTTTATATCTTGATCCTGATATTATAATAAATGGCAATCTTAAAAAAATATATGATATTGACTTAAAAGACAATTATTTTGCAGGAACTACCAATGTTAAAGGTTTTTTAAGAAAGTTTAATGAAATTAAAAATAGTGCACCTAAAGGAGCAGTTTACTTAAATACCGGTGTTCTCTTAATGAATTTAAAATTACTTCGTGAAAAAGATAATTATATTAATATATTAAATTATATAGAACAAAAGAAAAATGTTTTAACATTGCCAGATCAAGATATTATAAGTGCCTTTTATGGCGATAAAGTAATAACTTTAGATAACAAAATATACAATTTATCTGATAGAACAATTAAAATACATAATTTTTATAATCCAAATAATAAAATCAACTATGATTGGGTTAAAGAAAACACGATTATTATCCACTATTATGGAAAAAATAAACCTTGGAAAGAAAATTACACAGGAATTTTAAAACCATTCTATGATAAATTTAAAATAAATTAAAGCACTAAGGGACAAACCTTAGTGCTTATTTTTTACATTTGTTTTAATTTTTCATAAATTTTAGCTTCTATTTCTAAAGCTTTTTCAGAGTTAGATTCTAAATATTTCTTAGCCGCTTCACGACCTTGACCTATTTTTTCTTCACCATAGCTAAACCATGAACCAGATTTACCAATAATATCTAAATTAACACCTAAATCTACTAACTCACCATAATGGCTAATACCACTGCCATAAATGATATCTACTTCGGCCGTTTTAAAAGGTGGTGCTACTTTATTTTTTACCACTTTAATATTAGCTTTATTACCAATAACATTGGTGCCGTCTTTTAATTGTTCACCACGTCTTATATCTAATCTAATAGATGAGTAGAATTTTAAAGCACGACCGCCGGTTGTTGTTTCTGGTGAACCAAACATTACCCCTACTTTTTCTCTAATTTGATTAATAAAAATCGCTACACAATTAGTTTTCGCAATAATACCTGATAATTTACGCATTGCTTGACTCATTAAACGAGCATGTAAGCCAACATAAGGACTACCCATATCGCCATTCAACTCAGCTTCAGGAACTAACGCAGCCACACTGTCTATAACTACAATATCAATACTACCAGATTTAATTAAAGCTTCCGCAATTTCTAAGGCTTGCTCACCAGTTGTTGGTTGACTTAATAATAGATTGTCAACATCAACCCCTAAATTTTTAGCATATACTGGATCTAAAGCATGTTCAGCATCAATAAATGCAGCATAACCACCATTTTTTTGGGCACTTGCAATCGCATGTAATGCAAATGTAGTTTTACCAGATGATTCCGGACCAAAAATTTCAATAATTCTTCCCTTAGGATAACCATATACACCTAAAGCTTTATCAAGCATAATGGAACCAGAAGAAATAACATCTAATTTTTCAGATACTTTATCACCTAAGCGCATAACTGAGCCTTTACCATAAGCTTTTTCAATCTCTTTTAAAGCTTTTTCCAAGGCTTGTTGTCTTTCTTCCATTTTAATACCTCCGTAATAATAATAGACAAAGAAAAAGAAAAATTAAATTGAACTTAAAATTTCTTTTCTATTTTTATAAAAATATTCAATACCAGAAATAATTGTTAAAGCACAAGCTAAATATAAAAGAACTAATCCAGCAATCAAAACACCTTCATGTAAGCCACTTAAGAATAAAACAATTAAAGCAACCATAGTTGTCGCTGTTTTATACTTGCCCAATTTAGCAGCCGCAATAGTAACACCTTTTTCAGCCATTACCATTCTAATACCAGATACCATAAATTCTCTAATTAAAATAATGATAAAAACCCAAAGTGGAACAATACCATCCGCTAAAAAGATCCCCATGGCTGTAAATGTTAACATTTTATCAGCTAACGGATCAGCAAATTTACCAAAAGTAGTTACTAAATTATACTTTCTAGCAATATTACCATCTAAAAAGTCAGTAAAAGATGCTAGAGCAAAAATAATTAATAAACATAAATATAAATAACTAAAATTTAAACATACCATTGTATCCCTTAAAAAAGGAATATAATATAAAATAATCATAACTGGAATAAGAATAATTCTTATCATTGTTAATTTATTAGGTAAAGTCATAATGTCACTCCTTATTTCTTTATAACAAAAAAATTATACCATATCTTATAAATTATTGCTATAAATAAATGAAAAAGCCATATAAACATAGTGCTTATCCACTACATTTATATGACCATAAATTAACATTAAGCTATTAAAATAAATAAATTTAACCAACTATTGCAAGTAAATATAGCTGCAAGTATAGCACCTATAATAATTAAACTAAATAAAATTAATTCAACACCATACTTTTTAATAACTGAAGAACTTTTACCATATTCTAACAAGCCATCTTTTCTTAATAATACAAAACTATAAGTTGAAACTAAAGACATTATAAGTATTAAAGAAACTACCATGACTGTAATTGAAATTGCTTTAAATTGACTATTATTGTTAATAAAACTGACTGCTTCTTCTTTATACATAAAATCAAAATCTTCTATATTTTCCATATCAGTTGATAATACATTTAAAGAACCATCTAATTCATAATAATCAAAACTATCACAACCAAGTTCTTCAAAAATTATGGACATGTTTTGTTTATTCAAGAATAATATTGGTACATCATTTCCATAAATCGGTGTTATTATGCCCTTTGAAATCATTCTTGGATCAAAAGCTTTAAAATAATAATCACCAAAAGCAAATTGATAATATTTTAATTTGTCATAAACTGGAATTTTTAAGCCATTAACTTCTTCATAATTTGTAACACCTAAATACTTACTAGCATATAGATAATTACATGTAAAAGTATTATCAGCTAAAGCATTATCAGGAAAAGAAGCTAGCACTATATAATAATCATCAACAGGAAAATAATAACATTTACTAGCTATACCTTCGTTAATTGCTTCTGCCTCATTAGCTGGGTCTATTGGTAAGTTATTAAATGTGTTCAAAAAATAAACTGCCATATTTTCATTTACATATGCTAAGCCATAATACTTAACAAAATTATCATAAAACTTACTCATTAACGCTAAATTTTCATTAGCATATAAAATTTTGCCACTTTCGTTTAACAATGGTAAGTGTTTTCTATAATCAGTTTCATACACCTTTACCTTATAGTTAATACCATATATATCAAGCAAAGCTATATGAAGATCATCATTTCTATTATTTGGCTCAACTAAAGGAAAATCAACCGCAATACGGCCATTAGTTGTTGTCAAAGAATACATAACATGTGTATCAACAGTTACCAAATCATACATAAAATCTGAAATGTATATAACATTATCATCTATTTTCTTCTTTGAACCATTTAAATAGATATAATCACTCACTACAATCTTTGATGGTACATCTACATTTGAGGTAACAGCAACGCCATATTTATAGCTTTTATCAGTAATTTGCATTCGATAATGCTTACTATCACTAAATGAATACTCGTTATTAATGTATTGAACTTCTTCGGTTTCAACTAAATAAGGATTTTCATCATAAACTAATCCCAGCCCAGAATTATTAACAGAATGATTAATAATGTCAGTTGTTGAAGTTGAAACAAAGAAAGCGGAAATAATAAGAACATATAATAAAATACCACTTAAAAAAATTAATGTTATTCTTAATGGCTTAAGCGTTTTAAGACTAAAGGCTTTAAACATTTAAATCACTTCCTCTACTCTATTCTTTTTATAAGTAAACCACATCATTCGCATTTTGCATATATGAATCATCAATCACATATGTATCATTACTGCCATTATAATTATATTTATAGAGACCCGTTTCATTATAACCATAATATGCGAATCTTACATATCTATCAAGAACAAAAGTTCTCGTTGGCATATCATTATTTCTAATGAACCCACCTTTTTGATTGGTGTAAACATCATAAACTTCTGATACTTCTATTATCATATACACATCATAAAGAGCTCGTGCTTGTATGCTATACCAACCAGGTGCTGGAATCACGGTGCTTACTGAAATGCTTTGACTTGTGTTAATATTAGTTGTTGTAGAACGCCTAACCTCAACTGCTAAGCTGGCTTCAATTGAAGACTCTATATATCTATCCATATTTAGCACTTCAACCCCAACAGATGCTTCTATTCCATTAGTAAACTGGACTGACAGTTCACCATACATAGCTATTTCATACGTTTCTGAATGAAATTTTTCAAATGTAGAGGAACGTGTTACTGTTGTACCTGGTGCTGATGTGTTTAAATTTATCAATTCTTCTTCAAATAAGTAGTATGGAATATTAGCCTTTTTATTAGCCTTATAAACTATAACATAACGATCACTTGTAACAGAACTTAGCTCTTCAATTTTAGTTTGTTGAATTTTTGTTCCACCACCAAAATCACCCAACAATGCTGGGACTGAATTAATACTGCTATATTCGTATATACCATCACCAACTGGTAACATATAATAAGCATTAACTTTTAAATTACACAAAACAAATGTAAAAAATAATCCTAATAAAATAATTAATATTTTTTTGCTTTAATCACCTTTCCTTTTTTCTAAATATTAAAAAATTATTATTTGAAATTTATTATAAGAATAGCTATAAATTTCAACTTAAATAAATGAAAAATACTATATAATCATAAACCCATCTCAACCACCCCATTTTATTGTAAAAGCTATTCTTAATTATATGATAAAACAAAGTCTTCAAAAAATCAATATTTTTTTTAAAAAAAACTATAAAAAGGAAAATCGTGTTTATACTTGCTTGTTTTTATCCAAATAACTAACAATTAATTAGCCTAAATATTTGTTGCATGGTTAAAAGATTTTTGCTATAATAAATGAGCTATTAATTTTGGAGGTGAAAGTATGGCTAACATTAAACAACAAATTAAAAGAATTAAAACTAATGAAAAGGCTAGATTAGCAAATGTGTCTTTCAAATCTTCTTTAAAAACTGCAATTAAAGACGTTAAAGTTCAAGTTGAAGCTAAAGACTTAGCTAAAGCGACTGAAGCTTTAAATATTGCTTATAAGAAGTTAGATAAAGCATTATCAAAGAAAATAGTTCATAAAAACTATGTAGCTAACCACAAGAGCCAATTAGCTTCTCTTGTTAATACTTTAAAATAATAAATCAAGCCTGGGTTTAACTCAGCTTTTTTTATTTTATAAAGAAAGCAAGTATAAACTAAAGGCTTGATCTAAATCTACTAAACCAGCTTTATATTTATAATCAATATCATAAAGCTTTATTAAATTATCTTTAACTAAATAAAAATCATAATTTTTTAAATCTTGTAACATATAATAAGCTCGGCCAGGTTTTACTTTATAGACTTCTTGAATATCGACTTGTTTATAACCAGCTTTTACCAAAGTATATACATTATAAACATCAATAAATTTATTGATAATTGTATTTAATAAAAAATTAGTAAATATACCTTCTTTTTTAAAATCTAGATAAGTTTCATAGGCTTTTTTAGGATTCCTTGCCATTACATGTTCTACTAATTTATAAATATTATTTTCTAATGGTGGACTAATTATGGACTTAATATCTGCTAAATCAATTTTTTGATCTTCATACTTTAAACACATTAAACTATCTAGCCTATTTTTAATCAATAATAGGTCATCACCATAACTTGCTAAATATTCTAAAGCATCATTTTCAATTGTAAAATTAGCTTTTTTTAAGTATTTGACAATAAAATCACTACTATCTATATTATCTTCTACTTTTATAAAAATAGAAGATTTTTTTATAAATTCAAAACGTGACAAATCACTTTCCTCAGTAAAAATTAAAATTAAGATATTGAAAGGGGCAGGATTATTTAAATATTGTTTAAAAAAATCAAAATATTTATCACTTACTTTATTGCTTAAAAGCATATTCGCATCAGTTATAACAATGGCATTTTTAGTAAATAAAGAAGGTGTATTTAATTCACCTAAAATAAAATCTAATGATACATCTTCAATACTTCTTTTTATTATTTCATAATTATCGTCTTTAAATTCTTTTAAAATATCTTTAATAGCTTCTTCTATTAATATTTCATCTTTACCAACTATACTAAATACATTTTGCATAAGTATCACCGAAATGATTATACCATTATTGTTTAAAAGTATAAAGCCCTTTATTAGTTACTTTAATATTACCATTATCTTTTGTTAGATATACTTTAGAAATCCTTTTTAACCTGCTTAAGACATCTAAAGATGGTAAATTGTAACTATTATTTTTCTTAACAGAAATTATAGAAACTTGTGGGTTTGCCCAGTCTAAAAAAGAGTCTTGGGATGAAGTATCACTACCATGATGAGCGACCCTTAAGTAATCACAAGTAATCGGGAAATTATTATTTATAATATATTCTTCTTCTATTTTAGTGGCATCACCAGTAAATAAAAATGACTTATTAAACAACCTTATATTAAGAACTAAAGAATTACTATTAGTTTCTTTAAGGTCCACATAGGGTGCTAAAACTTCTATTTGCATGTCACCTATCTTTAAAGATCCTCCTCCTAATAATTCTTGGTATGAGGTGTTACTTTCTTTACATAAATTAATAAAATCACTACTATTAAAAGCACCATAAACCATTTTTACCTCATAACTTTTTAAGATATTTTTTAAATCACCCATATGATCATTATCTTCATGACTTATGAAAATATAGTCAATATTCTTAACACCTTGTTTTAATAAAAATTCTTCGACGTTGTAACAATCAATTAAAATATTATAATCTTCATATTTTATATAGGTAGTGTCACCTTGACCAACATCAACATATTCTACTTTATCACTTCTAAAACTATTAATATTTAAAAAAACAATAAAAAAAACAGTAATAAAACTAACACTTATAATGCGTCTTTTCTTTAAAATAACACTGCTTAACAAAAACACTAATACTAAGTAATAAATAACCTTAAATAAAGGCGGCATATAAGGAAATCTAACAATTAGTAAATCACCACTAACATTAATTAAATTAGTAAAACTAACAAATAAGAAACTAAGATAAAAACTAAGTTTAGGAACTAATAAAAAAACAAAAGATAGTGGCAACCATAAATAAGTGAAAAATTCTAAAAACAAAAAAGAAAACAAAGCTAACAATGACATCTCATTATTGATATTGGTAATAAAAGGAAAAGTAATGCCTATAAAAATTAATCCTCTTAAAAAATTAGTTAATAAGTAATTTTTACTTTTAACAAATTCATGTAAATATAAAATAATAAAGGAGGCTAATTGACCTAATATAAAAGACAGGCTATAAATCATCAAAGGCCTTATCATCATAATTAAAAAAGTAACACAAAAACAATCTAATCTAGTTAAAACATTAGTTTCCCCAAAATATTTTTTAACAAGCAAAAAGATTAAAGCTCTTAATACAGAAGGACTAGCTCCACATGATAATGTATAAAAAACTAAAAAAATAAGAGTTATTTTCTCACTTAAAAAATATCTTTTAGTAATTTTAAATAACAATTTAAATAGAAAATTATAAATAATAACAATATGAAAGCCACTAATAGCTAAGACATGTGCTAAATTTAACTTATTATAAAAAGTACTATCAAAACTAGTATCATCTGCAAATATTAATATTTTAAATAAAGGAAAATAATCTTCATCCATTCTAGGTTCATAAAAAGATAAAATTAATGATTTGAAATAATTAATAGTAAAATATGAATTAATATATTCAAAATCGTCAATTTCTATTAAAGTTAAACCACTACTTTTTAAATATAAAGTTTGATTAAAATCACCACTATATGATGGTAAATCTGGTAAAACTGTTGTAAAACTAACACTAATTAAATCACCAGGATTTAGTTTAAAATAACCATAGGCAATATATTTTTTTATTCCTTTTCTTATTATAATACTATTTTCATTCACTTTTGAAACTAAAGCTTTACCATTATAATAAGATTGTTCATAACTAGAACTAAAATAAGCAATTATTAAATATAATGAAACAATAATACTTAAAATCCATAATTCTTTATTTAAGCATTTCTTTTTTAATAAAAAAATAAGATAAAAAATAAAAAGAATTATTAAATAATGACATACTAAACTAACAGCAATTAAAATAATAAAAATAACGGCAAAATGAAAGTTATTGGATGATTGCTTTAACCATGGCATCAAGTAAGCTTTTATCACTTAAACTACATGTCTCCTTTAATTCTTCAAATGATGTAAAAAAATTATTGCTAGCTATTCTACTTAATATAATGTTAGCTTTAGCTTCGCCAATACCAGTTATTGAAGTTAATTCTTCATAGGTTGCATAATTAATATTAAAAGGATTGGCTACTCTTTGCTTAACTTCAATAATTACACTTTCTTCTATTTTTTCATCAGGATATAAATAGACACTATCAACATAAAGTCCAGCCATTTCTACTGCTTCTTTACGACTTGTACCAACTAAAATATCTTCATATGTACCAGGTTTAGCTACATAACCTACCACATTCACTTCTACAAATTCAATTTCTTCGCTTTCTTTAACTAATACATCCTTAACAGG
Source organism: uncultured bacterium (assembly GCA_949291115.1). Classification (GTDB taxonomy): domain Bacteria; phylum Bacillota_I; class Bacilli_A; order Acholeplasmatales; family Anaeroplasmataceae; genus CALUXS01. The sequence goes on from CASETY010000016.1 coordinate 9,939, forward strand.
ATTATAAATTAATACTAATATAAATATAATGACTAAAATTATTAATACTTTTTTCACTTTATCGCCTCATATAATATATAGACAAATAAAGAAAAAAAGTTTTAAGTGAAAACTAAAAACTTAAACATTAAACAATAAATTATCTTCAAAATCATAAATCTTAATACCTTCTTCATCTAAAATACCGAAAGTTTTAGGATTGTTTTCTTTAGGTAAACTTATACTACCAACATTGATATAAATATGATTGCCAATTTCTTTAACACTTGGAATATGATAATGACCATATAAGATTTTTCTATTTAAAATCTCATCATCTTCACTATTAAATTTTAAATGGTGACCATGAGTTAAATAATATGGTTCAATAAAGTCATAAATAATAGCATTATCTCTAATTTTAAAATTTAAAACCATTTGATCTACTTCTGCTTCACAGTTGCCTCTAACACTAATGATATCATCTTTTAATTCATTAAGTGTTTTGATGACATTTTTAGGGGCATAGCCTTTTGGTAAATCATTACGAGGCCCGTGATATAAAATATCACCTAATATTATAATTTTATCAAAATTATACTTACTTTTTTTAGCTAATACCTTAAGTAAGTCATCATAAGAACCATGTATATCACTAATAACTAAATAACGCATTTTAATCCTCTTGTATAATTTTTTCTAATAATTGAAGTGAGTTATAAATTTGACTAAACTCTTCATCGGTAACTTTGTCAAAGATTGGCCACGTATATTCACTAGCTTTATTTAAAAAGTTTTTTATTACTTCTTTACCTTTAATAGATAAATTAATTGTTGCTACCCGGTGATCTTCTAAAGAAATTGTTTTTTCCAAAAGACCATTTTTAATTAATCTTTTAATAAGTGGTGAAATCGTATTTGTTTCTTTACCTAATCTTTTACATATATCAGTTACTTTGGCATTAGGATGATGATAAACATCTAATAATACTAAAGATTGGGGGCTAGAAATGCCATAAGATTCGGAAAGTTTATTTTTTGTTTTTTCAAAATAAATAGCTATTTCTTTTACTAATTTAAATATTTTTTCTCTTTCTTCTATGCTTATCATTTTCAATCACCTAACCTTATGTTTATTATAACTTATTAATTTTTATTTTACAAGTAACGAAAAAACTCTTTCAAAGCTTAATTGAAAGAGTTATTCCATCACCTATTTCATAAAAGGTAGTTTTATATTTATGATTATTTATTAAGAAAGTTTTAAAATTATTAAGCTTCTTAACTAATCCTCTAACGCCTCTAGATAAGGTACTTAAATCTTCAACTTTAGTAAGTTCATGGAAATTCATATTATCACAGACTACAATACCGCCTTTTTTTAAATAAGGAGTATATAAGTTAAAAAACTTTTCATATTGACCTTTCGCAGCATCAATAAATAGCAAATCATATTCTTTATTAACAAGATTTGGGGTTAAAGCATCGCTAAAAATAATTTCAATTTTATCAGCTAAATTAAAGTCTTTAACATTTATAATAGCTTGTTCATACATTTTAGGATCTCGTTCAATACTAGTGACCGTAGCTCCTATTAAAGCCATATTAATTGCCGAATAACCAATAGCTGTTCCTATTTCTAAAACATCTTTAACATTATATTTTTTAATAGTTTCTAGTAAAAAATCTAGTCCCTCATCAAGAATAATGGGGACATGATTTTCTTTAGCGTATTTTTTTAATTCTATAATACTATTCATGATGACAATCACAGTCATGATCACAATTGTCACAGTCACAATCATGGTCATGATCACAGTCACAATCACCATCACAATGGTCACAGTTGCAACCATGATGATGTTCTTGTTCATCTAAAAAATCAGCAACAACTTTTTCTAATTCATCCCATTCTTTATCATTTTCAATAGGATGTAAAGTGCCTTCATTATCACCTTGTTCAACATAAATCATGGCACTTAATTCATTAGTGTCTTCTACTTGAAAAACTACGTAGTGATGATCATATTCTTTTAAATAATATGTGAATAAAATTGCACATTTATGTTCTACACCTTTATCATCTTTAATTGTCATATATTCTTTATTTTCAGCCATTTTTTATTTTCTCCTATCTAAAAAATTTTGCAAGATAACAACCGCTGCCATCTCATCTTTTAATTGTTTTCTTTTATCACGTCTAACGCCTGCCATAATCATGGTTTTATCAACAATTGAAGTTGTTAATCTTTCATCTTGTAGATAAACTTCTAAATTAGCTTTTTCTAATTTTTCTTTAAATTCATAAGAAATATTAGCTCTAATTCCAATATCACCATTCATGTGTTTAGGTAGGCCTAAAACTATTTTTTCTACATTGTTTTTTTTAGCTACTTCAATAACATATTTACTAGCTGTATTATAATCATTTTCAGAAAAACGATAAGTTTCTAAATGTCTGGCTAAAATACCAAACTCATCAGAAATTGCAATCCCAACCGTTTTGCTTCCTAAATCTAAACCAATATATTTCATCTATAATAACGCCTTTAATTTAGCAAAACATTCATCTAATTTAGATTGATCTTTATAACCAGCTTGAGCAACGTTTGGTTTACCGCCACCGCCACCACCTAAAATAGTTGTCGCTTCTTTAATTAAGTCTTTAGCGTTAAAACGATTAGATGTCGCAATAACTAAGGTTAAATTATCACCTGTTAAAGCTAAAGTAACGATATCTAAATTATAATTATTTTGTAACATTAAAGCTAAATCTTTAATTAATGATTTATCAATATCAGTTAATTTTAAGAATAAACCATTATTTTCTATATGTTTTTCATAGGTTTTTAAATCACCTAAAACATTATGACGTTTAGCTTCATTTAATTCTTTTTCTAAATTATGTAATTCACTTTGTACATTATTAGCTTCTTTTCTTAAGTCTAAGACAAATTGATAACCTTTAGAAGTTGGTTCATTAAATAAAACTTGAGTTTTCGCTTCTTTGCCTAATTCTTTAATTTCATTAAAAATATTATTAGCTTTCTTTTCTAAAGTATAAATATCTTGGAAAGTATTAGCTAAACTAGCTTTTAATTCACTATAAGCATCTAAACCAGTAACTGCTGTAATTCTAAAAATACCAGAACCTATAGATTCATAAGATGTAATCATAAAGTCTTTTATATCTTTTGTATTGTTTACGTGACAACCTCCACAAAATTCTTTGGAAATTTCCATATCAACAACTCTAACAACATCACCATATTTTTCGCCAAATAAAGCCATAGCACCTATTTTCTTAGCTTCTTCAATTGGCATATATTTTTTAGTAACAGGATGAGCTTCTTTAATATATTCTAAAACTAGAGCTTCAATTTTTAAAATTTCTTCATCAGTTAAAGCTTTATAATTATTAAAGTCAAAACGTACATATTTATCAGTAACTTGTTGACCTTGTTGGTGAGTATCTTCACCTAAAACTACTTGTAAAGCTCTTTGTAATAAGTGGGCAGCTGAGTGATTAGCCTCAATTTTATGACGACTATTTTCATCAACTAAAGCTAACACTTCATCACCTTCGCTAAGAGTATTTTCTTCTAAAACATGTAAGAATTGACCATTAGGTAGTTTTTTAACATCAGTAACTAAAATGCCATTAATTACCCCTGTATCATGGATTTCTCCACCACTTGTCGCATAAAATGGTGTTTCTTTTAAGACAATACCTTCAGCAAATTTTTTAATAACTTTAGTATTAACCATTAATTTTTCATAGCCAACAAACGTTGATTCTTCTTTGAAATTAAGGTATTCTTCATTTTGGCCACTCATTGAACTAATGTCTTTACGGCTATTACGAGCTCTTTCTCTTTGTTCTTCCATTTCTTGATAGAAGCCTTTTGTATCAACTTCAATATTACGGTCGCTACAAATTTCACAAGTTAATTCTAATGGAAAACCATAAGTATCATATAATAAGAAAGCATCTTTACCACTTAATTTATTAGTATTAGCTAACATTTGATCTAAACGCTTTTCACCACTAGCTAAAGTATTAAAGAATTTCTTTTCTTCATTAGTAATAATTTGTTTAACAATTGAAGCTTTATTAACTAAATAAGGGTAATACCCCTTCATAATATCAACTACAACATCTACTAATTCAGCCATAAATGGTTTATCCAAGCCAATAGTTTTAGCGTATTTCATCGCTCTTCTTAAAACTCTTCTTAAAACATAACCACGACCTTCATTAGCTAAAGTTGCACCATCCGCAACAGCGAAAGTTACTGTTCTAACATGATCAGCTATAACTTTAAAAGCCATTTGGCCTTCATATTTAACTTTACTTAATTCTTCTGTTTTACGAATAATTGGCATAAATAAATCAGTATCATAATTTGAATCTACTTCTTGCATGACACAACATAATCTTTCTAGACCACAACCTGTATCAATGTTTTTACTAGGAAGTTCTTCAAATTGTTCCCTTGGAATACCTTCTTTAGCATTAAATTGTGAAAACACAATATTCCAAATTTCAATAAAACGATCGTTTTCAATATCTTGTTCAATTAATTCTTTACCACGTTTATCATATTTTTCACCGCGGTCATAAAACATTTCTGTATCTGGTCCTGATGGGCCTTCACCAATACACCAGAAATTTGATTCAAGGGGAATTAAATGATCAGGACTAATCCCATTTTTAAGCCAATTGTTGTAACAATCTAAATCATTTGTATAATAAGTGATATAAATTTTATCTTTTTCAAAACCAAACCACTTTTCATCAAATAATAATTCAACAGCCCATTCAATAGCTTCTTTCTTGAAATAATCGCCAATTGAAAAATTACCTAACATTTCAAAGAAAGTGTGATGTCTAGCTGTTTTACCAACATTTTCTATATCATTAGTTCTTATACATTTTTGTGCATTAGTAATACGGGGATTAACTGGCACCATAGTACCATCAAAATATTTTTTTAAAGGGGTAACACCCGCATTAGTCCATAATAAAGTTGGATCGTTTTGCGGTATTAAAGAAGCTGACTCTTCAATATGATGACCCTTTGATTTAAAAAATTCTAACCACATATTTCTAATTTCGGTTGAACTTAAGTGTTTCATTGTAAGATCTCCTCTTTTAAACATAACATAAAAATTATACTACATAATATACGCTATTTCAAACAATAAAGCTTAATAATAAAATAAAAATAATTTGTTTTAGAAGGGAGTGAAAATATGAGTTTTGGAAGATTTTTAAAAATATTGAGAATTCAAAATAATTTAAATCAAAAGGAACTTGGCAAAATAATAAATTTTAGTCAAAGTCAAATATCAAATTTAGAAAATGATAAATCGGATATTTCTTTAACTTGTTTTATCAATATTTTAAGTGTCTTCAAAATTAGTCTTGCGGAATATGAACGTTTTTGTCTAAAAAATCATAGGGGGTAAGACCATTTAGTTCCTCGGCAAGAACATTAAAAGCAGACTTAGTGTCGGTAATAATTTTCTTGCCTGAAGAACTATTACCATGCATAGCTAAAATATTTACTAAATTGGTCAAACGTGGTTCTTCCACATATTTAATACTATTTTCTAAAACTTTATAATCACCTATTATTATTAACTTTTCTTTCGCTCTTGTGATACCTGTATAAATTAATTTCTTTTTCAACATGATATAAAAAGAGCTATATATAGGCATAATTACATTCTTATATTCGGAACCCTGACTCTTATGGATACTAATTGCATAAGCTAAAGTCAAATCTTTAAATTCTTGCTTAGTCATTAAAGTAACTTTACCATTAAAATCAATTAACGCCCCATCTTCATTAATATCAATAATGACACCAGTATCACCATTCATTACTTCTTTTTCCGGTGAGTTAACTGTTTGCATTATTTTATCGCCTATATAATAAGTATTACTGCCAATATTTAAAGCTTTATCTTTATGATGATTGTAGTTTTCTTGAATAAATTTATTGGTTTCATTAATACCAACAACACCATTATACATTGGAATTAAGAGCTCTAAATCATCTAAAGTGTTGTTATGGCTAATATAATAATTATCTAAAATTCTTTTTAAAAAATTAAAATAATTGTTAATATCAATATTATAAAAGTAAACTTCTTTTTTTTGATTAAAAAGCGTGAAGTCTATTTTTTGATTTAATACTTTATTGGCAAGCTTAATAATATTACTATCAGAAGCTTGTCTCATAATTTCTTTTAAGCGAAAAACTTTAAATAAATTAGAGGCAATAATATCATGTAAAAAATCACCAGGACCAACAGATGGTAACTGATTTTCATCACCGATAAAAACGACTCTTGTTTTTAAAGGCAAAGCTTTTAATAAACGATAAGCAAGCTCGATATCAATCATCGAAGATTCATCAACAATTAATAAATCTACATTTAAACGATTAACTTCATCATATAAAAAAATACCATCATAATTATAACCTAAAGCCCTATGAATAGTTAAGGCTTTATAAAAAGTGGATTCACTAAGCTTTTTGCTTGCTTTACCAGTAGGAGCCACCAATAAAACATTGTAATGTTCATCAGCCATATCTATACCTGTTAAAGCGCTATATAAGGCTAAAATCCCTCTTACAATCGTAGTTTTACCAGTACCTGGTCCACCAGTTATAATTGATATTTTTTCTTTAAATACATTACTTAAGGCATCTTTTTGTAAATCAGTATATTTGATATTAAAAGTTTCTTCGATGTTTTTAAGTTCATTACCAATCTTAGATAAACTATAATTTTTACATTTAGCGTCTTTTAATTCAATTAAGCATCTAGCTATTCCTTCTTCTGCTTTATAAAGATTTAAAGGAAATATCTTTCTTTCAATCTTAATTAAGCGACCTTCTTCAGATAGTTTAGCTAAAGCTTCTTTAACTTTATCTAAATAAGAATTATCAAACTTAAGTAATAGTAAAACAGCTTCTTCTAATTTAAATTCATTAACATAAGTATTGCCATCTTCATAGCATTTATTTAATAAAGTGTATAAAGTAGCTTCTTTAATTCTAATTAAATCATCCACTTTGTAACCAATGCTTAAAGCAATATTATCAGCTTTTATAAAACCAAAACCCTTTAAATCATATATTAAAATATAAGGATTTTCTTTAATAATCTTTAAGGTATCTTCGCCATAATTAGCAATTAATTTTTTAATCATAGTATTAGATAAACCATACTTAGCTAATTCAATATATAAATAATCTAGCGATGTACTATTTTTAAGTTCTTCTTGTATTAATTTTTTTTGTTCCAAACTAAAGCCTTTTAAGTTTTTAAAAGCGTCATCATTATTTATTATTTTATTAATAACATCTGTTTTTAAAGCATTCACTAAAGCTAAAGCCTTTTTAGGCCCTATACCTTTAAACTTACCGCTAGCAAAATAACTGACTAAACCATCAGTACTATCAGGGGCTTTATCGTAATTAGTAACTCTAAATTGCTTACCATAAACTTTATGATTAATAAAGTCACCTGTAAAGCTATACATTAAACCTTCTTCTAAGGTGGGAAAACTACCAGTAATAGTAACTTCTTTCTTATTTACTTCTATCTTAGCTACTTGATAATCTTCTAAATTAGAATAGATTAATTTTAAATATTTACCAACTATCGTTTCCATTAATACATTCTTTCTTCATCATTCATATAGACTTTATCAATGATTGCTCCACCTAGACAAACTTCACCATCATAAAAGACTACCGCTTGGCCAGGAGTTACAGCTCTTGTTGGTTCATAATACACTTCAACTTTATTATTAGTTAATTTCTTTACTGTAACAGGTACATCTTGTTGACGATATCTAAATTTAGCACCATAAGTTTTGTTTTCTTCTAAATCATCATAAATTAAGTTTAAATCAGTTGCTATTAAACGATTACTCATTAAATAAGGATTATTGTAACCTTGCCCCACTAAAAGTTCGTTAGTTTTTAAATTCTTACCAACAACAAACCAAGCATCATTATCATATTCATTTAAACCACCAATACCAAGGCCTTTTCTTTGACCAATAGTATAATACATTAAACCATCATGCTTACCAAGAATTTTATGATCTAAAGTAACCATATTACCTGGCTTTGCTGGTAAATAATTTTGCAAAAATTCCTTAAAATGTCTTTCACCAATGAAACATATGCCTGTTGAATCTTTCTTTTTGGCAGTCGGTATATTATTTTCTAAAGCTATTCTTCTAACATCGCTTTTTAATAAGTCGCCGATTGGAAATAATGTTTTTTGTAACTGAGCTTGATTTAACATACAAAGAAAATATGTTTGGTCTTTGTTTGAATCAACACCTCGAAGTAAAATACTATGATCCTTAAAATGTTTAACTCTAGCATAATGACCCATGGCAATGTAATCTGCATTATGTTCTAGTGCTACTTTTAAAAAAGCATCAAATTTAATATATTTATTGCACATAATATCAGGATTAGGTGTACGCCCTTTTTTATATTCATCTAAAAAATAAGAAAAGACATTATCCCAATATTCTTTAATAAAATCAACTCGTAAAAGAGGTAAATTTAAGTGCTCTGCCACTGCCTTGGCATCTTGATAATCTTTTTCTTGAGGACAAACATCATCATTTAATTCCGGATTACCTAAAATATCATTATTTAAAGCACTGTCCCAATTACGCATAAATAAGCCTTCTACATTATAACCTTGTTCTTTTAAAACAAGCATCGCAACAGAACTATCAACACCACCAGATAAACCTAATATTACTTTTTTCATTTTAATTCCCCCTTTTAATATCACTTGGCATTCTATAATCAGAACGAGGAGCTAAAGACACATTTAAAATCTTTGGTCCATCTGGTAAAGCTTGACGTTTAAATTGTTGAGAATAGAAACGTTTAAAGAAGTTATTAACATACTTAGTTGCATTATCATTAGTAAGCTTAAACGCTTCTTTTAAAATATAAATTAATCTTTCTTGATTATCACCACAATTTAAATAACGATATAAAATAAAATCATTAATTTCATATTTGCCAATTGAATCTTCTGTCTTTTGACTAGTTGAAGAAAGTTCTGGCGAAATAGGAGTGGCTATTATATCATTTAAAGTATCACTTAAATGCTTAAATTTAGTTTTGGCATAATAATCAATCATAAAACGAATAAGTGTTTTAGGAATACCAGCATTAATGCCATACATGCTCATTTGATCACCATTATATGTACACCAACCTAAAGCTAATTCTGATAAATCACCAGTACCTAAAACAAGACCATTATACTTATTAGCTAAGTCCATTAGAATTAAAGTGCGAATACGAGCTTGCGCATTTTCGTAAGTTATATCTACTACATTAGGATCATGTTCAATATCTTTAAAATGCTGCAAAACCGCTTCATTAATCGGTTTAACTAAAACGGTTAGTCCTAGTTTTTCCATCAATTCCATCGCATTATTTTTTGTTCTTGATGAAGTAGCCAAACCAGGCATTGTCACAGCGATAATGCCTTTTAAATCTAAATTTAAATGTTTAAAAGCCTCAACGGCAACTAATAAAGCTAAAGTAGAATCTAGACCACCAGAAACACCAATTACTAAATTTTTAGTGTTTGTATGTTTAAGTCTTTTAAATAAAGCATATTCTTGTAAAGAAGCTATTTTCATAAAAGATGCAAGCTCATCACATTTAGGTATAAATGGTGTTTGATCAAATGGTTTTTCAAAAACATAATTTTCACTTTCGTTTAACACAAAATTAACATCACTATAATCTAAATTTACCGGACTTGCATCATGTAAATTAGTTTGATTACGACGTTCAAATTCCACCATACCTAAATCAATATCAGCATAAACAACTTCACTATCAGTCGCAAAATCTTCAGTTTCCACTAATAAATTACCATTTAAAGCAATTATATTATGCCCAGAAAAAACAGTATCAGATGTTGATTCATTAACTCCCGCTGAAGCATAGATATAAGCACCTGTATTTTTACGAGAATTTTCTAAAACTGTATTTCTTCTAATTTTAGCTTTACCTAACACTTCATTAGATGCTGATAAGTTTAAGACCATGTTGGCACCTTTTAAAGCTAAAATATTACCAGGTGTAATGCTTGCCCACATATCTTCACAAATTTCAACTGTAAAATGTATATTATGAGCATAATCATGGAATAAAATAGGACCAAATGGATAAAAATTACCATTTATATAAATTTCTTTTTTAGTGATTGAACTTCCTGATTTAAACCATCTTTTTTCATAAAATTCATGATTGTTTGGTAAAGTTCTTTTAGGCACAACCCCTAAAATATGATGTTTATGAAAAACAATCGCCGCGTTTACCAAAGAACCTTCAATAACTAAAGGCGCTCCTAATAATACAATACCATTAGCTTCATTATGAAGCATAAAATAATCTATAGCTTCATAAACATCTTTAATCAAATCATCTTGATAAAATAAATCACCGCATGTATAACCAGTTAAAGAAAGTTCTGGAAATACACTAATTGAACTTTTTAAATCATGAGTTAATTTAACAATTTCTTTAACATTATAAGAAACGTTACCAACCTCTAAATTAGGAGTAACACAAGCCACCTTAATAAAACCATTTTTTAGCATAATCTACACCTCGTATACTTTGTTTTTAATAATATAATCATAAACATCTTTATTTAACCAATTTTTATGTTTATTAACGTTTTTTCTTATCATTGTCGCATTTATTTCGCTATGCATATTAATAATAATAAAATTATCAATATAATCTTTAAAATAACTAAAATCAATTTCATCTGTTGGTCTTTTAATCAGCAAAAACTTAAAATCACGTGCTAATGCTAAGCTATTTTTCCAATCTTTCATTTGTTTAAGGTTATCTGTACCAATTACAAAATAAATGTCTTTATCTCTTTTAGAAAAAATTCTTAACATTTCATATGTGCCTAAATAACTTTTATTTTGAAACTCATAATTAGAAATTTCTAAATTAGGAAATGCTAGTTTAAGCATATTATATCTATCTTCATTAGAAGCTAAATTATCTTTCCAAAAATAATTATCTTGATTAGTTGGCATAATTATTACTTTAGCTTCTTTATATTTATCTAAAATTAAATCAACCACTTGTTTATGAGCTAAAGTTGGAGGATTAAATGAACCACCAAATATCACTAACATTACCTTCACCTACTTCTATTTATTTTATCATATTTTGCCTATAAAATGTTAATAAATTATGATAAAATAACAAATGGTGATTAATGTGCAAGATGATAACATTCATACTTATGATAATGGGTTCCATCCTAAGCCTGTGAAATTAAAAGAAAACTATAAATTTTATAATTTAAATATCTTTTTTAGAATAACTTCTATCATCATTATTTGGTTGACTGTTTTTATCTTATTCTTTGTAAAAAGAATATGTTGGGGATTTAAATTAAAAGGTCGCCAAAACATAAAAAAAGTCAAAGGAGCTATTACTATATCTAATCATGTATTACAACAAGATGCCTTTTTAACTGTATCTTCTTTTGTTCCTAAAAAACTTTATGTAACAATGTTAGAATCCAATTTAGGCTTTGGCATTGTCTCTAAATATTTACGAATGGCTGGTGCTGTTCCTATTCCTAATGATAGACATTTATTTAAAAGATTTTTAGAAGAAACTAAAGCTATCTTAAACAAACATAAATTCGTTCACATTTATCCAGAAGCTGCCCTTAAACCATATAATTATCATATTAGAAATTTTAAAGAAGGGGCTTTTCATATAGCTTATAGCACTAAAATGCCAATTATTCCAATGGTAATAACTTTCCACCAGCCAAAAGGTATTTATAAACTTTACAAGAAAAAACCACTCATTCATTTAAATATTTTAGAACCATATTTCCCCGATTCTACCTTAAATAAAAAAGAAGCCATTCAAAAAATGCACGAAGACTTATTTAAAATAATGGATGACTTTTACAAAAAAACTAGTGATTATAATGACTAAAAGCTTTGAGAATTGTTACTCAAAGCTTTTTACTTTAATATAAACTATTTACATATTTTAAAATGGCAATAATTGTTTTACTATCTTTAATTGTACCATCTTTAATCATTTTTAAAGCATCATCTATTTTTACAAATTCCGCTTCTATTTCTTCGTCTTCATCAAAATGAGTACTTGTCTTTTCATATTCTTTAGCTAAATATAAATAAATAACTTCATCAGAATAGCCACAAGTAGGATAAAAAGAACCTAAATTGACTAATGTAGAAGCTTTATAACCACATTCTTCTTCTAATTCTCTTAAAGCTGTTTCATAAGGATCTTCCCCAATTTCAATTTTACCAGCAGGGATTTCATAAATTTCTTTACGATAAGGATATCTAAATTGCTTAATTAATAATATTTCATCATCTTTAACTGCAAGGATAGCTGCGCCACCATTATGATGAACATATTCTCTTTTAGCTAAACGACCATTACTGCATAGTACTTCATCATTGTATAAAGTAATAATTCTACCTTTATAAATTAAGTTTTCTTTTGTCTGTTTTTCCATTTTAATCTTCCTCATATAAAAACTCTTATATCATATTTAAATATTATAACAAATCATTAAGAATTTTTATATATGTTTAAAAAATAAAGTCTACCTTGTAAGTTGTAAAAATTAAGTTTACACGATTTATATGAATTTACAGTATATATATAGCCCCTAGGGGCTTGATCTACCGAATATTTAAAAATCCATATAAATATGATATTACCCGAGTTTGCCTAACATTTAAAAGAAAGTCCACGATTTTTTCTAAGAATCGTGGACTTTTTGGCTTTTTATCAACTAATATTAACTTGAAAATTTCG
>CASETY010000017.1 GCA_949291115.1 uncultured bacterium
GCCTATTGAACCTCTAATAGAAAATGAGCAATCCAAAAAACAAGATATCGATGATTATTGGAAATAAATTCACAATTGTAAATTTGTAGCATTTAAAAGTTGTCGGCGGCGCGATGGAAGAGTTTACGGATTTTGAGGCAAAATTTCAACAAAAGAAATGAGCAAGTAGAAAAAATGGAACGCGTGATTGTATTGTTTGAAGTGACGATAAAAAAGGGCAAGCAGGAAGATTATCTAGCTATGGCGACACCGCTGAAAGAGAGTCTCCAAAATGCAGACGTTTTTCTCGGGTCAAAGCATTTTTCTTCCCTTTCTGTCAATGGGAAACTATTGAGCAAATCGGAATGGAAAGATGAAGAAAGCGTTGCCCAGTGGCGCAATTTGCTTGCACACAGGCTTTGCCAAAAATACGCCAGAGAAAACGATTTTGTCGATTATAAAATTACAGTCGTGACGCCGATTCCAATGAATACTTCGGAGGATAAAGACAAATGTATTATATCTGCAAATATGTATCTTTGCTCGGAGGTATCACGCTTGCGAGCGACGGTGAAAACTTAACAGGGCTTTGGTTTGACGGACAGAAACATTTTGCCGATAACTTGCCCGAACAATATGAAGAGCAAGAACTGCCGATTTTTGCACAAACAAAGCAATGGCTGGATATTTACTTTTCGGGAAAAGAACCCGATTTCACTCCGCCGCTTTCCCTGACCGGTATATCACCCTTCCGCAAACGTGTTTGGGAGATCATGCTTACAATTCCCTATGGAAGGACTTCCACCTATGGAGAAATCGCAAAGCAAATTGCGGCGGAGACTGGTAAGCGCATTTCCGCGCAGGCGGTAGGCGGGGCTGTCGGTCACAACAGTATATCACTCATTATTCCATGTCACCGCGTTGTCGGCGCAAGTGGCTGCCTTACGGGGTATGCTGGTGGCGTTAATAAAAAGGTAGCCCTTCTGAAAATGGAAGGCACGGATCTATCGAAACTATTCATTTTCAAAAAAGGAACGGCTCTTTAAGATAGATTATGGAACATGTCGCATTGTTAAATGTTCTAGACATGGTGTTCCTAAGGTAGTGAAAGTTTATAGGAAGAGCGCCTATAATTTTCCTGCAAATACAATTATGTAAATAGTAAAATCAGAATAACCAAATTAGTTCGAATAACAATTACCAATATTGGTAATAATTTCATTAGTATAAGTTTGTGTTAATGTCAAATAGATGTTTGTAATGTACTTTTATACATACCTTATGGGACAACTAAAACTTACGGTGAAATTGCAGCTCAACTAGCCAAAATTTATAATACACCAAAATCCAATTTCTATCTTAATACCTTGTCACCGTATAATTGGTAAAAATGGATTACTTACTGGTTATGATTCTGGAATTGAAAGAAAAAATGGCTACTTGACTTTGAAATAAAACATATGAAATGATATTAACTAACCACTTAATTCAATTGAACTAAGTGGTTTTTTATTAATTTAAAGCAAATTAGACTAAAGCGACTCGGTTAGCTTGACCTAACTTTAATAATTTGTTATAATCTCACAGGTTAGTTATAGCTAACTAAAGGGTGATTAAATGAAAATTACTGCAGAAAGCAAAGTTGTTAATTTAATGATTGATCTTTATTATAAGAAAAAATATAAAGGTAAATTAGAAAACGAACATTTAGAATTAAAAACCTATGTTAATTTAAGGCTTAATAAATGTCCTTTCGGTGATAATAAAATATTTTGTTCAAATTGTAAGATTCATTGCTACAATAAAGAAATGCAACAAAAGATTAAAGAAGTTATGCGCTATTCAGGGCCAAGAATGTTAATGTATCATCCAGTGGTGGCTATTAAGCATTTAATAGAAAGTAGAAAGGAAAAGAAGAAAAATGGTAAAAAATAGATTTTTAAGATTTTTATTATTAATATTAGGGTTTATTTCTCTCGGACTTGGTATTACAGGTATAATTTTACCTATTTTGCCAACTACTCCCTTTTTATTATTAACTAGTTTTTGTTTTGTTAAATCATCAGTTAAATTTAATAAATGGTTTTTAAATTCAAAAATTTATAAAAAATATTTAGAAAACTTTTCTAAAAACAAAGTTATGACTTTAAAAAGTGAACTCATTTTACTTTCATTAGTATCAACAATGTTATTAGTAACAATGTATATGGTTAATAACTTAGTAGTGACTATCATATTATCGACATTGATTTTAATAAAATATAGTTATTTCATCTTCTTTGTTAAACCCGTTACTAAAGAAAAGTACTTAGTATTGAGGGGGAATTTAGATGCTAGATAAAGAATTATTAAATTATATAAATGGCAAAAGGCATTTAATCGTTTTATGTGTTATTTATAATTTATTAGGTTTTATTACAAATGTATTAATAACAGCTTCATTAGTGTTTATAGTTTATAATCTAATAGAAAATGAGTTAAATTTAGCTATCTATAGCTCCTTATTTTTAATTTTATTTATTATTTTAAGAATTATATTTACTGTTTTAGCTAATGTAACAAGTCGCAAATTAGCTGATTATGTTCAATTAAAGCTAAGAAATGATACATATCATAAATTTTTAGCCTTAAATTTAGAAATCCCTTTTACTATTAATGAAATGGCCCAGTTATCAACAGAAGGAATCGAGCAATTAAGATTATATTATCAAACTTATCTACCATCCTTTTTTTATGCCTTAATTGCGCCTTTACTTTTATTTATTTTATTTATGTTTTTAGATAAAGTGGTGGCTATTATTTATTTAGTAGCCATTCCTTTAATTCCGGTATCTATTGTTTTAGTATCTAAATTTGCAAAAAGAATT
The DNA here is from genome assembly GCA_949291115.1 of uncultured bacterium. Classification (GTDB taxonomy): domain Bacteria; phylum Bacillota_I; class Bacilli_A; order Acholeplasmatales; family Anaeroplasmataceae; genus CALUXS01. Next base: position 2,847 of record CASETY010000017.1, read on the forward strand.
TTTAATAAATATTGGAATATTTATTTAAATTTAGGTGATTCTTTTTTAGATAGTGTAAAAGGTTTAAAAGAATTAAAAATATTTACTTACGATGAAGAAAAAGAAGAAGAGTTAAATCTAAAATCAGAAGAATTTAGAAAAATAACAATGAAAGTTTTAGTTATGCAGCTATATTCAGTTTCTATAATGGATTTAGTCGCTTACGGGGGAGCTGCCTTAGGCATTGCATTTTCTTTAATAAGCTTGCAAAATGGATTAAATTATGGCGTTGTATTATTTATGGTTTTAATAGGAGCTGAGTTTTTCTTACCACTACGCAGACTAGGCAGCGCTTTTCATGTAGCTATGAATGGTGCTACAGCCTTCAAGAAAGTAATTAAATTATTAAATGAAGAAGAACAAATTAGAAATTTAACTGTTGATGCTAGAATCAATAGTATTACGATAACCAATCTAAACTTTAGTTATGATAACAAAGTAATTTTAAAAGATATTAATTTAAGTTTTGAAAAAGGATTATATAGTTTAGTTGGTATATCTGGTTCAGGTAAATCAACAATAGCTAAATTATTAGCTAATATTAATAAGAATTATATTGGTAATATTTTAATTAATAATGAATTAGAAAACAAAGATATTAAACTAAGTTCTTTTTATAAACGTGTTTGTTACATCAGTAATAATACATTTATTTTCCATAACACGATTAAAGAAGCGTTCTTATTTTATAATGATTCATTAAAAGAAGAAGATATGTGGGAATTGTTAGAACTTGTTAATATGAAAGAAATTATTAAAAGAAATGGTGGTTTAGATTTTAAATTAAATGAAGATGCTACTAATATCTCTGGTGGGGAAAAGCAAAGATTAGTACTTGCTTATTACTTAAGTAAAGATTATGATTTTTATATTTTTGATGAAGCAACATCTAATATAGATATTGAAAGCGAAGAAATTATTTTAAATATAATAAATAAATTAGCTTTAAAGAGTATAGTTATTAATATCACTCATCGTTTGAAAAATGTAGTTTCTAGTAATTATATTTATTATTTAGATGATGGCAGAATTATTGAACAAGGGAATTTTTGTGATTTAATAGCTGCAAATAATAAATTTAAAGCTATTTATGACCTACAATGTGAAATGGAGGCAACTGCTTAATGAAGAGAAATACATTTTATGTAATATATCGATTAATAGCCTTAGTAGGCCGTTTTATATGGATAATATTATTAGCTTCTTTTAGTGGTGTGTTAGGTTATTTATTAGCTATTAATGTAACTTTATTTGCGGGTTTAGCTATCCTAAAATATGTTGGTGTAGCAATTAATATTAGCTATCAAGTACTCTTTAGTATAATTATTATTAGCGGCATTTTAAGAGGCATTGTTCGCTATTTTGAACAGTATGGTAATCACTATATGGCTTTTAAGTTGTTACAAATTGTAAGAGTTAAGATATTTAAGGCTTTAAGGAAACAAAGTGTGGTTAAATTAGAAGAAAAGAAAAAAGGTGACTTAGTTTCTTTATTACAAGGAGATATTGAAACATTAGAAGTTTTTTATGCTCACACAATTACCCCTTTTTTAATTGCTTTTATAACATCATTAATAATGGTTATAGTAATTAGCTTATTGTCTAGTATATATCTAGGTTTAATTGCATTAGGTGCATATTTAATTATTGGTCTTTTGATTCCACTTATTTTCTATAAGTTTAATAAAAATAGTGGTAGAAGTTATCGTAAAAAATTATCACAATTTGAAGAATTTTATTTAGATTCTATTTATGGTGGCTATGAAATAATTAGTCAAAATAAGAATGATGTATTTATTAATGATGTGGAAAACAAAACTAAAGAATTAATTAAATTAAACAAAGATCTAGATAACAAAAACACTATTTTTACTAATATTATGAACTTATTAATTGTCTTACTTAATTTAATTATTATTTTTGTTGGTTATATATTATATCAAAGAGGAATAATTGATTCTTATTATATTATTATAGCTTACGTTATTTTAACTAGTTCATTTGGTCCAGTTTTAGCATTAGCTAATTTACCGAATAATTTGAGTCAAACTTTTGCCTCAGCCAATCGCGTGCTAGATATTATTGATGAAAAACCAGTTATTAAAGATGGTAATAAAGAACTAGATTATTCATCATTAACAATAAAGGATGCTTATTTTAATTATGGTAATAAAGCTATTTTAAAAGGGGTTAATTTAGAAATTAAACAAAATGAAATTATCGGTATTTACGGTCCATCTGGTATAGGCAAATCAACAATTTTAAAATTGATAATGCATTTTTATGAATTAGACAAAGGAAGCATTTTACTAAATGATGAAGATATAAAGGAATGTAGTTTAAATTCATTATATAAAAATATTAATTTATTTAGTCAAACAACTTATTTGTTTCAAGATACCATCAAAAATAATCTATTAATAGCTAAAAAAGACGCCACAATGGAAGAATTAGTTGAAGCTTGTAAAAATGCTTCTATTTATGATTATATAATGTCATTGAAAGATGGATTTGATACTAAAATTTCCGATTTAAAGAATAATATATCAGAAGGAGAAAAACAACGTTTAGGCCTAGCAAGAGTATTTTTAAGAAATCCTAAGTTATTGTTGCTAGATGAAGCTACTTCTAATATTGATGCGATTAATGAAGGTATAATTTTAAAGTCTTTAAAAAAATATAAAGAAAAAATGGCTATTATTATCATTAGTCATCGTAAATCAACATTAAATATTTGTGATAATATTTATGAATTGAAGGAGGGGAAATTATGCTTAGTATAACCCATCGAGAAATTGGCATTATCGTATCTTCAATAATTGTTGTTTTCGCTCTTATTTTGATTGTTGTTAAATATTATAAAAATAAAAAAAATGACCACTAGCTAATTGTAAAACTAGTGGTGTTTTTTATAAATGATAAATATGTTGATCTACATTTTCATGATTAATTGCTTGTTTCAAGCAGTTAATTATAGTGCATACTAAATCATCTTCTTTTGCTGGATAAAGGTAAGAGAAGATGTTTTTAGCATTTAAAGCTTCAAATATTGATCTGGTTCCAGAAACGATTTTTTTATCTTTAATCAAAGGAATTAAATTTTCAAATTGAATTAAATTATCAACAAAGTAAGTATTAGGATTGTTTTTTGAAATTATATCTTGTAAGAATTTTGAATTTGGTCTTGGTGTAACTAAAATATAATCATCTGTTAACAATGTGTCTTTTACTTCCTTATAAGTTTGACAAATTTCAAAATTTCAGTCAACATGTCTATGTGTATTGATAGCTAAAACAGGAACAAAATGTTTAGAAGCTATATCTTTAAATTCTTCATCACTAGTATCAATACAGAAGATGGCATCAAGGTTTTCAGTAGTAGATTGGTAATTAGAAGGTAATAAAACAGTATAGAAGTTGCTTTCTAATAATTTATTACTTATAGCATTTACTAAACTATTTAGATCATGTTGAGCTAAAATAAAATTGATATGACCAGTAATAATACCGACAAATTTCATTTTTTTATCATTATTGTTAAAGTTGTTTTTTTATAGTTATTTAAAGAAGCGATTTGTAAAACTTTTAGTTTTGTCTCTTCGCTAACTTTTTGTGTTTTAACATTATTTAATACATAAGAAACAGTAGCAATACTTACCCCGGCCTCTTTAGCAATATCGATTAAACGAGTTTTTTTCATACAAACCTCCGCGCTTAATTAGTTATGCTTAATTATAAAAGAGATTAAGCTTAACTTCAATAAATAAAACAAAGTAAATTTAAGTTAAATTAAGTAAAAAAATGAGTTAAATATATTGAAAAGCGCTTTTAATTTTTATATAATTTAGTTGAATTAAAAAGCGCTTACTTTTTTAATAACCAATTTTTTTGAATGGAGTTGCAAGCGCTTACATAGATTCACAGAGGATGTAATTGAAAAAGTGTTAAAACGAAGATTAAACGGAGGAATATTATGAAAAAAGTTTTAACTTTAATCTGCATGGTTTTAGCGACTGTCTTAGGCGTTATTACTTTAGCAGCATGTGATGGTGATGGCGAAGGTGATAAAATCACTGTCACTTATTATTTTGGCAATGAACAAAAAGCTGAAAATGTATTAAAAACAGAAGAAATTGAAGTTGGTGGCAAACCTACAGAATGGACACCAGAAGCCCGTGACGATGGTTATACATTCATTGGTTGGTATGGTACACCAAACTATGTTTATGAATTTGATTTCAATCAACCTTTAGACAAAGACACACCAGTATTTAGTTTATGGTCTAAAGCAGAACAAGATGATAATCGTTGGGAAATTGCCGGTTCATTAAAAGGCGAATCTTTAGCTACATCTAACTGGGGTAGTGGAAACCAAGGTGTAGATGACTTCTTATTAACTAAAGTTGAAGGCACTTTAAATCAATTTACAGGTACTTTTGATTTATATGAAGACGATGCTTTCCAATTTTGTGTATTAGATTTTGAAAATTTGACTGGTGGTAAACCTGGTTTCACTTATCAAATTGGTTTTGGTTGTTTAGATCAAGGTGATAATACATGGTTTGAAGGTAAAGCTAACCCATATGATCCAACTCCTTATAAATTAGATATTATCGTTAAACAAGATGGCAAATATAAATTTACTTTAACTACTGATAATAAAAATCCAGCTGCCGCAACAGTTGTAGTCGAAAGAGTTGGCGATCCTACTAGCTTAGATATTTTCTTCGCTCCAGTTATTGGTGGTACTGCTATTGGTGGCGGTTTAGCTGATCCTACTAAACATGCTGATTTATTCTTAAATGAATATGAAATTGGTGCTGAAAATGTGACTTTCTATGGCGAAGTTTCTTTAAATGCTGGTGAATTAATGAATATCTTATTATTAAATAACTGGGATATTCAATTAAAATCAGCTAATTTAGATGAAGAAAATGGTGATTATGTAGTTGCTCAACAAGGTCAAGAATTCTATGTTACTGAAACTGGTAAATATAAAGTTTCAATCACTGCTCCTAAGAATGTAGTAGAAAAAGAACTTGAAGGTAAAGTTGTAGCTAATAAAGAAACTTATAAGACAGCTACATATACTGTTACAGTTGAAAAAGTTGAAGGCGAATTTGAAAAACTTGAAGGTGTAACTTATGATACATTCAATGTTACATATGAAGAAGGACGTGGCACTAACTATACTGTATACTTACGTGATGGTTCTCGTTTCCCTAAAGTAGTAGATCCACAGTTAGCTGAAGGTGAAATTTTAGCTGGTTGGGAATATGAAGTGGAAGGTGGCAAACTTGGTATTGGTTCTAATAAAGATTCAATGAAAGCTACAGGTAAAACTTATACATTAACTCCAGTTATAAAAACAGCTAATGATGCAGATCCACGTGAATGGATTATTCAAGGTAGTGGTTTAAAAGTTAACGGCCAAGATGCATCTTGGAGTGCAACAAATCTTAAATTAACTAGAGTTGAAGGCGAAAATTATTTATGGGAAGCTACATTAGTAGTAACTGTTCCAGAAGCAACAGACAAAAATCCAAATCCAGCTTCTCAATTCCAAGTACTTAGTTTATTACATGGTGTAAACCAAGGTATTAGTTTACGTTATCATAATGTAAAAAATCCAGGTGATTTCATTGACGCTAATAATAAATCTAATATTGCGATTACTAAATCTGGAACTTATAAATTAGTATTAAATGCATTTACTAATGAAGTTGAAATTACATTAGCAGAATAATTAGTTTAGGAGGATCTATATCGTGCTTAAAGAAGCGATATTTCACGAACCAGATTCTAATTACTGTTACCCTATAAGTAATAATGAAATTACACTGAGATTACGTGTTTCTAAAAAGGATAATTTTGAAAAAGTAAGTGTTATATATGGTTGTAAATACGACTATTATATAAAGCAACAAGCCATCTTAATGAATGAAAGATGCGTTGATGAATTATATCGTTATTATGAGGTTACGATAAAACTTATAGATGTTAGATTTGTTTATGTTTTCAAGTTAGAAGAAAATAATAAAGTATATTATTTTTGCGAAGATGGCGTCTTAGATAAATATGACTTTAGCTTAGCTTATTTCAATTGTTTTCAATATCCTTTTATTAATGATATAGATACCTTAAAAAAAATCGATTGGTTAAAAGATAGAGTGTTTTATCAAATATTTGTAGATCGTTTTAATCAAGGTGATTTTAATAAAGAACAAGCTTACATCAATTTAAAGATTGATGAAATTCCTAAACCTTCTAGTTTCTATGGAGGAGATTTAAAGGGCATTATTGCAAAGTTAGATTACTTAAATGAATTAGGAGTTAATGCCCTTTATCTCACTCCTATTTTTAAATCAAAATCTAATCATAAGTATGATATTGCCGATTATTATCAAGTTGATAATATGTTTGGTAGTAAAGAAGATTTAAAAGAATTAGTAGACAAAGCTCATAAATTAGGAATAAGAGTTGTTTTAGATGCGGTGTTTAATCATTGTTCAAGTGATATTTATCAATTTCAAGATGTAATTAAAAATGGCAAAAATTCTAAATATTTTGATTGGTTCATTATTCATGGTGATAAGGTAGATCAAAAGAAAGTTAATTATGAGATTTTTTCTATTTGTGATTACTTACCAAAATTAAATTCTAATAATAAAGAAGTTAGAAATTTCTTAATCGAAATTGGTAAATATTATGTGAAGAATTTTGATATTGATGGTTGGCGACTAGATGTTGCTGATGAATTAAGTCATGTCTTTTGGCGTGAGTTTAGATTAGCCATAAAAGAAGTGAAACAAGATTGTTTTTTAGTGGCTGAAAATTGGCATAATAGCTACCCTTTTTTAAAGGGAGATCAATTTGATTCAATAATGAATTATGCGTTTACTAAAGCTTTATTAGATTATTTAGCATTTAAATCTAAGGATGCTTTAGAAACTAGCTATAAATTAAATGATTTACTCTTACGTAACAGTGACATAGTTAATGACATGATGCTTAATTTAATAGACACACATGATACAGATCGTTTTTATACATCATGTAATAAAGATATTGATTTATTAACTTTAAGCTTAGCAATCTTATTTATGTTTAAAGGTATACCAGGTTTATATTATGGTATTGAAATACCTTTAGAAGGTGGTTACGATCCTGATAATCGTCGACCAATGAATTTTAATAAGATTAATTATGAAAGTACATATTTTAAGACTTTAAAAGAATTGATTTCTTTAAGAAAAAGTAATAAAGCTTTAGCATTTGGTTCAATTAATATAAATGTTGATAGGGGTATGCTAGTTATTGAAAGAGAAAATCAAAATGAAAAGTTAACATTATATGTTAACAATACAGGTAAGGCCTTAAATGTTAATTTTGAGAAAGTTATTTTAAAATACAATTACGAAAATTTTACTTTAGCTGATAAAGGTTTTGTAATTGTTAGCGGAGGAAATAAATGAAAAAAATAATAATTATAGTCCTTCATTTCGTAGTTATTTTAACGCTTTTAATCGTACTAGGTATTTTTACTGGTAATAGCGGTGGTTCAACTAATACTAAGTTTACTGGTGAACTTGAACAAGGAGCGGTAATTAAAGTATTAGAAAACGACACTGCTAAAAAACAAGGTTATCTAGCAGAATTAATTAATGCGTTTAATGAAGCTTATGCAGATAAAGGTATTCAAGCAGTGGATGCCAATATGTCTGAATCTGATGATTTAACTACAAGTGGTCCTTTTGGTTATGGTGCGGATGTTTATTATCAACCTAATGATCAACTTATGGCCTATGTTGATGGTGGTCATATTATTCCACTACCAACATCTTTAGTAGATTGCTATGATGTATTAAATGATAAGGCGGTTGGTGGTTTAAGTAGAGATGGTGTAATGTACGCAGTTCCAGTAAACGTTCAATCTTCACTATTATATTATAATAAACAAGCTCTCCCAGCTGATTGGAAAGAAAATTGGGATGATAACAAAAATGATGTTCCTGATATGTTAGAATCATATCCAGCATTATATGAATATTCTATGCAATTAAAAAATGATGGTGATGATAATACATGGGGTTTCATGAGAGGTTATGAACAACCATATTTCTGTTTAGGTTATATATTTACTTATGGTGCTTATATCTTTGGTGAAAATGACACCAATGTAGATGATTTAGGTATTAATGCTGGCGAAGGTTGGAAAGGTATTCAAATCTTAAAACAATTAGCCACTGTAATGGATCAACGTGCTCAAAATGATACAATTACTACTTCGGCATATGAACAAATTGCATCTGGTGGCTTTTTCTGCACAATTACTACACCAGATACATTAGGTAGATTCCAAGATGCAATTAAAGCTTTAGGCAAAAACCCAGATGATGTATTGGGTATTACTACACTTCCTATGTTACCTGCCAGTGGTGATTTAACAGATACTGATTCAGAATTAATTCCTCAAGTCTCAATGGGTGGTGTAAGTGGCTATGCAGTTTCTAGTTATACAGAATATCCTAATGCATGTTTAGAATTCATTAATTTTGCGACAAGCTACGATATGATTTCAACAAGAACAGAAATGCTTGGTATTACACCAGCTCGTGGTGATGTGGCAGAAGAAGTTGGTGGAACAAGTGAAATTGTTTATCAAAACTTAGAAGATGGATTAGTATATTTAATGCCTTCTTTATCTGAATTAGATTTCGTATGGCCAAGTGTTACGACATTATTTATTGATGTTGCCGCTGATGCTTTTAGAACTACTGATGCCAAATATACATCAGTTGAAGCTTATAAAGAAGCGTTGAATAAATGTCAAAATGACGTTAAACAAGCCTTAGGCGTATTTGGATAGGTGACTCATTATGCAAGCAGTAGATACAAGTAAAAAAGAAAATATCTTTGTACGTAAATATCACAGTTTTGTAGCTTATTGGCAAAAGAAGTGGGAAGGATTAAAAGTTATTCTAACTCATGCTAATAGTAAAACCGCTTTATCTTTAGGTTTTATGGGCTTAGGGCAAATGTGTTATAAAAAATGGCATAAAGGTATTATTTATTTATTAGTTCAAATTTTATATATTTTGTACATTGCTTTAAGAGGTGGACATGATTTTGTAAATTTATTCACCTTAGGAACTGTTCAATCAGATCCAGCTAATGGTGTAGTTGGTGATAACTCAATTGTTTGTTTAATTATGGGTGTTTTATCAGTATTTATTACTATTTTATATGTAGCAGTTTACATTTCTAATGTGAAAGATGCTTATAATACCCAATTAAGAGTTGAAGCTGGTTTAAAACCATTAACTTTTAAAGATGATGTTAAAGAATTATTAAATCAAAAATTCTATATTTTGGTATTATTATTACCAGTAATTGGCGTTTTCGTATTTAATATTTTACCTATTATTGTAATGATTTTAATTGCTTTTACTAATTATGGTGGGGCTATTGTTAATTCAGGTGCTTTAGTTGACTGGGTTGGTATTAGTAATTTCCGTGATTTAATAGCTTTAAGTGAATTATCAAATACCTTCTTTAAAATTTTAGGTTGGAACATTTTATGGGCAGTAATGTCAACAGCATTAAATTATTTTGCATCTTTAGCTTTAGCCTTATTAATTAATAAAAAAGCAGTTAAAGGTAAAGTTTTCTGGCGTGCTTTCCCAATTATTGCTTATGCGGTTCCAGGTTTCATTACTTTATTAGGCTTTAAATTTATGTTCTCATTTGGTGGACCAATTAATCAAATATTAGCTGATACAATTGGTCATGAAGTTGACTTCTTATCAGTTGATGCCCATTGGAATGCTCGTTTCCTAGGTTTATTTGTTAATGCTTGGATTGCTATCCCATCTGGTATGTTATTAGCAACTGGTATTTTATCAAATATGCGTACTGATTTATATGAAGCAGCTTCAATGCACGGAGCTAGTTCATTTAGACAATTTAGAAGTATTACACTTCCTTATGTTGTCTTCTCTACAACTCCAGTTATCATTAATCAATTTATAGGAAATTTCAATAACTTTGGTATTTTCTATTTCTTACGTGGTAGTTCATTAGTAACTGAAGGCTATTTCCAAGCGAGTGATTCAGACTTGTTAATTAACTGGTTATATAATCTTTCAATTAACCGTCAATATTATTCAATTGGGGCTGCTATCTCGTTAATCATTTTCTTGATTACATCAGCTATTTCTTTAGTTGTATATGTAACATCACCAGCTTATAGACAGGAGGATACATATAAATAATGGAAGCAACAGTAGAAGTTAAACAAAAAAGTTATAAAAGACGTCGTTTTAAACTGTATCAAATAGTTACAGTATCAATCACATACTTAATTTTAGCGGTGGTTGCATTTATCTTTTTCTTTCCTATTTTATGGTTAGTATTGTCTTCATTTAGTAAGTCTGGTAGTATGTATTCTTTTGATGGATTCTTTCCTACTCAATATGGATTTGATTCTTTTGTAAAATTGTTTACAGATACCACTACTTATAACTATCCAAAGTGGTTTATGAATACATTTATCGTTGCGATAATAAGCTGCGTTTGTGGCACTTTCTTAACAATTTTAACAGCTTATGCAATGTCTAGACTTAAATTTAAGGCTCGTAAATCAATGATGAAACTTACTTTAGTATTAGGTATGTTCCCATCATTCATGGGTATGATTGCGGTATATTTACTTTGTACACAATTTCATTTAGTAAATAGCTTAGCAGGTTTAATTTTGATTTATGTTGGTGGGGCACCAATGAGCTATATGGTTCAAAAAGGTTTCTTTGATACTATTCCTTATGAAATTGATGAATGTGCTATGATGCATGGTGCTAATAAGTTCCAAATCTTTATGAAAATTAACTTACCACTAGCTAAACCTATGATTGTTTATAGTGGTCTTACGAGTTTTGCATTCCCTTGGAGTGATATCATTCTTCCACAAATGTTGCTTAAGAATAAAGAATTATGGACAGTTGCGGTTGGTTTAAATAGTTTAGGTCAAGATGAATTTGCTCGTTTTGCGGCAGGTAGTATTTTTATTGCAGTTCCTATCATTATCCTTTATTTCTGTTTATCAAAATTCATGGTTAGTGGTATGTCTGCCGGCTCAGTAAAAGGCTAATATGAGGTATTAAATATGGTAATAGAATTAAAACATGTAAAAAAAATATATGATAAAAACGGTATTGAAGTTGTAAAAGACTTCAATTTAACGATTCAAGACAAAGAGTTTATCGTCTTCGTTGGCCCTTCAGGTTGTGGTAAATCTACAACTTTACGTATGATTGCCGGTCTTGAAGACATAACTGCAGGTACTATTAGTTTTGATGGTAAGGTAATTAATGATTTGTTACCTGGGGAAAGAAATATTGGTATGGTTTTCCAATCATATGCTTTATATCCAAATATGTCTGTTTATAAAAATATGGAATTCCCATTAAAAATAGCTAAAGTACCAGTTGATGAACGCAAAAAGAGAATCGAAGAAGCTGCAGAAATTTTAGGTTTAACTGAATACTTAGAACGAAAACCTAAAAATTTATCAGGTGGTCAACGTCAAAGAGTTGCGGTAGGTCGTGAAATTGTTAGAGATTGTAACTTATTCTTATTTGATGAACCATTATCTAACTTAGATGCGAAATTAAGAGTTCAAATGCGTACAGAACTTTCTAATTTACATCGTCGTTTACAAAAAACATTTATTTATGTAACTCACGATCAAATTGAAGCGATGACAATGGCTTCAAGAATTGTTATTATGTATAATGGTGTTGTTCAACAAGTAGGAGCACCTAAGGAAGTATATGATTGGCCAGAAAATATGTTCGTTGCTGGCTTTATCGGTACACCTGCAATGAACTTTATTAAGGGTATCGTTAACGAAGATCACACTTTTGTAAGTGGTGATTTAACATTAAATATTCCAGATGATAAATATGAAACATTAGTAAAGAATGATTATGTTGGTAAAGAAGTAGTTTTAGGTATTCGTCCTGAAAATATTGATGACAATGTAAAAGCCAATATTAATGTTTGTCCAATCACAGTAGAAAACCCAGAATTATTAGGCTTTGAATATAACTTAATTTTCAAAGTAAATGATGCGCAAGTAATTTCTCGTATTAATGCAACTAATATTGTTAAACCAGGAGAAACTGTAAATCTTCATTTTGATTTAGAAAAAGCTCATTTCTTTGATGTAGAAACAACTAGAAGAATTAGGTAGGTAGTAAGCGTGAATAGTGCTTCAAGACAAGCAGGGATTTTGTTACACATCACATCACTTCCAACAATATATGGTATTGGAACAATTGGTGATGCAGCCTTTAAATTAATCGATTTTATGGCTAAAGCCAATTTAAAATTGTGGCAAATTTTACCGCTTACCCCTACTGGGTACGGTGACTCTCCTTATCAATCATTTTCTTCTAATGGTCTAAATTATTATATGATTGACTTAGAAGAATTAATTCAAGAAGGATTAGTTACTAAAAGACAATGTGACAATTTAAATTTTGGTCACACTCTTAGAATTGATTATGAATTAATTTATAAGAAAAAAACAAAGATTCTAAAAGAAGCTTTTACTAAATTTGATTTAAATGATCCAAATTTTGTTTCATTTAGAGAATCTAATTTTGCAAATGATTATGCTTTATTCATGACTTTAAAAACTAAGTTTCAAGGTAAACCTTGGTACGAATGGCCTGAAGAATATAAAAATTATACTTTAGAATTAGAAGAAAAAATAAAAGTTGAAGATGAAGTAGAGTATCTATTTTGGGTATTTACCCAATATATCTTTACTAAACAATGGACTAAATTACATGAATACGCTAAATCAAAAGGTGTTGAAATAATCGGTGATATACCTATTTATTTAGCATATGATTCTGTAGATGTTTGGAAATATCCTTATTATTTTAATTTAGATGAAAATAAAAACATGATTAATGTAGCTGGTTGTCCACCAGATGCCTTTAGTTCATTGGGACAATTATGGGGCAATCCGACTTATAATTGGCCTAGAATGAAAGAAGATGGCTATAAGTGGTGGCATGAGCGCATCAATAATACTTTAAAATTTGTAGATATCTTACGTATTGATCATTTTAGAGCGTTTGATCGTTATTATGCGATTCCAGCAGGTAGCGAAAATGCTATACATGGTAGTTGGATTGATGGTCCTAAATTAGATTTATTTAAAGATATTTTAAACTTAAAAATAATAGCAGAAGACTTAGGTGTCCTTGATGATGGTGTTTATAAGTTGATGCAAGATGTTGGCTATCCGGGTATGAAAATTTTAGAATTTGCCTTCGATGGTAATCCTAAAAATGAACATAAGCCATCTAACTATAATCATAACTTCGTCGCATACACAGGTACACACGATAATATGCCACTATATCAATATATTTTAGATTTAACTTTAGAACAAAAGCAAATTTTTATCGCGGATTTGGCTAAAGAAGCTGCGTTATTAGGATTTACAATTAACGCCAATACTGATAAAGATATAGTTTGGTCAGTTATTGAACTAGGGTTTAGAAGTATAGCAGATAGAGTAGTGATTCCTATTCAAGATTATTTATGTCAAGATGGTTCATCAAGAATGAATTTGCCATCTAATTTATCTAATTCTAATTGGTCATATCGGATCAAATATAGTGATTTAAGTGATGAATTAGCCGCAAAAATTAAAGCTTTAGTCGATGTTTCTCATCGCTAATTTATAAACTCCTTTCTCTAATCGGTAGTAAGTATAGTACTTACTACCTTTTTTTTATGAAAATGTAATGAAAAAGTTTTCATTACCGCCTTAAAAATGAAAAACGTTTTCTATATTGTAACCTACTATAATATAGCTATAATAAAGGTGACTTCAGAAGGAGGTATAAATATGTCATATATAATTATGATAATAATTAGCTTGTTAGTATTAGTAGGTACAATATATTATGTAATAAAACATGAGAACAAACTAGTTAAAGTAGGCGCATCATTATTCGCTTTACTAGTTACCTTTGAAGTAGTATTAACAGCGTTTTATGGATTAGTATAAGAATAAATTAATTATAGATAAGAAATAAAGAGGAGGAAATAAAAAATGAAAATTATGTTAATGGCGATTATATGTATAGCTATATTATTACTTTGTTTATATTATATTGGTAAGAAAGAAGATAAGTTAACTAAAGTTAATACTGTATTAGTTGGTTTATTTTTAGTGGCACAAATAGTATTAGCTACAACATGTATTTTACTTTAATAAAAAATTAGATAAGGAAAATCAAGTATTAAATTAATATTTTTTTTAATAAATTAACGTATACAATAAAACCACGACGAAAAAACCTCAAAAAGAGGAT
>CASETY010000018.1 GCA_949291115.1 uncultured bacterium
AATTGTTTTTTTGTATATAACTCTGGCTTTATTTTAATGTTAAAAGCGTCAAGCACTGTCTTTAAATCACCAGTATCTACATTATTAAATCTATATAAATATGATATTATCTTGTCTTCGCTTTTAATTCTACAATTCTATATTGACATTAACATAATATTATAAATCAAAAAACATTAGGAAAATATCATTAGCGTTTACAGCCATATTGAGCAAAAAATCCCGGCTATAAAAACCGAGATTTGTTTAAAGAGGTTATTTAAAGGATTACTCTGTAACTGCTGTAATAGTAAGAGATGGAGTTGAATCCAAATTAGATACAACAATTTGATATTTACTTGCTGTAACAACAGTAATATTGCCATCGGCAGCTTTACTAAATGCAGCACCTAATTCATCTGAACTAACTTCACTAGTCCAACCATCTTGAGCAATCTTAAATACATCATCTACTGCAAGAGTAACAGTGATTGTAGCTGTCATAGTTGCTTCATCAATAGCTAATTTATAATCTTCTTCAAAAGTCCAATTAACAGTTCCAAATTTGCCAACTATGTAAAATTCAGGTAGACCTAAGTCTACTTCAACTGCTGTAAATACACCATCTTTGTAGTTACCATATGAAGCGCTTAAGTCAGCCAATATAACAACACAGTTAGCGTCAGCTACTGCTGTAATGTTTTGAGATTGTTCGCCAGATTCTACACCACCGACTGTAACTTTATTATTTGCAATATATGTAGTAGCATCTTCAGGCACTTCTACACTATATATATTACAAGATTCACCATTTACTTCTACTTTACCAACTTTAGTAGAAGCAACACCTGGCCATGTAGAATCGCCAAGTTTAGAACCCCAATAATGAATATTTAAAACATCCCAACCATTTGTATCAACTACGTATAAAGTTACCATTTCAATTGGATCACTAGCTTCTGGTTTTACTGCCCCAGTACCATTAATTATAGTAGCCCAACGTGTTCCTTTTTCTTTTAATTAGATTTATAACAATTTTAACTAGGAAAAATTAAGCCTTAGCACTTACTATTGCTTTTCTAATTTCAATGATTAACCAAACTAGACTAACTCCTAGAATAATATGGCCTATTCCCGCTATACCTGATACCATCCCATTAATGCCACTAGTTAAGTTAGGATTTATTACTTATAAGATTCCTCTTACTATAAACATGATAACAGTTAAATTTAAACCAATTTGATAAATAACTGTAACTAGTTTTGTTCTTTTATTAGAAATATTAAAGTTCTTATCTAATAATAATAAAAGTATAAATAACAAAAAGCCTAAGATAAAATAATGTGTGTGAACAATGCTTAAATAAGTATTACCAGTAAAATCATTAAACTTCGTAAATTCTCTAAAGAATACGCCACCAATTAAAGCTAATATTAAATAAATTATTGAAAGATTTAAATACTTTTTCATACTTCCTCCGCCCTTTTTAATATTAATTAGTTATTTTCTTATTAAACATATTAAATATATCACTTCCTAAAAGTAAAAACAAGATTAATAAAATTTAAAGACAAAACCTATAAAATTAGCTAACAAAGTAAAGCTTAAACTATAACTACTTAAAAGAGCTATTTCTATATTTTTCTTATTATTGGAAATGGTATAAATATATAAATTATAAAATAAAAAAGCCTTTAATAAGGCTTTAATTTCAATATGGCGGAGCAGGAGGGATTCGAACCCTCGCGCCAGTTACCCGGCCTACTTCCTTAGCAGGGAAGCCTCTTGAGCCTCTTGAGTACTACTCCATTACCTGTCAAGCTCCTTTATTATATAAGAAAGCTTAACAGATTGCAAGTATTTTTTTATTTAATTAGTTCTAGTTGCATCTTATGATGAGCTATATCTAAATCTAAAACTTTCACATTAACTAAATCACCAACTGCCAATAAGTCACTTGGATGCTTAGTTTTATCTTCTGTCATTTTAGAAATATGAAGTAGACCATCATATTTAACACCACAGTCAACAAAACAACCAAAATCTAAAACATTACGAACAGTACCACTTAATATATCACCTATTTTTAAATCTTCAAAATGTAATATATCACTTCTTAAAATAGGAGTTGGATATTCATCTCTTATGTCTCTTAAAGGTGATGTAAAGGCATCACAAATATCATCTAATGTATATTTATCAATAGCTAATTTATTTATAACTTCTTCTTTGTTTAAAGCCTTTACCCTAGTTTTAATTTCATCAGAACCAATATCATTAGTTGTAAGGCCCATGTAAGATAATAACTGTATAGCCTTGTCATAACTTTCTGGGTGAATTGATGTCATATCTAGTTTATTAGCTGGTTCGCTAATTCTTAAAAAGCCAATAGCTTGTTCATAAGTTTTAGGGCCAATCTTTTTGATATCTTTAATCTCATTACGGGATTTAATATCACCATTTTGATCACGATAAGTAACAATGGCTTGCGCTTGGGCTTTTGATAAGCCAGAAACATAAGTTAATAAAGATACAGAGGCCGTATTAACATTTACACCAACACTATTTACAGCATCCGTAACTACATTATCTAAAGCTTTTGCCAATTCTTTTTGATTAACATCATGTTGATATTGCCCTACACCAATACTTTTTGGATCAATTTTAACTAATTCGGCAAGAGGATCTTGAATACGTCTAGCAATTGAAACCGCACTTCTTTCTTGAACTTCAAAATTAGGGAATTCTTCTTTAGCTACTTCGCTTGCTGAATAAACAGAAGCACCTGCTTCACTAACAATAAGATATTTAACATCTAGCTTATTTTTATTAATTACAGAAGCAATAAAGCTTTCTGTTTCACGGGAAGCTGTACCATTACCAATGGCAATAATATCTACTTTATACAATTTACATAAATCAACAATAGTCTTTTCTGATTTAATTAAATCACTATCTTTAACTGTCCCACCAACAGCTTTTTCATTAGGATAAATAACACCTATTTGTAAAACTTTACCTGTCTTAGAAATAACAGCTAATTTACAACCTGTTCTAAAAGCTGGATCAACACCTAAAATAGTTTTACCTTTTAATGGTGCTTGTAATAATAAGTTTTTAACATTAACTGCAAATACTTCAATAGAAGCTTTATCTGCCTCTTCTGTTAAAATAGCTCTAATTTCTCTTTCAATTGAAGGTGAAATTAATCTTTTATAACTATCTAAAATAGCTTCTTTAACTTCTTCATTAAATAAAGTGTGTTTATTCTTTAGAACTTGATAATTTAAATATTCAATATCACGCTCAGGTTGGAGTTCAACTTTAACCGATAAAATACCTAAATCTTCGCCTCTATTCATAGCCAAGATCCGATGTGGCTTAACAAAACCCAATTTTTCAGTATTTTCATAATATAATTTGAATTTTAAATCTTCATCAACAGCATCTTTCTTTAATTTAGATGAAATAGTGCCATAACGTAAAGCTTTTGTTCTAATGAACTGGCGATAAGTGGCATTATCACTAACTCTTTCAGCGACAATATATTTGGCACCTTCAATAGCTTTTTCATAACTAGGAACATTTTCATTAATAAATGGTTTTACAATTTCTTCTTTATTACCACGATATAAATCTGACATCATTATATCCGCTAATGGTTCTAAACCATTTTTAATAGCTTCTGTTGCTTTAGTCTTTTTCTTTTCTTTAAATGGACGATATAAGTCTTCAACTTCTATTAATTTAGTGGCACTATTAATTTGATTTTGTAATTCTTCAGTTAATAAACCTTTTTCATCTATTAAACGAATGACATCTTCTTTTCTTTTTTCTAAATTTAAGGCATATTGATAATCTTCATCAATAGCTCTAATTTGATCTTCTGTTAAACCACCAGTTGCCTCTTTACGATAACGTGCAATAAAAGGAACAGTAGCTTCTTCTTGTAATAAGTTTAATACAGCAATTACTTGACTTTCTTTTATGTTTAGTTTTAAAGCAATAGGCTTAATTAATAATTCTTTTTCCATAATACAATAAAAACGCTCAAAGAGCGCTTTTTCCTTTCTTAACTATAATTTGAAATCATTGGTTTTATGTTTTTAAACATGTTAATTAAAACTTTTTTAGATGAAGCATTACTTAAAGTAATATCTTTATATTTTTCATCAACACGTTCAGCTAAATGATCAGGAACATTAGTTACATATGCACCTTGGTAACAATAAATTAAATTAGGTGATACAGTAATAGAACCATAAGTTTCATTTTCTAATATTTCTTCATTACCAGACACACTAGTATTCATAATATAGAATGTGAAAGCATCTTTATGTTCACTTTCATCAATAGTAGAAATTAAACTTACTACTTGCTTATAAATTTCTTCATCATCCTTATTATAATCAGTGTCTTCTTCATTTAAAACTAAAGTGCCATCTTTTTCGATTCTTTCTTGTGGATCAAAGGTAGTAGAATCATAAATAAACACCATAACACTTAATTCATTATTTTCTAAAATTGGGGCTAATTCACCATAATTAATAACATGACTTACAAATGTATCAAAACCAAAAGCATTGTACTTTTCATCATCTTTAGTAAATACACCAGTTAACCATAAAATTAAGCATACTATGCCGGCTACTATGATTGTACCAACCGTAATGGCGATAGCTAAAATGCGATTTCTTTTGGCTTTTTTAACTTGTTCTGGATTGTAAACATTAGCACGTGCCAAATTAATCTCCTCCTTGTTCAAAGTCTAATATATTATACTTAATAACTTTTTAAATATCAACTAATTTTTAAAGCGATAGCTACACTATAACTTTTCTCATGTGACAAAGAAACTTCATAATTTGTCTTCTTTTCCTTAATTAAAACATATGGCTTACCATTATCTTCATTTAAAATGGAAACATCTTTAAAATTTAATTTTAAATTGGTCGCCTTATATAAAGCTTCTTTAGCTGCAAAGCGTGAAGCCACATATTCGATTTTTTTATTTTCTAATTCTATTTTTAAAAACATTTCATATTCTAATTTAGAAAGAATTTTTAAAGCTAATCTTTCATAATTTAAAGCTATTCTTTGATGTTCAACAATATCAATACCAATCATTATTTTTGCCTCTTTTTATAATCTAAAGCAATTTCTTTTAATTTTCTAATTCGGTGAGCTAAACCAGATTTAGTAATGTTTTCTCCATATTCTTCTTTTAAAATATGCACAAGTTCAGTTAATGAAGCTTCTTTGTTTTCTTTTCTAACTTTCATTACTAATAAGATTTTAGGATCTAATTTTTGTAAAGGATAATACATCTCCAAATATTTAATATATTTTAATTCATTTAAAGCAGAAGCATTTGTTTTACTTTGGTTAGCTATTTCAAAATTAATCTTTCTTTTAGTATCAGCTTTTAACTGTTTAGTGATTAATACTTGTTCCAAATTAAAGACAATATCTAAAGCTCCCATAATTCTTAAAATATCACAAATAATATTAATTTCTTTAACATAAACCACATAATTATCTTTACGTTTAATAATGCGAGCATTAAAGTCATATGAATTTAATATACTTTGAATGAATAAAGCTTCGCTTTGATTATTTAAGCTATACTCTAAATGATAACTTTTCCCTTTAGGATCATTAATTGAACCTTTAACGATAAAAGCTGCCCTTAAATAAATAGCTTTTAGCTTTTCAGAAGCCAAAATTTCTTCTTTTCTTTCTGAATGTTGACTTAATAATGCATAATCTTTAATAAACAAATTAGCTTCTTCATCAATTTCTAAATAAAAATAAGTTGGTTTATCAAAATGCATTATTTGTTTCTGATATAATTTATAATTTACTTTATGAAATGTTTGTAAAAGAAAAATTACATATCTAATAATGGCATTACTTTTTGAAGAAAAAATTAAAGTTGGTTCCTTTTTAAAGTTAAAAGAAATGTCAAAACCACATCTTAAGATTCCTTCTAACATCGTAAATATTTCATTAGAATTATTAAGCTTAAGACGAGTTAACTCTTCTTTGACTTCTAAAGCATAACTCATACTAATCACCAAGTTTTTTGATTAATTGATAGAAAGTATTAATAATAAAATCAGGCTCAGATGCTAGTAAAACATCTTGTCTTGTCATATCAGTTTTATAAATTGTTGCACAAGTCTTTACATGAGCATTTTGACCAGCTTTAATATCTGACGGACTATCACCAACATATAAAACATTTTTACCATTTAAAACCTTAACCGCTTTTAAAATTCCTTCTGGATCTGGTTTAGGCTTTTTTACATCATCACTACCAATAACGATATCAAAATATTCTTTAATCTCTACTAGTTCTAAACCGTGATTTACTAAAGATGTTTTTTTAGAAGAAACAACCCCTAATTTATAATTATGTTTGTGTAAATATTTAATTACTTCTTTTACACCATCAAAAGGTCTTACTAATTCATCATGCATCTGTTCATTATATTCACGGTAATATTTAATCATCTCTTCAATCTTAGCTTCATCTTTCTCATAACGACTAAAAGTTTGATATAAAGTCGGACCAAAGAATGAATCTAATTCTTCATCTGTTAACTCATGATTAGGATAATATTTTTCAAAAACATGAATGAAAGATTGGAAAATTAAACGCTTAGAATCAATTAAAGTGCCATCTAAATCAAATAAAATAGTATCTATTTTATTTTCTTCTACTGCTTTAATAATGTCGATATATTTAACTCTATCAAATACTAAACGTTTAATTACTAAATATAAAATACCTAAAACAATAAAGATTATAGAAACTAAAATACTAACTCTTATATTACCAATCATTAAAACTTCGCCAGAGAATCTAAATGATTCTGTGATAGTTCTTACGATACCATACCAAATTAAATATAAACCTAACATATCACCAGATTCTACATATTTAGTTTTCCTTCTTAAAACAAACATGCCAATTAAGCCAATTAAATTTAAGAAACTTTCATATAAGAACATTGGTTGATAATAACCTGCACTTAAGCCTGATAACAAGTCACTGCCTTTAATATACATATTATCAGTAATAAATTTTGGCAATAAAGCTTCAAAAACACCTTCGTTTTTAATTAAAGGTCCATATAATTCATGATTACAAAAATTACCCCAACGTCCAAAAATTTGGCCAATTAAGAAACCAGGTGCCACGATATCAAAAGTTTTAAATAATGAAACTTTAGTGAATCTACAATAAAGGATTACTGAAATAACCGCTACTATAATCCCTCCTTGAATCGCTAATCCACTCCAACCACCATTTAAACCAATAACATCACCAATAGAATGAAAATCTTCTAAATTAAATAAAACATACCATAATCTAGCACCAATAATAGAAAGTGGTAAAACAATTAAAATACCTGTATAAACAAAATCAGAATAAATACCTAATTTTTTACCCTCTTTAACGCCATGAATAACCGCTACTACAACACCAAGCATTATCCATAAAGCATACCAATAAACATCAACACCAAAGAAACTAAAAGCTACTGGATTAATGTATAAATTAGGTAAAGTTAAATCTAATATTAATAAAGCAATCGCGCATATTATTCCTATTGCAAGAGGCGTACTAACATTAAATTTACCAACTTTAAACTTAGGATAGACTAAAGCACTAACGATTATTAGAATAATTGAAATATATAAACTATAAATCATTATTCATCACCTCTAGCTTTCTTGTTTACAGCATCAACAAATGATCTAGCATCATTTTGATTCATATAAATTTTTAGTTTTTCTTTAATAGCCGCTGACTCAATTAATAAGGCCACGTTTCTACCTGGTAAAACCGGAATAACCATCTTTGTAATTGAAGTTTCAAAGAATTTTATCGATTCATTTTCTAAACCTAAACGATCATATGATGAATCTTTATTCCAATCTTCTAATTCAACTACTAATTTTACATTTTTACGAGGTCTATAAGCACCAGCCCCAAACATATGAACAACATCTAAAATACCAATACCTCTTATTTCAATGTAACGTTTTAATAATTCAGGAGCTTCACCTATTAAGTTACCTGGTTCTTTTTCAAAAATTTCTACTAAGTCATCACCAATTAATTGATGACCACGTTTAATCAAGTCTAAAGCTGTTTCACTTTTACCAATTCCTGAATGACCCATAATTAAGACACCCAAGCCATAAATATCTAATAAAGTACCATGAATAGATAATCTAGGAGCTAAGCGTTCTTGTAAATAAGCATATAGTTTAGATGATGTAGCTTGGGTTCCCATATAGCTTTTTACGACACAAATATCCTTTTCTTTAGCCATTTCTAATAAATAACTTGGTAAAGTTACATTGATTGTGTAAACAATAACTGGTGGATTTAAATCAAGTATTTTTTTTAGACGTTCCTTCGCTATTTTTTCACCAATTTTAGTTAAATATGAAGATTCTTTTGTCCCTATTAATAAAACTCTTTTAGGATTGTAATAATCTAAGAATCCTGTTATTTCCATACCTGGTCGACAAATACTTTCGCATTCAATGATTTTTTTTAGGCCTATTTGTGAATCAATAATAATTTCTAAATTATTATCTTTAATAAGTTGTTCAACTAATACTTTTACCATTAGCGCACCATCCTTTTAATTTTAAATTTCAGCATTAACCATCTAGTTAAGATATATATACCTTCTAGAATTAAAGTATAAAATATTAATGCTAAATTGTCACTAAAAAATTGATATATAAAACTATTAATTATAACTAATATAAATATACTAGTTACATTAAGTAATGAAGGATACTTAAAATAAGGTTCAATATTATAGATAATTGTTACTAAAATGGCATAAACAAAAGACACTAAGAAAATATAAGCTTTAGGTTCTATCACAATATAATTATAGAAAAAACCTATTAATGGTAAAGATAAAAAGAAGTGAATTAAAAAGTTAAAACATTGTTTTAAGACAACTCTTTTTATACTATGACTATCGATATATTGTCTTTTTAATTCCTTAAAAATAGCTTCTAGTTTTTGTTCATCTTTATCATCTAAATTAAAATCATTTAAAGAATCTTTTAATTCTTTCATACTATTTTCTAATTCAGCTTTAGCATCTTCTTTATTTTTCTTATTCATTTTACCTTACTCCAAGTTTTGTTTTTAAATATAATCCTGTATAAGAATCTTTATTTAAAACTAATTCTTCTGGCGTACCACTAAAGATGACATTGCCACCTTTATCGCCACCTTCTTTACCTAAATCAATAATATAATCAGCACATTTAATAATATCCAAATTATGCTCAATAACTACTAAAGTAGCTCCTTCATCCACAATTTTGTATAAAACATTTAATAAACGTTTAACATCATCAATGTGTAGACCGGTTGATGGTTCATCTAATACATATAATGTTTTGGGTGAAATTTTTGAATATAGCTCAGAAGCCAATTTAATTCTTTGGGCTTCCCCACCTGATAAAGTCACAGAAGATTGACCTAATTTCATATAACCGAGACCAACATTCATTAAAGTTTCTAACTTATTCTTAATCTTTGGGAAGGCTTTGAAAAATTCATAAGCTTCTTCAATTCGCATATTTAAGACATCGGCAATATTCTTATCTTTATACTTAATTTCTAAAGTCTCTCTTTGATAACGGGTGCCGTGGCATACTTCACAAGGTACAAAAACATCTGGTAAAAAGTGCATACTTATTCTTTTTACACCATCACCACCACAAGCTTCACACCTACCGCCTTTAACATTAAAACTAAAACGACTCTTATCATAACCACGCATCTTAGCTTCATTTGTATTCGCAAATAATTCTCTTATATCATCAAAAACACCTGTGTAGGTAGCCGGATTTGATCTAGGTGTTCTACCAATTGGTTGTTGGCTAATTTCGATTACCCGGTCTATATTTTCTAAGCCTAGTATCTCTTTACAAGCACCTGGTTTAATTTTACGATTTTTATACAATTTTACTAAGCAATTATTTAATAAAACTTGATTAACTAAAGTGGATTTACCAGAACCAGAGACACCAGTTACACATATAAAAGTACCAAGTGGGAATTTAACATTAATGTTCTTTAAATTGTTTTCTTTTGCCCCTTTAATAGTAATAAACTTACCATTACCTTTACGTCTTATTTTAGGCACTTCAATTTTTAAATCGCCTCTTAAATAAGCACCAGTTATACTGTTTTTGTTCATCATTACTTCTTTAGGTGTGCCACAAGCAACAATTTCTCCACCATGAATACCAGCTTTAGGTCCAACATCAACTAAATAATCAGCTTGCATCATCGTTTCTTCATCATGTTCAACGACAATTAATGTATTACCTAAATCACGCATATTTTTCAAAGTTTCAATTAATCTATTATTATCTCTTTGATGAAGACCAATTGAAGGTTCATCTAAAACATAAAGAACACCTGTTAATTGACTACCAATTTGCGTAGCTAAACGAATACGCTGAGCCTCGCCACCTGACAAAGTAACGGCACTACGGGCTAAAGTTAAATAATCTAAACCGACATCAATTAAAAATTTTAATCTGTCCATTATTTCTTTAATTGCCAGTTTACCAATTTGCATTTTTTCTACGCCCAAATTAATATTGGCAAAAAAGTTGTATAGATCTGCTATCTGCATTCTACATAAATCATCAATATTTTTGCCATCAATATAAATTGATAAAACCTGCTCATTTAAACGCGCACCGTGACAACTCTTACATTCGCTTTCCACCATAAAGTTTTCTATCCACTCTCTAATCCAGTCACTATTAGTTTCTAAATACCTTCTTTCAAAAGTATTAACGATGCCCTCAAAAGCTTGATCCTTTTCAGTTCTTCTACCACTAGTAGAAACTAAATTATAATGAATGATATCTTTTGAACCATATAAAATGATATCTTGTTTATTCTTTGGTAAATCTTTAAATAAAACATTCATATCAATATCATAATAGGCACAAGTTTGTTCCAAAATGGCATTATTTAAATTGTCTTTTTCTTGATTGCGATATGGCACAATGGCGCCATTATTTAATGGTTTTTCATTATCAATAATTAAGTTTGGACTAATATGTAATTTATAGCCTAATCCATTACATTCACTACAAGCCCCAAGAGGACTATTAAAGGAAAATAAACGTGGTTCTAAGTTAGGAATCTTATAACCACAAATAGGACAAGCATTATTTAAAGAATATAGTTTTTTATTACCATCAACTAAAACTTCAATAAAGCCATCAGAAAGTTTAGAGGCTGTCTCACAAGCTTCACTAACACGCATTCTTGAGTCACTATTTAATTTTAATCTTTCAATAATTATAGAAACATTATGTTTTTTCTTACTATCTAATGAGTTTTCTTCATCTAACATGTAAGTTTCATTATCAACTAGAACTCTTAAATAACCGCTTTTTAAATATTTTTTAAACAATTCTTTTAAATCACAAACACTATCTTTGACAATAGGGGCCATTATATATATTCTGCTGCCTTCTTCATAATTTAAAATCTTATCAATTACTTCATCAATACTTAAACCATTAATAGGTATATGATGATGTGGACAATAAGGAGTCCCTACTCTAGCAAATAAAACCCTTAAATAATCATAGATTTCCGTTACTGTTCCAACTGTTGAACGTGGATTATGAGAAGTTGATTTTTGATCTATCGAAATAGCCGGAGATAAACCTTCAATTGAATCAACATCAGGTTTATCGTTTAAACCAATAAATTGTCTAACATAAGTTGATAATGATTCAACGAATCTTCTTTCTCCCTCTTGATAAATAGTGTCAAAGGCTAAAGATGATTTACCACTACCACTTAAACCAGTCATAACTATTAATTTGTTTTTAGGAAGTTCAATATTTACATTTTTTAAATTGTTTTCTCTGGCACCTTTAACAATTATTTTATCCATTAGTTCACCTTTATTCTAAAGCTTTTTTATATTCTTCTTCATTCATTAATCTAATGCCAAGTTCTTTTGCTTTAGTTAGCTTAGAACCTGCATTTTCACCATATATTACAATATCTGTCTTTTTACTTACCGATTCAACTGGTAAGGCTCCATGTTCCATTAATATTTTTTTAACGTCTTTACGATCAATGCTTAAAGTACCTGTTATAACTACTTTTTTACCTGTGAAGAAGCTTTGCTTAACTTCCATAGTTGGGTAGTCCATTCTTAAACCCAATTCTTTTAATTCTAAAATTAATTCTCTATTAGTTTGATTATTAAAATAGTTAATAACTTCTAAAGCCGTAATTTCTCCTATTTCATTAATATTTAATAGTTCTTCTTTAGAAGCATTCATTAACAAGTCCATAGTTGAAAACTTTTCACAAATTAAACGAGCCGCTTTCGCACCAACATTAGGAATACCTAGACCAAATAATAATAAATTAAGCGGATTATGCTTACTATTTTCAATGGCACTTAAAAGGTTTTCAATACTTTTAGCGCCTAATTTAGGTAAGCTTTTTAATTCTTCTTCATAGTTCTTTAATTTAAAAATATCACTAATATTACGTAAATAGCCTTCTTCATAAAGTAATCTAACTAATTTATCACCTAAAGAATCAATGTCATAAGCACTTTTAGAAGCAAAATGAATTAAAGAATTAATGACTCTTTCTTGGCAATTATTATTACGACAATAATAATCAGCCTCACCTTCTAATCTTGTTAAAGGCATGTGGCAACAAGGACAATTTTTAATCATTTGAATCATTTTTGAATTAGGTTCTCTTTTACTAAGTTCAACTCTAACTACTTCAGGAATTACATCACCAGCTTTATGAACATAAATATAATCATGTTCATGTAAATCCTTACTTATAATATAATCTTCATTATGTAAAGTTGCTTTACTAACTAAAGAACCAGCTACCATAACAGGTTTAAAATTCGCAACTGGGGTAATTACCCCACTACGGCCAACTTGAAAAGTAACTTCCTCTAATCTCGTTAGTACTTCTTCAGGTGTGAACTTATAAGCAGTCGCCCATTTAGGCACTTTAACTGTATAACCTATTTTATCATGTAAAGACATTTCATTTACTTTAATTACAATACCATCAATATCATAAGGAAGTGTTTCTCTAATTGATTCAATATAATTAACATATTCTTTTATTTCATTAAAATTAGAAAAATGTTTGTAATAAGGATTAACTTTAAAACCAAGAGCTTTTAATTTTAATAAAGCCTCTTCTTGGCTATTAACTATACCTAAATAATAATATAAAAACACATCTAAATTACGTTTGGCAACAATCTTACTATCTAAT
This sequence comes from uncultured bacterium, assembly GCA_949291115.1. Lineage (GTDB taxonomy): Bacteria > Bacillota_I > Bacilli_A > Acholeplasmatales > Anaeroplasmataceae > CALUXS01. The sequence continues at coordinate 13,338 of CASETY010000018.1, forward strand.
TGTCTAATTGACCCACTTGCAGCGTTGCGACAATTTTGGAATAATTCTTCACCATTAGCTTCTTTTTCTTTATTTAACTTGTTAAAAGAAGCTTTAGGCATAAAAATTTCTCCTCTAACTTCTAACTTATCTTTATAATCAATTGAAAGAGGGACGCTTTTAATCGTTTTAACATTGTTAGTAATATCTTCACCAATAACACCATTTCCACGAGTAGAAGCTCTTTTTAAAAGTCCATCTTCATATTCTAAAGCTACTGATAGACCATCAATCTTAAGTTCACAAATAAAAGATGCGTCTTCATAATCTTTTTTTATTTTAGTAATGAAATTTTCTAATTCTTCTAAACTAAAAACATCACTTAAACTCATCATTGGTGTGACATGGGTAACTTTTTCAAATTTAGTAAGTATTTCTCCACCAATTCTATTAGTTGGTGATGATGCACTATAATATTCTTGATGTTTATTTTCTAGTTCGATTAACTCTTTCATTAACATATCATATTCATAATCAGTCATAGTTGGCTTATCTAATACATAATATTCATAGCCAGCCTTTGTTAATATATTTCTCAATTCATCAATTCTTTTTAATTCATCCATAGTTCTCACCTTTTTAAACTCGGGTGTATTATACTATTTTTTTTATATTTTATAAACTAATTAACAATGATTTTTAAAATTATGTAACGACTATGAGTAAAAAAAGGTATAATAAAGAAAAAAGTGTGGTGATTAAGGTGATTTATTCATTAAAAATTAATAATTTAACAAAACTATACACTAATAACAAAGGAATCAAAGATATTAACTTAAACTTAGAAGAGGGCAGTATAACGACAATTTTAGGTCCTAGTGGAGCTGGTAAAACAACTCTTTTATATGCTTTGTTAAATGACCAGTTTAAAGATAAAGGTTCTGTATCATTCTATGATTATAATTTAAAAGATAATTATGAAGATATTATGGAAATGGTTGGCTATTTAGAAGATAAATTACCAACATATCCCAATTTAAGTTTAAAAGAAATCTTTAAAAACTTAAATCGCTATTATAATTTAGATTATTATGATAATGCCTTAAAATATCTTAATATGTTTAATATTGATGTCAATAAAAAAATAAACGAGCTAACTAGTGGTGAGTTTAAATTAATCAATATTATTAAAGCTTTATTTCATGAACCAAAATTAGTTTTCTTAGATGAGGCTACTAATAATCTAGACCAAAAACAAATTAATATTTTAAAAGATATCTTAAAAAGATTAAAAGCTAACGATAGAACTATCTTACTTTGTTCGCATAATTTAAGTTTTACTAAAGATATTAGTGATAATATTTATCTTTTAAAAGATATGACTTTAAAGAATATTACTTCTATTATTAAAGAAAATAATTATAAAAAGATAACTTTAGTTTTAAATGAATATGTTGATTATAATAACTTTAAATTAAAAGAAATAAGTAGCTTAATGATTGATAATAAATTAGTTAGTTTTTTATATAAAGGCAACTTAAAACCACTGTTGAAAAAAATCGCAAGTCTTGATATTGAAAGTTTAGAAATTAATGAACCGACGATTTTAGAAATAATTGGTGATAATGATGAGTTATAAATATATAATCAAAAAAATTGCGTTATTAAGCCTTTTTTTCATTATTATTTCTGTGGCTTTTATCACCACAATTCATCTTTTATATGGTGATTTTCTGGCTAAAAATAGTTTAATAATTACTTTTTTTAATTCATTAGATGAATCCTTATTACAAATATTAAATGTAAATCTTAATTCAATTAATAATGTATTATCTTACTTTTTATTATTCCTAAATGTTATTATTCTTATTAATTCATTTTATGTAATATTATTAGCCATTAAAACTTCTAAATATAATGAAGAGTTTTTATTATTAATAAATCCTTTAATTAAAAGGCCAAGTAGTTATTTAAAAAATAAAATTATAATTTCTTTTATAACTATTATCTTATATAATTTAATTCTTTATTTAATTTATTTATTAGTATTAAATATAGCTGGTAGTTTAAATGCATATACTTTATTTTTAGTGTTTTTAGCTTTTATAATTTATGAATTGACTTTATTTTCACTAGTTACTATGATTTCTACTTTTATAAAGTCAAAAACTAATACTTATTTACTTAGCTTTTTACTACTTCTTTTCTTTTTTATCTTAAGAATAATTATAATTGAAACTAATTTTAGTTTATTAAGTTATTTGAATCCTTTAAATTATTTTAATTATTTAGATATTATAAATAACAATGAACTTCCTTTAAGATATATCTCAGCCTTTATTATTATTACTGTCTTTAGTTTATCATTTGCGATTAGTGAAAGTGAGCGTAATTAATATGTATAAAAAGATTTATTTACGAAAATATATTATTACTTCCTTAATCTTTATTGTCATTTTAACCTTTGATTTAACTATATTTTTAACAACTAAAGATCGTGTTTCAAATTTAGATATTTATTTAAAATTACCTTTTTATTTAAGGTTCATTTGTGGACTTATTATTCCTTTATTTAAAGATTTTGATTATTTATTTAATTTAACTAACTTTTATATTTATCTTATAATTATTTCTTATTTAGCTTATTTATTAAAAAATGAAAATTATACTAGTTTAAATTATTTACCAATTAAAAAAACAAAAAGGCAGTTCAATAACTTATTATTTAATTATTTATTAATATTACCGCTAACTTTAATTCACTTTATATTAGTTAGTATCTTAGAAGTTGCTATTTATAATAATTATACTTTAAATTGTTTAATTTCGTTTTTATG
>CASETY010000019.1 GCA_949291115.1 uncultured bacterium
GCCATTTGATATTCTATATCCATTAATAGTATTGAATGAATTTATGATTTCTTCACGCCAATGTTTAAGCAATTTCCAAAATGGTATGTATTCATCAATATGTGAAGTTTGAAAGTAAGCGTTAAAAATAATATTTAACCCATATTATTTTTAACGCTTACGAACCAGAAGCAATAAACTATATTGGAAAGTCAAATAAGGATTTAGACAGACATGAATTAAAAATTTTTGACAATTATAATAGAAAATACAATGTTTATATGTGTCTTTATTTAGATAATGCATCAAGTAATGTGTTTGAGATAGTAAGTGCACATTTTAAAAAAGAAAAAAAGAAATAATTATGCCTAGAGTGTTAGCCTAGGATTTCCCGAAGCGTGACAACACACTTTTCACTTCATAATTATTTCTTTTTTATCTACTTGAATTATAAAACAAAAAGCAGAATTTGTAAAGATGGACTTTATAGATATACAGTAAATGTAGATAAAGTTGACGATAATACATTTAGAGTTGTATCTGGAAATATTCGAAAAATAAAAAAAGGATAGAACTAACGTGGAGCGCCACTACCACGATATGGATATACCCGCGTCCGGCGCATTATTTACGCTTTTAGTTCTATTCCTTTATCTACTTATATTTTAGAGCATCATCTAATTTAAATCAAGAGGTTTGTGAAAAAATAGAAACTTATTGCGGGGGGGTCATTCCCGCGTCTCCCTGTGTTAAATAACACCGTAAGGCATAGTTGACCAACAGCTTATAAGCCCATCACTACCTAATAAGTTTCTATTTGTATTTTAATTCACAAATTAAGTTTTGTAAAGGAGTTGTTATCATAAATGACAAAGAAAAAGACTTAGAAAATATAGTTAACTTGTGATAAATATTCTAATGGCTACTAAAGTTAATTATTTAATTTGTTTTTAATTTATAAAATAATTAAGAAGGTTATTTAAAGATGCACTTTTGTTTACTTATTAAATTATAGTGATATAATAGAAGGTGTTTTACTGGAGGTTTTTATGAAAAGAGTAGTGGTTTTTTTGTTGACTATTATTAGTCTTTTAGCGTTGGCTAGTTGTAAGGAAAAGGAAACTTTAAAGTTAGTTGCGCCTAGTGGTGCACCGGCTTTAAGCAATGTTAAGTTATTTTATGATTCAAAGAATGATGATAATTTTAATTTAGATGGTTATAATTTTAGTTATGAATTAGTTGGTGCGTCATCTTTACCTGGTGAATTTACTAATAAAGAAGCTGATTTCATTGTAGCGCCTATTAATGTAGGTGTAAAGTTGGCTAAAACTGATTATAAATATGTTGCGAATGTAACAGAAGGTAATATTTATTTTGTTTCTAAAACTGAGTTTACTTTAGCTGATTTACAAACTAGGAAATTAGCGATGTTTGGTGAAGGAACAATCAATGAAGTGGTTGTTAAGGCAGTACTTGAAGAAAACAATATCGAACCAAGTAATTTAGAATTTATTGGTGCTGATACACAAGCTACTAATCAAGCTTTGGTTTCTTCTAGTGATGATACTATTTATCTAGTAGCTGAACCAGTTTTAAGTGCTTCAAGAGCTAAGTTACAAGCTCAGGAAGTCACTTTATATGAAATGAGTGTAAAGGATTTATTTAAAGATGCTTATGATTTAACTTTCTTACAAGCTGGTGTTTTCGCTAAAAGTAGTTTAAGTATAGAAGTTATTGATCGTTATTTAGTTTTATTAGAAGAAAGTATTAATTTTGTAAATAATAATAGTGAAGACGCAAGCGAATATGCAACTACATTAGAACTTGGTTTACCTGCTAAAGAAGTTTTAGTTAAGGCTATTCCAGGAGCTAGTATTCATTATTTAACAGCTAAAGATGCTAAGGATTCTTTAGAAAAATTAGTATCTTTAAATCCAAGTTTATTTGGTGGAAGTAAACCAGATGAAAGCTTCTACTATTAAGAAAAGTAGTTTATATTTATCATCAATAATTACATTAATATTAATTATTTATCTTGTTTATTTTTTAGTTGGTAATAACATTATTTTTCCTTCTCCTATAGAGGTTGTTAAAGCTTTTTTGGGTTTATTTAGAGATTTAGATACATATGTAGTTATTGGTTATACATTTTTAAGGTTAATTATTGTTATTGGTTTATCTTTTTTAATTGGTTCAATTTTAGGTATTTTAGCTAGTAAATTTGAAGGTTGTTACTTATTTCTAAAGCCAATTATGAGTATTTTAAGGACTGTTCCGGTAGTGGCAGTTGTAGTAATAATATTGATGCTTATAGGTAAAGTTGTTACTCCATATATTATTTGTTTTTTAGTTTTAGTACCATTAATTTATGAAAATTTCTATGCTGGTATTAAGAGCTTAGATAAAGATTTAATGGAAGTATGGACCTTAGAATCAAGTTTTAATTTTAAAGTGATTAAAAGAATTATTATGCCGCTTGCTAAGCCTTTTATTAGCGCTAGTTTTAATCAAAGTGTGGGGCTTGGTCTTAAGGTGTTAGTGATGGCTGAATTCATTTGTTACACGCCTAATTCTATAGGAAGAAAATTAACCTTAGAAGCTAATTATTTAAGATATGATAATGTTTTTGCATGGACTTTATTTTTATTTATTTTTGTTTTAGTTATAGAAAGTATTGTTAAATTAGTGTTTAAGGATAGAAAAGATGGCTAGAAGGCCATCTTTTATTTTAAATTGAGATAAATATGTGCTATAATTTAAAAGTTATAGAAAGTTGGTGTAATTATGCAAGAAGCTTTTTTAAGAAGAATAATTAAACAAATATTTTTAACAGATTCTCCTAGTGGATATTCTTTAAAAGTTAATGAAGTTGTAACAAATATATTAGCGGAAATTGGTTACAAAGCTGAAGTTTTAAACAAAAATACTATTTTAGTTAAAATTGAAGGTAAATCTCATGACAAAATAGTTGCGACTTCAGCTCACTTAGATACTCTTGGGCTAATGGTACGTTCTATTAATAATGATGGAACATTAAGAGTTACTAATGTTGGCGGGCCGATTGCGCCAACTTTAGATGGTGAATATTGTAAGGTGCAAACACGGTTTAATAAGGCTTATTCAGGAACAATTTTATCAACATCACCATCAGCCCATGTTTATCAAGATAGTAAGACCTTGATTAGAGACTTTGATCATTTAGTCGTGCGTTTAGATGAAAGAGTAAATAATAAAGATGATGTTTTAAAATTAGGTATTAATAATGGTGATTATATTTTTATAGATCCGAAAACAGTTATTACGGAATCTAACTTTTTAAAGAGTAGATTTATTGATGATAAGGCCTCTGTTTGTGCAATACTAAGTGTTTTAAAAGAAATGCATGACCAAAATGAAAAGCCAAAATATGATACCTATGTTTATTTTGTTCATCAAGAAGAAGTTGGTCATGGGGCCGCTGCTTTAGATAAGAAAATAAGTGAATTTGTAACTGTTGATATGGGTTGTATTGGTAGTGATTTAGCAGGTAATGAATATAGTGTAAGTATTTGTGCTAAAGATAGTGGTGGGCCATATAGTTATGAATTAACAAATAAATTAATAAAAATAGCTAAAGATAATAATATTAAGCATGTTGTTGATATTTTTCCTTATTATGGTTCTGATGTTGGAGCGGCTTGGCATGCTGGTGTTGATTGTCAAGGGGCATTAATTGGCCCTGGAGTTAGTGCTTCTCATGGGATGGAAAGAACTAATTTAGAAGCTATTTTTGAAACAATGAAACTTTTATATCTATATTTAACATTGTAAGGTGATAATTGTATGTATGATATAGTAGTAGTAGGTGGAGGGCATGCCGGTTGTGAGGCAGCTTTAGCGGCCGCTAATTTAGGCTTAAACACAGCTTTAGTTACCGGTAATCTAAACATGGTTGCTTCCATGCCATGTAATCCGTCTATTGGTGGTCCTGCTAAAGGCATAGTAGTTAGAGAAATTGATGCTTTAGGCGGTTATATGGGTAAAAATGCCGATTTATGTCAAATTCAAACTAAATTATTAAATAGTTCTAAAGGTCCAGCTGTTCAGGCTTTACGTTTTCAAATAGATAAGCTTTTATATGTTAAAGAAATGTTAAAGCATTTAAAAGCTACTCCTAATTTAACTTTAGTAGAAGCTTTAGTGGAAAGCTTAATTGTTACTAATAATGAAGTTAAAGGCGTTATCTTAGAAAATGGTGAAAAGCTAGAAGCTAAAAAAGTAATAATTACCACTGGCACTTATTTAAATAGCCGTATTTTACGTGGTAAAGTAGTAACTCAAAGTGGACCAGATGAACAAAAGACAACATTTGGTATTTCTAAACAACTATCTTTGCTTGGTTTTCCAATTGTTCGTTTAAAGACCGGGACACCAGCCCGTATTTATACTTCATCAATTGATTTTAGTAAGGCCAGTGTGGAAGCTGGTAGTAAAGAAGTATTACATTTTAGTCATGACGAAGGCTATAATTCAATTTTAAATGTTAATGTTGATTGTTACTTAATTCATACTAATCAAGAATTACATAATTATATTGTTGAACATTTAAGTGATAGTGCGATGTATGGTGGTGTGGCTGAAGGTGTAGGTCCTCGATATTGTCCTTCGATAGAAGATAAAATTGTTAGATTCAAGGATAAAGAACGCCATCAATTATTCTTAGAACCAGAAAGCTTAGAATTAGATGACACTTATATTCAAGGCTTTTCAACATCAATGAGTGTAGAAGTACAAGATAAGATGTTAAGAATGTTACCGGGGTTTGCTGATTGTAAAGTTAAACGTTATGCTTATGCAATCGAATATGATGCAATTGACCCAACTTATTTATATCCAACCTTAGAAACTAAGCTAGTAAAAGGATTATATACTGCTGGCCAAATTAATGGAACCAGTGGTTATGAAGAAGCGGCAGGTCAAGGTTTAATGGCTGGTATCAACGCTTCTTTAAGTGTTTTAGGTAAAGAACCTTTAATATTAAAAAGAGATGAAGCTTATATAGGGGTTATGATTGATGACCTTGTTACTAAGGGAACTAAAGAGCCTTATCGTCTATTAACATCAAGAGCGGAATATCGTTTATTACTAAGAAATGATAATGCGGATTTAAGGCTTAGAGAATATGGTTATAAGATTGGCTTAATTAGTGAAGAAAAGTATCAAAAATTATTAGCCAAAAAAGAAGCTATCAAGACTTATTTAGTAAAAATTAAAGAGATAAAAATTAAAAAAGATTATATTAATAATTATTATAAGGATGCTAATGTTTTAGAATCACAAACAGTATTTAACTTATTAAAAAGACCAGAAGTTAATTTTAATGATATTATTAATATCATGAATATTAATAATATAGATAATGAATTAAAAGACTTACCTAAAGATGTTTTAGAACAAATTGAAATAGCGATTAAATATGAAGGCTATATTAAAAAAACAATCGAACAAGCTAAAAAAATGCGCAGCCATGAAAGTATTATTATTCCCGATAACATTAATTATGATGACATTCACAATATAGCTACTGAAGCTAAGGAAAAGCTTAAAAAAATTAGGCCAAAAACAATAGGCCAAGCACAACGTATTAGTGGTGTTAACCCTGTAGATATTACAGTGTTAACTATTTATATAGAAGGTAATAAACATGTTTAATTTAAAGGCAGAATTATTAAATATCGATATTAATATTAGTGATGAAAATGTTTGTAAGTTTAATAAATACTATGAGTTTTTAGTGGAAACTAATAAACATTTAAATTTAACAGCTATCACTGAATATGAAGATGTTATGATTAAACATTTTTATGATTCTATTTTATTAGCTAAAACCATCGATTTAACGAAGATAAATTCATTTTTAGATATTGGTTCAGGAGCTGGTTTTCCAGCTGTTCCTTTAGCTATTTTATATCCTAATGTAAAATTTACTTTAATAGATGCCTTAAATAAAAGAATTACCTTTTTAAATAACTTAATTAAATTATTAGATTTAAAAAATGTGGTAGCTATTCATAGTAGAGCAGAAGATTTTGCCAAAGATAATAGAGAATCTTTTGATGTTGTTAGTGCTAGGGCTGTTGCTAGACTTAATATATTAGCTGAATTAGCTTTACCACTTTGCAAGGTTGGTGGCTATTTTATAGCTTTAAAAGGTAAAGATGAAGAAGAAATAAAAAGTGGCTTAAAAGCTATTAATATATTAGGCGCTGATTTTTTAAAAGCCTATGAATTTAATTTGCCATTAGCTAAAGGTGAACGTAATATTTTAGTTTATAAAAAGACTAAAACAACGGATTTAAAATATCCACGTTTATTTTCAAAAATTAAAGAAAAACCGCTTGGTTAGGAGATTTTATGTATAAGCTTAATCAAATAGTATTTACTAAAAAAAACCACGTGTGTGGTTCTAATAAGTGGAAAGTTATTAGGGTTGGTGTTGATATTAAATTAGAATGTTTGGGCTGTAAAAGGCAAATTATGTTATCTAGTTTTGAACTAGATAAGAAATTAAAACCAACTTTAAGTAAAAAGGAAATAGAGTTTTTAGAAGAATATGAAAAAGAGAGCTAACGCTCTCTTATTCCATAACATGTTCAATTCCCATATCTAAGATTTGTTTAATGTGATCATCATCTAGTTCATAATAAACCATCTTAGATATTTTTTTATTTTTTACAAGTTTAGCTTCTTTTAAAGTAGCTAGTTGATGACTTATAGCTGATAGGCTCATATCAAGAGCACAGGCTAAGTCTGAAACGCATAAAGGCCCTGTTTCTAGAGCAGTTAAAATATTTAAACGAGTTTCATCACCCATAATCTTATAAAAAGAAGCTAATTTATGTGTTAAGCTAAGATCTTTTATATTTTCTTTTGCTTTATTTGTTCTTGTTAGATGGTTTTCATCGCCACCACATTTTTCACAATTCATAATATTCTCCTAATCTAAAAATTCCATTTGTTTTCTCAGCTTTTGAAGAGCAGTCTTACCTTCTATAACTTCAACTATTTTTAATGGTAATAAAATAGATGCACTTACTGATCTAGCTGTAAATAGCTTGCCATCACATACAACATAGTCATTTATAAAAGTACCACCAAAATCACTATTTAAGGCTGGAAAACAAACATATTTTCTGCCTTTTAAAAGGCCTAACTTACCAAGATAGGTAGGGCCAGAACAAATAGAGGCAATGAATTTGTCGTGATTATAAAAATATAAAATAGCCTCATTAGTTTTAGGAGATGGTACATAACCCCCTCCAGGAATGAATAATAAATCATAATTATCATAATTTATATCACTAAATGTTTTATTTAGTTGTAAGTTATAAAGGTGTTTACCTTTTAATTTTTTATCGTCGCTAACTAAATCAACTTCATAGCCAGCTCTTAATAAAGTAACGATTGTACCAGTTGCTTCTAATTCTTCAAAACCATTATTTAATATTGCTAAAACTTTCATAATATTTTCTTAGACAATTATATTTAATTGTCTTTTCCTTTCGTTATAATTTTAACATAATTTTAGTTTCTTTTAAATATCATAAATGAGGGCACTTTGTTAATAACTTGTAAATTAGTTAAAAATGTGTATAATAATGGTAGGCAAAGCCTAAAAATTTGAAAGGAGATATCTTTTTTTTAAAAAAGATATGTGATATATATGACTAATTATAAAATTGTTGTTGATGGTTCTTGTGATTTAGATCAAGAAACAATCAAAAAATATGGTCTTGATGTTGTACCATTTTATGTTAAATTCAAAACAGATGAATTTTTAAAAGAAGGAGTAGAATTAGAATATAAAAAATTCTATCAAGATTTGGTTGATAACCCTGGTGTGTTTCCAAATAGCTCTATGCCATCAGTTTTAGATTATGAAGAAGTATTTGAAAAATATGCACGTGAGAATATAAGTGTTATTTGTTTATGTTTAACAAAGAAATTTAGTGGTTCTTATACTTCTGCTATGAATGCGAAAACTCATGTTTTAGAGAAATTCCCTAATGTTAAAATCGAAGTTATTGATTCTACTTTAATTACTGGTGCTTTAGGTTTATTAGTAGAAGAAGCGTTAAGACTACAAAGTGAAGGCACTTCTTTTGACGAATTAGTCGAAAAGATTAATCAAACTAAAGAAACTGGCAAAATTTTCTTTACTACTAAAAACTTATCATATTTACAGCATGGTGGTAGAATTGGTAAAGTAGCTTCTATTATTGGAAATTGGTTGAAGATTTCGCCAATTATTACTTTTAAAGAAGGTGAAATATTTTCATCAGGCATAGCAGTAACTCGTAATCGTTCCTTATTAAAAGTTAAAGAAACATTAGTTCATTATTTAAATGATATTAATGCTAATAAAGATGACTATTTAATTAGAGTTGGTTATGCTTATGATGAAGAAGAAGGTAAGATGTTTTTAGAAACAATTAAAAAATTATTGCCTGGTTACAATATTACTACATGCCACATAGGTGCAACGATTTGTGTTCATACAGGGCCTCATCCAATTGGTGTTTGTATTCTTAAAAAAATGGCTTAATAAAAAGACTATCCAGTTTTTGGATAGCCTTTTTTCTATAATTTAACTTTGTTATAACAATAATCTTCAATCTCTTTTGCAACCATTTTAGTGACAGCTACAGCTTCAACTACAGTCTTACCACCATATACAACGTCACCAGCAGCGAATACACCTTCTTTAGTTGTTTCACCATTCATAGTTGTTTGAATTAAACCTTTTTTGTTTGTATCTAATTGAGTTGTATTATTAACAATGTTAGATTGTGGCCCTTGACCAATCGCAATTATAACTGAAGAACTTGGCATTTTGTAACGATGTTCACAATCATTTTTATAGGTTACAGTTCCATCTTCTAAAGTTTCTTTGATGACTGGTTCAACGATTACGCCATCACTTTCAATTTTAACGGTATTTAAATAATAGTTCATATTAACGCCATCAATTATTGAAAGATTAAGTTCTTCTTTAGTAGCAGTGACTTCATCTTCGCCTCTAAAGAAAATAATGTCAACTTTGGCATGGGTTTTTCTTAACAATGTACGTGCAACGTCCATTGCTACATTACCAGCACCGATAATCGCAATTCTATTGCCTAAACCTTGATATGAATCAGGGTTCTTTAAATAGTCAATTGCATAGTGTACATTACCAAGTGATTCACCAGGTATGCGTAAACGATTTGGACGCCATACTCCAGTGCCAATAAAGATTGCATGATAACCATCTTGGAACATATCATCAATAGTTATAGTTGGGCCAATTAAAGTGTTTGGCCTAAATTCTATACCAAGTTCAAACATTCTAGCTAATAGTTTATCTAAAAGTGATTTTGGTAATCTGAATTCAGGAATACCATATCTTAAGACTCCACCAATTTTATCTTTTGAATCGATGATGGTAGCTTTAAAACCTTTTTTAGCTAAGATGATTGCTAAAGTAATACCAGCTGGGCCAGCCCCAATGATACCAATATGATAGCCGTTAGGTTTAGCTTTTTCCATTGTGGCTTTTTCTAAATAAAAAGTAGAAATATAGTTTTCAACTTCATAAAATTTGATTGGTGCGCCTTTTCTGTTTAAAACACAGTGGCCAGTACAATTTTTTTCGTGTGGGCAAATTAATGAACAAATAGCAGATAGGGGATTGTTTTCAAATAGCTTTAAGCCTGCCTCATCAAGCTTACCATCTAGAAACATTTGCATTATTTCATTGATTGGTGTCTTTACTGGGCAACCTTCCTTACATAATGGTTTTTTACATTTTAAACAACGTTTAGCTTCTTCAATTATATCCATATATAACACCTCTAGTTTTTGTTTCTATGTATATAATATCAAAAAACAGCCATTTTTGAAAGCGTTTTATTAACAAAAAAGATATTTTTGTGATATAGTATAGCTATGAAAAAGAAATTAGAATTTATAGTTGAACAAGAAGACACATTAAAAAATGTAGTTTTACAAAAAATAGGTAAAAAATTTTATAAAAAGTTAAGATTTAGTGGCGAGATTTATGTTAATGAAAAGATAACTAGAAGAGATGAATTAGTTTATAATGGTGATCTAATTAGTATTTTCTATGAAGAAAATAATGAAGATTGTTGGCCAGTTATAAAAAAAATGCCAAAAGTAATTTATGAAGATAAGCATTATTTAGTTGTCTATAAAGAAGCTAATTTATTAACGATTCCTACTAAGGCAGAGCCTATTAGTTTATATCAAATGCTTAAATTTTATTTAGGTCCAAATGGTCATGTTTCTATATTAAATAGACTAGATAAAGAAACATCAGGGTTACTTATGGTGGCTAAAGACAGGTTAAGTGCCAATTTACTAAGCCCAGTTAAAGAACATATTAAAAGAAAATATTATGCTTTAGTAGAAGGTATAGTTGAAAAAGACGGGATGATTAATTCTAAAATTAGTAAAAGTAAAGATTCTAATTTAAGAATTATAAGTGATAATGGTAAAGAAGCAATGACTTTTTATAAAGTTCTAAAACATATAGGTGGCAATACTTTATTAGAAGTTACCTTATTAACAGGTAGAACTCATCAAATAAGAGTGCACTTAAAAAGCATTAAACATCCTATAATTGGTGATGTTTTATATGGTGGTAAATCTTATAAAAGAATGTGTTTAGAGAGTTATTTTTTAAGTTTTTATTGTCCTTATGAAAAGAAATTGAATGAATTTATGATTGAGTGTGATTTTGATGAAAAAAATATTTAAAAAGCCTAGCAAAGTTGATTTAAAAAGATTAATTATAACTAGTATAATTTTGGCTTTATTTTTAGGTACAATCATATTTTTGATTGTTTATTATTGGCCAACTTTAAAAACTTTGTTTATGGCTGAAGGCGAAGAAAGAGAAATTTTAGTTAATAAATTAAGGTCTTATGGTTCTTGGGCTTGGATTATTATAGTTTTATTATTAGCTTTACAAATAATAATTGCGATATTGCCAAATGGACCATTTAGTATAATTGCTGGTATGATGTATGGGCCTTTTGTAGGTGTCGTTTTGTCATTGATAGGTATTGCGCTTGGTTCTTTAATCGTAGTTCTTTTAATAAAAGCTTTTGGTAAAGGGTTTGCCTCTATATTTGTAAATTATGAAGAAAAAGAAAAACAATTTAAAAGCATTGATAATAAAAGAAGAATTTTAATTATTATGTTTGGATATGCCTTAATGCCTGGTCTCCCTGATGATTTTTTGGTATTCTTAGTTCCATTTTTAAAGATTAAGTTTTCACATTTTATTGTCACTAATTTAATTGCTAGAACACCTTCTATTATAGTTACAGTGCTACTAGGTAATTCATTTATGACAGGTAATTATACACTAACTATAATTTTAATGGTTATTACGGTATTAATTGGTCTATTATGTATTATATTTAATAAACAAATAACTAAATTAATCGATAAAATGTTTAGTAAAAAAGAAAGTTTAGAGAATAAAGAATAGTTTATTTTTAAACTTTCTTTTATTTTATTTTTAAGTGGTGTATAATTAAATTAACGAAGGAGTGATGTAAAAATGAAATATGTAATTACAATAAGCCGTGAATATGGAAGTGGTGGTCATTTTATCGCCCAAAAATTAGCCGAAAGATTAGGAATTCCTTTTTATGATAATGAGCTTTTAACTAAAGCTGCCGAATCTTCTGGCATGTCTAAAGCTGTTTTAGAAAATTACGATGAAAAGAAAGATGGCTTTTTTAGTGGTATCATTCCAACTTCTTATGGATTTGATATGTCAATGGGCCAAAAAGTATTCTTAGCTCAATTTGATGCGATTAGGAAAATTGCTAGTCAAGAATCATGCATAATTGTTGGCCGTTGTGCAGATTATGTATTACGTGATATGCCTAATGTTTTATCTGTATTTATTCATGCACCGCTAGAATCTAGAATTAATAGAGCTATTAAGTATTATGGTGTTGAACCTAAGAAAGCTAAAGACACAGTTTTAAGAATGGATAAGAAGAGAAGGAATTATTATAATTTCTATTCAGATCGTGATTGGGCTAAAGCTGATACTTATGATTTATGTATTAATTCAGATGTTGGTATTGAAGAAGCAGTAGATGCAATTAAAACTTTCGCAGAAAGAATGTTTAAATTTAAAATTGAGGAATAATTAATGAATCTTGATTTATTAAAAGAATACGCTTCTTTGCTAGTTAGATGTGGTGCTAACGTCCAAGCTGGGCAAGTAGTAGTTGTAAAAGGTCCAGTTGAAGCATATGAATTTATTAGGCTTGTGGTTAAAGAAGCCTATGTGGCCGGTGCTAAGCATGTTGTTGTTGAATATGAAGATTTAACTAATTTAAAGAATTCATTATTCTATAAAGATATTAAAACTTTAGAAAATATTCCTAGTTATGAATTAGCTAAATTTGACTATGAAGTAAGCAATAATGCTTGTTTCATCTCGTTAACAGCACCTAATCCGGATGCTTTAAGGGTAATTGAACCAATTAAACTACAAACTTATAATAGAGCTTTAAGTAAAGCCAAAAAAGAAGTAAATGAATATACAATGAAGAGTGTTGGTCAGTGGACTGTGGCTGGGGTTGCGACTTTAAAATGGGCAGAAAAAGTTTTTCCTAATGATAGTGAAGCAGTGGATAAATTGTGGAAAGCTATTTTAGAAGCATCACGTGTAAGTGTTACTGGTTCTATTAAAAACTGGCAAGCACACAGCGAAGAAATTGAAAAACATGCTAAATTATTAAATTCACTCAATCTTAAAAAATTACACTTTAAAAATGATATAGGAACCGATTTAGTTGTTGAACTAGCTGATAAAAATATTTTTGCTGGTGGCGATGAATATTCTAAATCAAAAGTAAGATTTTCACCAAATATTCCTACAGAAGAAGTTTTTGGCATGCCTCACAAATTAAGAGTAAATGGTAAAGTGGTGTCTACTAAACCGCTAATTTATCAAGGTGGCTTAATTGATGATTTTAGCTTAATTTTTAAAGATGGTAAAGTTATTGAATACAGTGCTAAAAAAGGAATTGAATTGCTAAAGAACTTGTTAGAATTTGATGAAGGCAGTTCTTATTTAGGTGAAGTAGCTTTAATTAGTCACAACTCACCTATTTCTAATCAAAACATTTTGTTTTATAACACCTTATTTGACGAAAATGCATCTTGTCATTTAGCCTTAGGAGCAGCCTATCCAATGAATACACTTAATGGTAATGAATTAAGTGAAGAAGAACTAATTAGTCGTGGTTGTAATATTAGTAATACCCATGTTGATTTTATGTTTGGCTCTTCAGATATGGAAGTTATTGGTACTTCATTAGATGGTAAAGATATTAAAATTTTTGAAAATGGTAATTTTGTAATATAAAAGGGTTTGCCACTATTTAATGATATGATATCTCCAAAGTAGACAAATAAAATAATTAAAGAATAACAATCCCTTAAGGGATTCGCGACCTCCAAAATTATTAAAGTCTACTTTGGAGG
>CASETY010000020.1 GCA_949291115.1 uncultured bacterium
TCCAAAGTAGACTTTAATAATTTTGGAGGTCGCGAATCCCTTAAGGGATTGTTATTCTTTAATTATTTTATTTGTCTACTTTGGAGATATCATATCAAACTAAGTCACCTTTATTTAATTTATACATTTTATCGGTTATAAAACAAGTACAAGTACCACTTTCTATAAAGATAATTTCATTATAAGGATGGAAATGATCATCTTCCATTACAAAGTTTTTGTCTCTTAGATTTGTCTCTATATGAACACGATAGATTTGACCATATAAATCTCGCTTAGATAGATCGTTTTTTAACATTACATAAAACCTCACATATTAAAAAATCAGTAGTATTTTTAAATTATAATAAAAAATTGGTAGAAAAGCAATTTGCATTTTTTTTATAATTACTACAGTTTTTTAAAACAAGGAGGATAAACAAAATGAAAAAAATATTAACTGTAGCTTTAACTGGTTTAGCTAGTTTAGCTACATTGGCTGGTTGTACTAAAGCAGATAGTAGTACTGATGAACCAAGCCAAACTGATGTTAAGCACACTCATGAATATGTTTATGAGAATAACGGTGAAAGTGGTCACAAAAAGACTTGTAAAAGCTGTGACGATGTCATCATTTATGAAGAACACATATATGATGATGAAAATGATTTAACATGCAATGATTGTGGTTATGAAAGAGAATATGTTCAAACTTTAGCAGCTGATTTAAAGGATAATTTATCACAAGATGGTTATGTTGAAGGTAAAATTGATGACTTTAAACAATATGAAAATACAGATGCTTATGTAAAGGTAAGTAATGCCGATGAATTAATTGATGCTTTATTAGCTGCCAAAACAAATTATAAAAATGTTTGGGACGAATATACAGGCACATTTACTCAAGTGCCAGCTGATGGTTATACCTTAGATAATTTTGAAGGAACTGTTCATGTAATTGAAATTACAAATGATATTAATTTAGGCTATTATACATTATCTGATGAAGTTAAAAAAAGTGGCCTTGTTACTGATTTTGCAAATAAGAAAAATATACTTCAAACTTACACTATGTCAGAAATGTTTTTAGAAAATGGTATGTCACAAATTAATATTTCTAACACATCAGATTTATTAATTTATTCAAAAAATGGAGCTAAGTTAACACATGGTGGTTTTAAAGTTACTAGTTGTGATGATTTAGTGTTTAGAAATATTTCTTTTGATGAAATGTGGCAATGGGAAGATTCTAGTAACGTTAATGCCTCTAAAGTTGGTGATTACGATGCATTTGGTTGGGCTTATTTTAAAATAGCTTTTTGTGGTGCTATTTGGGTTGATCATTGTACATTTGGTAAATCATATGATGGTCAAATAGATTATTCTAATGTTGATTATACTTCAAAACAAACTTATTCAAGAGCTCCATATGGTGCAGACGGTTCAAATGGTCTTCATATTTCTTGGTGTGATTTTGCCGGTGGTAGTGATGATAAAGATGGTTATATTTATAAAATGATGGAAAAAATTGAAGATGATTATCAAAATAATGGTGGCAAAAATTATTTATATTATAAAACTTTAAGAGATGCTGGTGTGTCTTTTGAAGATATTCTAGATGGTTTTGCTTTACCACAAAAGAAAGGTTTCTTATGTGGTGATGATTGTGAAGAAACTAAAGAAGATTATAAATATAATTTAAAATTACAAGTTTCATTTGCAAACACAAGATTTACTAACTTAGAAGATAGACTTCCAAAAGTACGTGGTGGTAATGCTTATATGTATAACTGTGTAGTTGATAGTTCTAGATATTATGAAGCTCATACTAAATTAAAAGGGTTAAAAAATGAACAAGGTGAAGATTTAGCTACTATTGTAAAAAGTGTTAATTCATCTTGGAAATGTGCTTTAACATCACAAGGTATGGTTGTTGGTAATAGGGCTTCTGTTAGAGCTGAAAATGTAATTTATAGAGGCATTTCTGAATTAATTAAACATAATGATAAAAAAGCTTCTGCTGGTTATGTTGATGGTGGTTTTGAAATTATTAATTCAAGTTATCAAAAAGGTAAAAATGATTCAATTTATGTTGGTAATTCAGCAGATGAAAATACAGCCTTTATTAGTTCTAATCAAGAATTACTAAATAAAGATAATTTCTTGTGGCACACTGTAGGTGGTAAAAAACCTTTCACACCAAGTGTTTTTGGATTAGATGTTTTAGAAAGTATTTTAGACAATAGTTTATATGGTTGTGGTGCTGGTAATAAACTTGGTGACTCATTATTAGAAACAATTTATTAAAATAAAAAAGTCGACTTCGGGAGTCGGCTTTTTTACTACCTATACTATTTATTTACCAAAACTTTTTTTAATCTAGCGAAACGTGGAAGGCCATCTTCAAGAGGGGCTTTACAGTCTCCTTGAATTAATGGAAGAGCATATTTAACATATTCTTCAGATAGCATTGTACCATTGTTAATAATCCATTCAAGAGGAACTTTCTTTTCTGCATTAGCTACTTCATGAAGAGGAACTAAAATATATTTGCAATGATATTTCCCATTTTTCATTTCACGTTTAAAACCAATCATATAATCAGTTTTACCACTAACAGCGGCTTTAACAGCTCTAACACCAGCTTGATATGCTTCGGTTACATCAACTTTAGATGCTAAATGTTGACCACAACGTTGCATTAAACTAAATTCAATACCTCTTACTTTAGTATTGAAACGTTTCTTTAATTCATTAGCTAAGATAGTAGCAGTACCACCAAGTTGTGAATGACCGAAAGAATCTTTATCTAATGTCGCAAATGTTTCAGGAATGTAATGACCATCTTTGTCTTTTACACCTTCAGATACAGCGATTAAGCATTTACCATTTCTTCTTTTTAAAACTTCTTCAACATCACTATAGAATTTATCTAAATCAAAAGTGATTTCTGGTAAATAAATTAAATCTGGGCCTAAGCCTTTATAACTAGCTAAAGCACTAGCAGCAGTTAACCAACCAGCGTTACGTCCCATTACTTCTACAACAGTAATCATTGGTGTGTCATATACACTAGCATCTTTATAAAGTTCCATCATAGTTGTAGCTACATATTTAGCAGCAGATGCATAACCAGGACAATGATCAGTAATAACTAAATCGTTATCGATAGTTTTTGGAACACCCATGCAGAAACATTCCCAACCAGAATCTTTAAAGAATTTAGAAATTTTATTGCAAGTATCCATACTATCATTACCACCATTATAGAAGAAGTAACGAATATTGTATTTTTTAAATACTTCTAATAAACGTCTATATTCTGAATCGTCTTGATCAAGTGGTTTTAATTTATGACGCACAGAACCAATTTCTGAAGAAGGAGTAGTTTTTAATAATTCTAATTCCTTTAAATCTTCTTGATTGATATCATAGAATTCTTCATTAAGAATACCTCTAATACCATGTATTGCCCCATAAACATGAGTAATATTTGGTTGTTTCAAAGCTTCAATGAAAACGCCAGCTGCAGAAGCGTTAATAACTGAAGTAGGACCACCAGATTGACCTAAAATTGCAGCTCCTTTTAAATTGTTCATGTTAATTAAACTCCTTTTTGTTTTCATTCTTATTTTAAATATTTTAAGATTAAAAGTCAATTGTATTCAGTATATTTAGTAAAAACGTTTTTATCAGTTTTTCTAAAAATAGATAAAAGCTAGATTTTTCTTGAATGGTTTTTAAAATGTGGTATAATTTTAAACGGTGGTGTTATTATGAGAATTGGCGTATTAACATCCGGTGGCGATGCCCCAGGTATGAATGCGGCTATTCGTGCCGTTGTAAGAGCTGGCCTTTCTAATGGTGACCAAGTATTTGGTATATATGATGGTTATCGTGGACTTATCGAAGGCAAAATTTTTGAATTTACTCGTAAAGATGTAAGTGAAATCTTAAATCGAGGTGGGACAATTTTAGGAACAGCTAGACTTCCTGAATTTGCTTATCCACAAGTAAGAGAATTAGCAGTTAAACAGCTACAAAAAAACGACATTGATGCATTAATATGTATTGGTGGTGATGGCACTTACACAGGAGCTTTAAAACTTACAGAAATGGGCATTAAGTGCATAGGTGTGCCAGGAACAATTGATAATGATATTGCATCTAGTGATTTTACAATTGGCTTTTCGACAGCTTTAAATACAGCTTGTGACGCCATTGATAAATTACGTGATACATCATCTAGTCATCAACGTTGTTCTATTATTGAAGTTATGGGTAGACATTGCCCAGATTTAGCCTTATATTCAGGCCTTTGTTGTGGTGCTGAATATATAATTACTAGTAAAACAGGCTTAGATAAAGAAAAATTACTAGCGGATTTAAAAAAGAATAGATTACAAGGACGTAAGCATGCGATTGTTGTAATCTCAGAAAATTTATGTGATGTATACTCTCTTGCGAAAGAGGTTGAGGAATATAGTGGTTATGAATGCCGAGCAACCATCCTAGGTTATATTCAACGTGGTGGTACTCCAACTCCAGAAGATCGACTTTTAGCCTCAAGACTAGGTGCTTACGCAGTTGATCTTTTACACCAAAACATTAGTGGTGTAGCATGTGGTATACATGAAAATAAGCTAAAATATGTTAGCTTAAAAGAAGCTCTTTTAATGGAAAGTGATCGTGATCTTTCTTTAGAAGAATTAGTTACAAAAATACAATAAGGAGAAATTATAATGAAAAAAACTAAAGTAGTTTGTACAATTGGTCCAGCTTCTGAACAAAAAGATTGCTTAGAAAAATTAATTGGTGTTGCTGGCATGAATGTTATGAGAATGAATTTTTCTCATGGTGATTATGATGAACAAGGTTTCCGTATTAAAAACATCAAAGCTTTAAATAAAGAACATGGTTGGCATGTTGGTATGATGTTAGATACTAAAGGTCCAGAAATTAGAACTGGTTACTTAGAAAATGATGAACCTGTTATGTTACATAAGGGTGATATTATTAGAGTTACTATGGACTATTCTTTCTTAGGTAACAAAGATAAAGTAGCTATTAGTTATGCTGGTTTATATGATGATATTCATGTAGGTGGCCAAATTTTAGTTGAAGATGGTAACTTAACATTCACAGTTATTGAAAAAGACGAAGCTAATAGAGAATTAGTTTGTCGTGTAGAAAATGATCGTAAATTAAAAAATAAACGTAATTGTAACGTTCCAGGTGTAATTTTAAATATGGATTACATCTCTCCAAAAGACAAAGCAGATATCGAATTTGCTTGTGATCAAGACTTAGACTTCATCGCTGCTTCATTCGTTCGTCGTCCTCAAGATATCGCTGATATCAGAGCTATCTTAGCTGCTAAAGGTAATGATCATATCAAAATCATTTCTAAGATTGAAAACCAAGAAGGTGTAGATAACATGGAAGATATCGTTAGATTATCTGATGGTGTTATGGTTGCCCGTGGTGACTTAGGTGTAGGTGTTGATGCTTGGGATGTTCCAGGTTATCAAAAAGATATGATTTTCTTAGCTCAATCACAAGGTAAAATTATTATTACTGCAACTCAAATGTTAGATTCTATGCAACAAAATCCACGTCCTACTCGTGCAGAAGTTAGTGATGTTTACAATGCTGTATTAGATGGTACTGGTTGTACAATGTTATCAGGTGAATCTGCTCAAGGTGATTATCCATTTGAATCAGTTTCATATATGGCTAAGATTGATGAAAAAGCTGAAGAAGCTGTTGATCATGATGCTATGATTGACAATGTATTAATTAACAATCCAGAAGCTTCAAATGGTTTATTAATTGGTTTATCTGTAGCTACAATCGCTAGCAACTATGATGTTAAAGCTGTAGTAGCTGAAGGTGATTCAGATTTCGCAATGGCATTATCTACATATCGTCCAGCTGTAGATGTATTCTTCGCTGCTAAAGATGATAGAGATTGCCGTACATTATCAATTTTATATGCTATCCAAGGATTAGTTGGTACAGTTGATGATGCTTTAAAAGCTGCTAAAGAAGCTTTAAACTTAACTGAAGGCGATGCAGTATTAAAAGTTACTGAATCTTCTTTAGAAATTATTACATTATAATTTAATTATTAAAATAATAACAAGGAGTGAGTTTATGCTCACTCTTTTATTTTAGTAGTTACATTTATTAAATAATTGTTTTGCTTAAT
Source organism: uncultured bacterium (assembly GCA_949291115.1). Taxonomy (GTDB): domain Bacteria; phylum Bacillota_I; class Bacilli_A; order Acholeplasmatales; family Anaeroplasmataceae; genus CALUXS01. The sequence continues at coordinate 6,191 of CASETY010000020.1, forward strand.
AGATAAAAAAATAGTATAATTGAAACGGTGATTTTTTATGGCAGAGATTAATAATTTTATTAAAACAATAATGGAAGATGATTTAAAAAGTGGAAGAGTAAAAGAAATAATAACACGCTTTCCACCTGAACCAAACGCTTATTTACATATTGGCCATGCTAGAGCGATTATTACTAATTTTGAATTAGCTAAGGCTTTTAATGGTTATACTAATTTGCGCTTTGATGATACTAACCCAGCAAAAGAAGATCAAGAATTCGTTGATGGTATTATTGAAGACTTAAAATGGTTAGGCTATACACCAAAAAACATTTATTTTGGTTCTGACTATTTTGAAGCTACTTATGAAAAAGCCATTCTTTTAATTAAAAAAGGTCTAGCTTATGTTGATGACCTATCACAAGAAGAAATGAGTAAGATGCGCGGTACACTTACAACTCCAGGCGTTAATTCGCCATGTAGAGATCGTAGTGTTGAAGAAAATCTGCGCTTATTTGAAGAAATGCGTGCTGGTAAATATAAAGATGGCGAAAAGACATTAAGGGCGAAGATTGATATGGCTCACCCTAATATGAATATGCGTGACCCTGCTATGTATAGAATTATGCATATCAATCATCATCGTCAAGGTAATAAATGGTGTATTTATCCAATGTATGACTTTGCTCATCCTTTACAAGATAGTTTTGAAGGTATTACACATTCATTATGTTCATTAGAATATGATAATCATCGTATTTTATATGATTGGTTCATCGAAAAATGTGAAATGAAAAATGTCCCTCATCAATATGAATTTGGCCGTTTAAATATCAATAATACAGTAATGAGTAAACGTTATTTAAAACAATTAGTTGATTCTAAAAAAGTAAGCGGTTATGATGACCCAAGAATGCCAACTTTATGTGGTCTAAGAAGAAGAGGCTTTACTAAAGATTCTATCATCAATTTTATTTTAGGTACAGGATTATCAAGAGTTAATTCAACAGTTGAATTTGAAGAATTATATGATTATTTACGTGATGATTTAAAATTAAAAGCTTTAAGACCAAACGCGATTTTAAATCCATTAAAAGTGGTTATTACAAATTATGAAGATGGTAAAATCGAATACTTAGATTGTCCAAATAACCAAGAAGTAGAAGACGCAGGTACACATAAAATAGCTTTTGGTAGATATTTATATATCGATAGAGATGATTTCATTGAAGTAAAGCCAAACAAGCATTGGAAACGTTTAGCTAAAGATGTTGAAGTTAGATTGATGCATGCTTACTTTATTAAATGTAATGAAGTAATAAAAGATGAAAATGGTGAAATCGTTGAGATTCACTGTACATACGATAAAGCTACAAAATCAGGCACAGGTTTTAATGAAAGAAAACCAAATGGTAATATTAATTTCGTTGAACAAACAACTGCTATTAAAGCTACATTCTATAAATATTCTTCACTTTTATTACCATCTGATGATGAAAATAAAGACTTTATGGAAAGATTAAATCCTAATTCAATTACTGAATATAAAGGCTTTGTTGAGCCATTTATTAAAGATACTAAACCCGGTGATCATTATCAATTTGTAAGAATGGGTTATTATGTTACAGATAAGGATAGCACAAGTGATAATTTAATTTTTAATGAAACTTGTCCATTGAAATCTTCATTTAAAGTTAGTAAATAATAAGTGGGAACTATCCCACTTATTTTTTCAAGAAAGGAGTTAAAATGCTTACCGAATATTTAAATAAGTTGAATCCTAAGCAAAAAGAAGCTGTCTTACAGACTGAAGGACCAGTTATGGTTATAGCAGGTGCAGGTTCTGGTAAGACACGTGTATTGACAACTCGCATTGCTTATATAATTGAAGAACTTGGTATTCCATCTTCTAAAATATTGGCAGTAACTTTTACTAATAAAGCTGCTAGAGAAATGAAAGAAAGAGTAGAAAATATGCTTAAAATTGATACTACTTATATGTGGATTTCTACTTTTCATGCTTTTTGTGCTCGTCTATTACGTTTAGAGATTAAAGCCTTAGGTAATTTTTCTAGTCAATTTACAATTCTAGATACCGAAGATCAAGTTAAAGAAGTAAAAGAATTAATTAAACGTTATAATATTGATACTGATGATTTAAAACCTCAAACTATTCAAAAATGGATTTCTAAAAAGAAAAACATTAATGATTACATGCCTACTGATGATCCATTAAAAAATAAAATTTTTAATAACCTTTTTGAATTATATCAAGAGGATTTAAAAAATAACAATGCTTTAGATTTTGATGACCTTTTGTTATACACAGTTAAATTATTTAAAGAACATAAAGAAATATTACAAAAATACCAAGAAAAATTTGAATATGTGTTAATCGATGAATTTCAAGATACAAATGGTATTCAATTTGAACTTATTAACATGCTTGCTTATCGTACACAAAATATTTTTGTTGTTGGCGATCAAGACCAGTCTATTTATTCTTTTAGAGGTGCTGTAGTTGAAAATATTGATAAATTTAGAAAATTATATCCACTATCTAAATTGATTTTGTTAGAAGAAAACTATCGTTCAACTCCAGAAATATTAAAAGCCGCTAATAAAGTTATTGAATATAATCAAAACCGAATAAAGAAAAATCTTTATACTAATAATGAAGAAGGTTTAACTCCTTTTTTCTTTCAAGCATCAACTTCTTATGAAGAAGTTGATTATGTAGTTACTAAGATTGAAGAATTAGTTAAAAGCAATAAATATACATATGATGATTTTGCGATACTATATAGAGCTAATTACTTATCACGTGGTTTTGAAGATGAACTTATCAAAGAACACATTCCTTATATTATATATGGTGGAATGTCTTTCTATCAAAGACAAGAAATTAAAGATGTTGTAAGTTATTTAAGGTTGATTGTTAACCCTAATGATAATTTTGCTTTTAAAAGAATAGTTAATGTTCCTAAAAGAAAAATAGGTGCTTCTTTAATACAAAAATTAGAAGAAACCAAAGAAGAATCATTATTTAAGGCAATTGATAAAATAAATGCGAGTGGAATTGGCTATACTAATTTATGTGAATTTAAAAAAATGATTTTAGATTTACAAGGTGCCTTAAATACAATAAGTATAGAAGACTTTTTTGATGAAGTTTTAGAAGCTAGTAAATATAAAGAAATGCTTATAAATGAAGATGAAGATGATCGTTTAGATAACGTATTGGAATTAAAATCAGTTATAAGTGAATTAAAAGATGAAACTAACACAACTCCTAATAATGAAATATTAGTAGCTTTTTTAAATGATTTAGCTTTAAAAACTGATCAAGATGCTGAAAATCTAAAACAAGAAAAAGTTAAGCTAACAACTTATCATCAAGCTAAAGGGCTTGAATTTAAAGTAGTATTTATGGTAGCCATGGAAGAAGGCATCTTTCCAAGTCAAAATATAGTAACTGCTAAAGAATTAGAAGAAGAAAGACGCATTTGTTATGTTGGGATTACAAGGGCTAAAGAAAGATTATACTTAAGTTATGCTGAAAATAGATTTTTATTTGGTAGACAAACCCATCAAGTACCATCTACATATTTATTTGAAATGGGTGTAGCTAAAAAGATGCCTAAAGAAAAAATTAAAGTTGAACACTTTAATGTTCCTAATGAGATTACTAAGAAGTATCAAGAAAAGGTAGATTATGCTTTAGGTGATAAGGTAAATCATAAAGTTTTTGGTGATGGCTTAGTTGTTGAGGTTAGTGGTAGAACGATGAAAGTAGCCTTTAAAGCCCCTTATGGTATTAAAACTTTGTTAGTTGATCATCCAGCTATTAAAAAAATAGTTCAAAAATAAGAGCTTTTGAAGCTCTTTTTTTGTCATGAAAGCGTTTTAATAACTTACTTTTTTCATAAAATGATATAATAAATACGAGGTGAACAATCTATGGATAAAAGAGATTTATCTTTAGTTATGGACTTTTATGAATTAACAATGAGTCAAGTTTATTTCAATGAAGGTAAACAAGATATTGTCGTAACATTTGATTTATTTTATCGTAAAAATCCTGATAATGCAGGCTATGCCGTATGTGCAGGCTTAGAAGAAGTAATTAATTTTGTTAAGAACTTTAAATTTACTAAAAATGATATTAATTATTTAAGACAAACAAAACAATTTACCGAAGAGTTTTTAACCTATTTAGCTAACTTTAAATTTAAAGGTGACATTTACGCTATTAAAGAAGGAACACCAGTTTTCCCTTATGAACCAATTATTAGAATTAAAGCTAATATTATTGAAGCTCAATTACTAGAAACGGCGATGCTACTAGCGATTAACCATCAAACATTAATTGCCACTAAAGCTAGAAGAATAGTTGAAGCAGCCGATGGTAGAGCTGTGATGGAATTTGGGGCTAGACGTGCTCATAACTTTGATGCAGCTATTTATGGAGCAAGAGCTGCATATATAGGTGGTGTTGTTGGTACAGCCACTACTTATGCAGGTTTAGAATTTGGCATTCCAGCTTTAGGAACTATGGCTCATTCTTTTGTTCAAACTTTTGAAACAGAATTAGAAGCCTTTAAAGCTTATTGTAGAACATATCCTGATAATGCGACTTTATTATTAGATACCTATGATACTTTACATAGTGGTCTTCCTAATGCGATTAAAGCTACTAAAGAAGTATTAATACCTAATGGTTATCGTTTAAAAGGAGTTAGAATTGATTCTGGTGATATTGCTTATTTATCTAAAGAAGTAAGAAAAGAATTAGATAGAAATGGTATGGAAGATTGTATGATTGTTGTAAGTAACTCGCTTGATGAATATTTAATTTCATCACTTTTACAACAAGGGGCAAAAATTAATAGTTTTGGTGTAGGTGAAAACTTAATTTGTTCTAAATCAACTCCAGTATTTGGGGGTGTTTACAAATTATCTAGTATCTATGAAAATAATAAAGCTATTCCTAAGATTAAACGTAGTGAAAATGTTGAAAAAATAACTAACCCTGGGTATAAAGACTTATATCGTATATATGATAATAAAACAAAAATGGCCATTGCCGATGTTATAAGTCTTCATAAAGAAAGATTAAATGAAGAAGATGACATTACAATTTATCATCAAATGAATACTTGGAAAAATAAAACTATTAAAGGTGGTACATATACATTAAAGCCTTTATTAGAGCCAATTTTCAAAAAAGGTCGCCTAGTTTATAAATGTCCAACATTAGATGAAATTAGACAATATTCTAATGAAGAATTCAGTAAATTATGGGAAGAAGTAAAACGTTTTGAATATCCACAAACATATTATGTTGACTTAACTAAAAAACTAAGCAATTTAAAACATAAGATGTTAGAGGAAATTGAACATGAAATATAACAAAAATAGGCATGCACTAATAAATAGTACCCAAAGTCAAGGACACAAATAAAAAAGGTGTATTATTTAATTGAAGTATTCAATCCCCTAGGGGATTCGTGATTAAAATTTAATCA
>CASETY010000021.1 GCA_949291115.1 uncultured bacterium
TAGTTTTCAAAAACCTAATTGTTTCGTTGCCCTTTTCTAGACAACCTTGCATATTCTACCATATGCCTTTAACTTAGTCAACAACTATTTTTACTTTTTTTGTTTTTGTTCAAATAACTAAAAAAGCCATTAACTTTTAATCGTTAACAGCTTATTTTACTTTGGCTTATTTTTCTATTAGCAACAACATTAGCTATTATACATGTAACGCTAGCTAAGGCTAAATGAACCAAATATAATATTAATACATATAGAATATAAACAGTAAATGCCCCTATTTTAAGACTAAGCTGCTTTACCATTAAAGGAATAGGACTTGTTGATACAAAAGAAAAGTTAGGATCAAATCCAAAGAAATTAATAACTATACTGTTTAGTACAATCATTGTGAAAAAATAAATAAATAAGAAACCAGCAACATAAGATAAATCGCGATAGCGGAATCTCGTCTTTAAGAAAATAGTCATGTTTAACGTTATGGCAAATAATAAAATGTGCGTGAAGAAAAAATAAGTTACATCATAATGAAAAATACTTACTACACCTTTAATGCTAGGATATACTAAAACTATAATGGCGCCAGGAGTATTAATCATAAATAAGAAGCCTTTAAAAATAGGGCTTTTAAAATACAAAGCCAACGGCAACATTACAATGCCAAAACTACAAACATATAATGGCAAGGCCCCTATTATATTAGATATATCTTGATATACATGCAATCTAACAAAAGAAAAACGCATTAAAAAATGTTCAAATAAAATAAGTGATAAGGTAAATAGAGTTAAAAATTGATATTCTTTATTTTTATTCTTTAAAAAATAATATAGTAAAATAGCTGCTAAAATAAAAGAAAACAAAAAGAATATATGCCAACCATTAAAATTTTGATAGTTAAAAAAGGCAATACCTCTTAAACTATCAAAGCGCATGAAAAAATTCATCGGAATACAAAATATTAAGACAGCTAAATAATATAACAAAGATTTCCATCTAACTTCTTTTATAAAGTATTTACTAATCATTATATATAATAAAAGAATTAATGAATACACCATTTCAGTAATCGCAATCGCAAGTTCTAAACCATTTAAGGCATACACATTAAATAAATCTCTAAAAAAGAATAGATTAATTACATAAAGTGGAAAAGCTATAAATGAAGTAATACCATTGATTTGTTTCTTATTAAATAATAAAGATAATATTATAAATATAAAAACAGGGGCTGAAAAAATAAATGATAAAATTCTAAATTCCATAATACCTTTATGTTTAATCAAAAAAACTTCCATTAAATTAGGCGCAAACGAATTCGCAATAAAAATGATTAAATATAAAATTAGTAATAAATTATTAAATACCTTTCTTTTCACAACATCACCACCAAATGCATTTATTGTCCCATAATTTTGACATAATTTTACTTTATAATCAATAGAAAAAGAAACGAGGGATGAAAAATGTTCAAAAAAACACTAATTTTTATGTCATTATTGAGTGCTTTTACCTTAAGTGGTTGTAAAAATAACACTGATATTATAAATAGCACTACTCCTACCATTAACTATACAAATGAAACAACAGAAACTTCTACTACTGAAGAAACAATTGAAAAAATTTATGCAAGTGTAGTATCAATTGATAATTATGTAGATGACTCTTTATATGGTAGTGGTTCTGGCATTATTGTTGCCAAAGATGAAAATCTCAATTTGAGTTATGTATTAACGTGTTACCATGTAATTGATGAAGGAACTTCTTTTTTAGTTAATTTAGCTAGCGGCACTTCTAAAGAGGCTATCTTAGTTGGTGGTGATGTTTCATCTGATCTAGCACTATTAGCTATTGAAGATACTAATTACACTTATGCCACACTTGGTAATTCTAGTAATTTAAAACTTGGTAGCTTTGTTATTGTTATTGGTAATCCTTTAGGTACATTACCAGGAAGTGTTTCAACTGGTATTGTTTCTTATATTAATAGAGATGTTTTATCAGAAGATTATCGAACAATGACTTTAATTCAAACTGATACAGCTATTAATTCAGGCAACAGTGGTGGTGGTATGTTTGACATGAATGGCAATTTAGTAGGTGTAGTTAATGCCAAATATGCTAAAGAAGGAATTGAAGGACTAGGTTTTGCCATACCTGTAAATGATGCTAAAGAAGTTATTGAATCCGTTTTAAGTACGGCCGTATATGATAATAATTCTAAAACATTTACAACAAAAGGTTACTTAAAAGGTGCCTATGAACTTGCCTTTACAATCGCTGATTTTCAGTCTCTACCTTTTTTTAATACCTATGTAGGAATTTCTAATATTTCAAGTAATTCATCAACTACTGGTTATGATCAGTTTGAAACAAATGATATAATTGAAAGTGTTACTGTTAAAACAAGTAATAACACTTATGAAATTACTAATTTTAGTAGTGCCGCAAGTTTGTATCAACAACTTTATAGCATAGATATTAATGTTGGTGACGAGTTAATATTTACCATTTATAGAAATAATAAAGAAGAGGTAATAACTGTTATAGTTACACAGTTTATTCCAGAATAAAAAGGGCTTAATTAAGCCCTTTTTATATTTTAGATTTTTGAAGTTTAAAAACAATCTTACTAGCTAAACAAGTAGGTGCAACCTTAGCTAAAAACCTACACATTTTAATTTTAAAGGTTGGTAAAATATAAAACCTTTGTTTCTTTAAACACTTCCAAGTATAATTAGCTACATATTCTTTACTAACACCTTTTAAACTAAACTTAACGTTAGCTGTATTACTAAAATTAGTATTAACTGGACCTGGGCATAAAACACTTATTTTTACTTTACTTTTTAAATGTTTTAATTCTTCTTTAATACCTTCTGATAATCTAACAACATAATTTTTAGTTGCATAATAAGTTGACATTAAAGGGCCTGGCAAAAATCCAGCAATAGAAGCTACATTTAAAATATAGCCCTTATTTTTATCAATCATTTCTCGTAAATAGAGTTTAGTTAAAATGTGTAAAGCCACTATGTTTGTTTCAATCATATTAATGTCTTTATTTAAATCACTATCATTAAAATAAGCGCAATCACCAAAACCAGCATTATTTATTAATAAATCTATATCTTTATATTGATTATATAGTGATATTGCATTTTCTTTTATACTCAAATCTAAACTAATAATTTCAACATTATCACCTAGTTGGTTTTTTATATTATTTAGACGTTCTTCATTTCTTCCTACTAACACTAAAGAGTAGCCGTTTTCTTTTAAAACCTTTGCTAAAGCTTCTCCGATACCAGAAGAAGCTCCTGTTATTAAAGCGCGCATTTATTCTTCTCCTTCTTTTATGCTCTTTAAATATGCATTATAAATTATCATTCCTCCAGCTAAATGAGAAACATTATAACCTTTTTGTATTAATATTCTTGATGCTACATAACTTCTAATAGCACTATGACAAATTAAATATATTTTTTTATTTAAAGGTATTTTAGCTAAATTTTTCCTTAATTCATCAACAGGAATATTAACACTTCTTGCAATATGATTATATGCATATTCTTTTTTAGTTCTTACATCGATTAATATGGCATCATTATCTTTAATTATTTGTTTAATATCTTCTGCATAAAATTGCTTAATTAAACCATTTTTTAGATTTTCTGCCATAAAGCCTATCATATTAATTGGGTCTTTAGCTGAGCCAAAAGGAGGAGCATAAGCCAACTCTAGTTTTTTAAGTTCATAAGCTTTAATCTTAAACTTAATGGCCATAGCTAAAAGATCTATTCTTTTATCAACACCATCTTTACCAATAATTTCAGCTCCTAAAATACTATAATCATCAGCTAATAAAACTTTCATTATTAATGGATTAGCATTAGGATAATAAGTGGCATGGTTAGCTGGTGATAAATAGATTTTTTGGTAATGAATATTCTTTCTTTTTAAAACTTCTTCACTAAAACCGGTTGAAGCTACATTTAATGAAAATAATTTTAAAATAGATGTCCCACAAGCTTTTAGCGAAGTATCATCACCAAGCACTAATTTATCGGCCAAAAGTCTACCTTCTTTATTAGCATTACCAGCTAATGGTAAATAATATAATTCATTATCAATATCTGATTTTATTAAAGTTACATCACCAATTGCATATATATCTTCATTAGAAGTTTTAAAATCTTCATTAATCTTAATGGCATTCTTTAAATCTAGTTCTAAATTTGAATTAATAGCTAAAGAGCTAGCCGGCTTTACACCAATAGCTTCAATTAATAATTTCGTTTTATAAACTTTATCATTTAAATAGATATTAATTAAATTACCTTCATTAATTATTTTAGTTACTTTTTTTTCAAGTATTAAATCAATATCATTTTTCTTTAATTCTTCATGTAAAAAACTAGCCATTTCTAAATCTATATTAGGTAAAATATGTTTTCCACCTTCAATTAAAGTTAATTTTAAACCTAATTCTTTTAAATTTTCTAATATTTCTAACCCTATAAAGCCACCACCAATGACAACTGCTTCTTTTATATTATTATTTATTATATATTTTTTTATTCTAATACTATCTTCAACTGTTTTTAATGTAAATACACCATTATAATCTTCAGTAATTTTAATGGCATTAGCGCCTGTTGCAATAATTAGCTTATCATAACAATCGACAAATTCTTCATTACTTAATAAATTTTTAACTACTACTTCTTTTTTAGTTGGGTTGATTTTAATAACTTCATGATTTACTTTAACATCTAAATTGAATCTTTCTTTTAAAGAAAGAGGAGTTTGTAAAGTTAAACTTTCTTCTTTAGAAATCACTCCCGATATATAATAAGGTAGGCCACAATTGGCATAAGAAACAAAATTTGTTTTTTCATAAATAGTTATTTTAGCATTTTCATCTAATCTTCTTAAACGACAGCTAAAAGAAGCTCCCCCGGCGACACCACCTATAACAATATATTTCATAATAATTAATCACCACCAATATGTTTAAATTATAACTTAATTAACATTTTTTTACAAAACTTTTGTATAATTTTGCTGTTGTTATGCTATAATTTTAATGTTGGAGGTTAAAAAGATGCTAGAAGTTAAAAATGTCAAAAAAGTATATCGACCTAAAAAGGGTCAGCCTGTAAATGCGCTAGACGGCATATCTATTAAATTCCCTGAAAAAGGGCTTGTATTTATCCTTGGTAAATCAGGTTCTGGTAAATCTACCTTGTTAAATGTATTAGGTGGTTTAGATAAGATTGATTCTGGTGATATTATTATAAAAGGAAAATCAAGTAAAGATTTTTCCCAAGGCGACTTTGATAGTTATCGTAATACATATCTAGGTTTTATTTTCCAAGAATATAATATTTTAAATGAATTTAGTGTTGGAGAAAATATTAAGCTTGCCATTGAATTACAAGGCAAGAAAGCAATCCCTGAAGAGATTAATAAAATTTTAGAGGAAGTTGATTTAAAAGATTATAACAAACGTAAGCCAAACGAACTATCTGGTGGGCAAAAACAAAGAGTGGCAATTGCCCGTGCTTTAGTTAAAAATCCCGAAATCATCTTAGCTGATGAACCAACTGGTGCTTTAGATAGCAAAACTGGTATTCAAGTTTTTGAAACTTTAAAGAAATTAGCTTTAGAAAAACTAGTAATTGTTGTTTCTCATGATCGTGAATTTGCCGAATATTATGGAGATCGTGTAATTGAACTTAAAGATGGTAAAGTTATTTCTGATATTGAAAAACACAAAGAAAAAGCTTTAGTTACTGATTCTGGTTTAATAAGTATTGATAATAAATTATTTGCTTTAGAAAAAGGGCATGTTTTAACAGATAAAGACATTAAAACTATTAATGAGGCTTTACAACTACATGGCGCTTTTATTTCTACTGATGAATCTACTAATAAAGAATTCAAAAAAGTTGCGAAAATTGATGATAATTTAAATAGAGAAGCTTTTAAAAATACTGATGAAAGTCAAATTGTTTATCAAGACAAATCTTCTTTTAAACCAATTAAATCATCATTACCATTTAAAAATGCCTTTAAGATTGGAGCTTCCGCCTTAAAAACTAAGCCATTTAGATTGTTTTTGACAATTTTATTATCTTTTTGTGCATTTGCTATGTTTGGTATTGTTGATACTATGTCTACTTATTCAGCTGTAGACACAGTAATCGATGGTCTAAAAGGTAATACAAATAATTCTTATTTATTATCTAAAGAATCATATATAGAAAATGGTAACTATGGATACTGGTCTCAAGATACCTTTAATCAATTTACTGATGCAGAAATTAAAGAAATTGAAAATAAATATAATGTAATAGTTACTCCTACTTTTGCCAAACCTTATTCTAATAATAGTCTTAATAATCAACTTATAAATTCACCAACTAATAACATTATAATTACTAGTTACTATAGTGAAGCTTATATAGATAATAGCACTTTAAATGAAATGGGTTATTCATTACTAGCTGGTAAACTTCCTGAAAAAGATAACGAAGTTGCGATTGGTGATTACATTTACTGGTTATTTAAAGAATATGGTTATAATTATTTATATTATGATCAAGAAGAAAATCAAAATCAAAGTATTAAAGTTGAACCTGAACAAGTAACACCTGAAAATATAATTGGCAAATATCTACAAAAAGATAGTTATAGTTCTAATCAAGAAGATGGTTTTGTAATTACTGGTATTATTGATACTGGTTTAAATATGGCAAGCTTTAGTGAATTATTCGATGCTCAATACGATCAAATTTATAATGATTCAAAAATCAAAAATTTAAATTATAAATATACAAACGAAATCGTAAATAACTATCCTTCTTTAGTATATGTTACTAAAAACTATTTTGATTCATTATCAAAAGGTAATGGACTTATTAACAACGAAACAACTAAAGAAGGCACCAATGTTCAAATAGAATTACATGATGAAAACATGAATAATAATATTTATACAAGAAGTCTTATTAATCAAGCTAACGCATTAAAAAATGGCGCTACTATAACTTATTTTAATAGTAATAAAACAAATTTAGGCAATAATGAAATATTAATTAATTATAATGAATTAATAAATTTCTTTTATAATTCTAATATAACGGTTTCATCAGAAGATATGCCTAAAAGTTATGGATGGAGTATTAATTATCAGGAAAATAACAATTTTAATATTCAAATTGACATAAATGAGAAAAATGAAGAAGATATACCATTAGGTGATGCATTAAATTATATAGGCACAAATATTGATACTGTTTTTGAATATTGTTTAAATAACTTACCTAAAGATAAAGAATTTGAAACTTTTGCTTATGAATATTATAGCCAAAGAGATGATGTTTGGGATAATGATGGAAATCTTATTAAAACAACTTATAATAAACCAAACACATTAAGTAAAGATGCTTTAGCTTATGCATATGCTGCGTTATTAACAGAAGCATATAATCTATATTATGATATGTTTGAATATAATTTATATGAAGAAAATGCCATTTGTAAATATTCTCCATCTACAATTGATAAGCTTGGTGATTATGTTAAAAATAAATATAATGGCCAAGATGATAACGAACCATTTAATGATATAAATGGTAATGATATTGCTAATTTAGTTAGACAAGATTTATTGAATAAATATGTTAATGAATTTACTCTTTATGGGGTTATAAATGTTTACAATTATAATCTTAATGATGGTGATTATATAGAAAATGATAGTGAATATAAGATAGTTGGTTATTATACTCAATCTGTAGATAAGTATGAAAATTATATTATTATTAATGATAATTTATATAATGATTATGCTAAATATTTAACTGATGGCTATAATTTCCTTTTAATAAACACAAGGGGTAATGAGGAAAGCCTAAGATTATTAATTGAAGAAAATTACAATTTGACTGGTACTACTCACTATGTATTAGCTAATAGTGTTTCTGATTCTATTGAAATGTTTAATAGTTTAGTTTCTAATTTAACTGATATTTTATTATATGTTGGTATTGGGTTTGCCGTCTTTGCCGCTTTACTATTAATGAATTTCATTTCTATTTCTATTACTAATAAGAAACAAGAAATTGGTATTTTAAGAGCTGTTGGTGCTAAAGCATCTGATGTCTTTAAAATCTTCTTTTCAGAAGCGTTTATCATTGCCTTTATTAACTTCATATTAGCCTTAATAGCTACAATGGTTGCTTCTTACTTTATTAATAATGAATTGGTTGAAGCTTTAGGTTCATTAGGAACATTCTTCAGCTTCGGTATTAGACAAATTATACTTCTTCTTGGTTTATCACTAGCGGTTGCCGTTGTCGCATCTTTCTTACCAGTTTACTTAATTGCTAAGAAAAAGCCAGTAGAAACAATTAGAAGTGCTATATAAAAAAATAAGGATTAATGTTTTGGGTGTTATGATATCTTCAAAGTAGACAAATAAAATAATTAAAGAGAATATAGACAATCCCTTAAGGGATTCGCAACCTCCAAAATTATTAAAATCTACTTT
>CASETY010000022.1 GCA_949291115.1 uncultured bacterium
GGATACCTTTATCATGGACGTGTAAAAGCATTAGCTGATGCAGCACGTGCAAATGGATTAGAATTTTAAGGAGGGAATTATGGAAAAAACAAAAAGAGAACCACGCCCAAAACAATTTGATGAAGAAATTATCAATATTGGTCGAGTTACTAAAGTAACTAAAGGTGGTCGTCATTTCCGTTTTTCAGCTACTGTAGCAGTAGGTGATCGTAAAGGTCGCGTTGGAATTGGAACAGGTAAAGCTAATGAAGTACCTGACGCAATTAAAAAAGCTGTTGCAGCCGCTACTAAAAACGTAGTTAATGTATCAGTTGTTAATGGAACAATCCCACATGAAGCAACTGGCGTAGAAGGTGCTAGTAAAATTTTACTTAAACCTGCTTGTGATGGTACTGGAGTTAAAGCTGGTGGTGCTGTAAGAGCAGTAGTAGAATTAGCTGGCGTTAAAAATATTTTATCTAAATCACTTGGATCAAATACAAAAGTTAATATGGCTTATGCTACATTAAAAGCTTTAAAATCACAAAAAACAGTTGAAGAAGTTGCAAAATTAAGAGGAAAAAAAGTAGAGGAGATTTTATAATGAAACTACATACAATGCAACCTAATCTAGGCGCTACTACTACAAGAAAACGTGTAGGACGTGGTGTTGGTTCAGGATTAGGAAAAACAAGTGGTAAAGGACATAAAGGACAAAACGCTCGTTCAGGCGGTGGAGTAAGACCAGGTTTTGAAGGTGGACAATTACCTTTATTCCGTAGATTACCTAAAAGAGGATTTTCTAATGCTAGATTTAAAACTAGATTTGCAACTATTAATTTAAGTGATTTAAATAGATTTGAAGATGGAGCAGTTGTTACTCCAGAATTATTAAAAGAAATGGGATTAATTAAAAACCAATTAGATGGTATTAAAGTATTAGGTAATGGTAAATTAGAAAAAAAATTGACTGTAAAAGCACATCAATTTTCTAGTAGTGCACAAAGAGAAATTGAAGGCAATGGTGGAAAAATAGAGGTGATCTAAAATGTTTGCAACACTTAAGCAAATATTTAATACAAAAAATAAAGATATTCAAAAAAGAATATTATTCACCTTAGCATGCTTATTTGTCTTTGTATTAGGAAAAGCAATTGTTGTCCCAGGTGTTGATAAATATCAATTGGGAGTTACACAATTAGGATTTTTAGAGTTGCTTAATGTTTTAGGCGGAGGCGCTTTAGGGCAATTTTCAATTTTTGCCTTGGGTGTTATGCCTTATATAACAGCATCAATTATTATTCAAATATTGGCAATGGATATAATTCCTTATTTGTCAGAACTTAAAAATCAAGGTGGAACAGGAAGAAACCAATTAAATAAGATAACACGTATTTGCGGAATAGCACTTGCTTTTATACAAGGATATGTATATTCGTTTGCTTTTTTAGGTAGTGCTGGCAGTGGAATACTAAATATTGATTATTTACAATTTGCTTTAGTTTTAACTGCAGGAACTTGTTTATTACTTTGGATAGGTGACCAAATTACTGCTAAAGGAATAGGAAATGGTATTTCATTAATTATTATGGCAGGTATAATTTCAAGTATGCCAACTATGTTTGCAACTGCTTTTAAAGAATTAACTAGTAATAGTTCGATAACTGGAATATTATTATTCATTCTATATGTACTTGTTTATGTTGCAATATTATTGGGTGTTGTTTATACTGAAAATGCGGAAAGAAGAATTAATGTTCAATATGCAAATAAGTCAAACACTTCATTTGGTGGTAGACAAAATTATATTCCATTTAAACTAAATTCTTCAGGTGTTATGCCAGTAATCTTTTCTTCAGCTTTAATATCAATACCATCATTTATAGCAACATTTGTTAAGAATGAAGCATTTACAAATTTTGTAAATAAATATTTAACAATGACTAGTCCAACAGGGTTTTCATTATATATAATTTTAATCTTTGTGTTTGCTTACTTTTATACTTTTATGCAAATAAAACCTAGTGAAATGAGCGAAAATTTAAATAAAAATGGTGGGTTTATTCCAGGTGTTAGACCAGGTAAAGAAACAACTTTATATATTAGTGATGTAATAAGTAAAATTACAATAGTTGGAGCTTTATTCCTAGCCATTTTAGCTGGTATACCAGTAATATTTGGTTTATTTTCTGGGTTATCAAGTAATGTAACTATTGGTGGTACGGGATTATTGATTGTTGTAGGAGTTGCTTTAGAAACTTATAAGCAATTAGAAAGTCAATTACAAAGTAGAAGTTATAGAAAAGGAAGAAGATAATGAGAGATATAATTTTAATTGCTCCACCAGCTGCTGGGAAGGGTACTCAAGCAAAATTATTGTCTTCGAAATATCAAATACCTCATATTTCTACAGGAGATTTATTAAGAGCAGCTAGCGGTGAGTTGGGCGATATAGTTAAACATACAATGGAAAGTGGAGCTTTAGTATCTGATGATTTAGTATTAAAACTTTTAGAAGAAAGAATCACTAAGGAAGATTGTCAAAATGGATATATTTTAGATGGTTTTCCAAGAAATGTTAGTCAAGCTGAAAGTTATATGAAATTATTAGAAAAATTAAATAAGCCACTTGGAGATGTAATTTATTTAGATGCTTCTAAAGAAGTTACTCAAAAAAGAATTGTTGGAAGACTTTCTTGCCCAACTTGTGGAGCTGTATATAATGATCAAATTGATGAAAGTAAACCAAAGAAATTTGGTACTTGTGATAAATGTAATGGTCCTTTAAGTAAAAGAAGTGATGATAACTTAGAAACATTTGAAAAAAGGTATCAAACATTTATGAATGAAACTTATCCATTAGTAAATTATTTTAAAAGTAAAGGAAAATTATTTACAATAGGTAGTGGCATAAGTAAAGAAAGAACTTTAAGTGAAATTGAAAAAATTATTAATCGAGGTTAGGTATGATTAAATCAAATGAAGAAATAGAATTATTAAAAATTGCAGGGCAAATAGTTGGTGATACTCATAATTATTTAAAACAATTTATTAAACCAGGTATTACTACTAAAGAATT
>CASETY010000023.1 GCA_949291115.1 uncultured bacterium
TTATCAATATTGGTCGAGTTACAAAAGTAACTAAAGGTGGTCGTCATTTCCGTTTTTCAGCTACTGTAGCAGTAGGAGATCGTAAAGGTCGCGTTGGAATTGGAACAGGTAAAGCTAATGAAGTACCTGATGCAATTAAAAAAGCTGTTGCAGCTGCTACTAAAAACGTAGTTAATGTATCAGTTGTTAATGGAACAATCCCACATGAAGCAACTGGTGTAGAAGGAGCTAGTAAGATTTTACTTAAACCTGCTTGTGAAGGTACTGGAGTTAAAGCTGGTGGTGCTGTAAGAGCAGTAGTAGAATTAGCTGGTGTTAAAAATATCTTATCTAAATCACTTGGATCAAATACTAAAGTTAATATGGCTTATGCTACATTAAAAGCATTAAGATCACAAAGAACAGTTGAAGAAGTTGCTAAATTAAGAGGAAAAAAAGTTGAGGAGATAATGTAATGAAACTACATACAATGCAACCAAACGAAGGTGCTACAACTACAAGAAAACGTGTAGGACGTGGACCAGGTAGTGGATTAGGAAAAACTAGTGGTAAAGGTCATAAAGGACAAAACGCTCGTTCAGGCGGTGGAGTAAGACCAGGTTTTGAAGGTGGACAATTACCTTTATTCCGTAGATTACCAAAAAGAGGATTTAGTAACGCTAGATTTAAAACTAGATATGCAACTATTAACTTAAGTGATTTAAATAGATTTGAAGATGGAGCAGTTGTTACTCCAGAATTATTAAAAGAAATGGGATTAATTAAAAATCAATTAGATGGTATTAAAGTATTAGGTAATGGTAAATTAACTAAAAAATTAACTGTAAAAGCACATAAATTTTCTAGTAGTGCACAAAGAGAAATTGAAAGTAATGGTGGAAAAACAGAGGTGATTTAAAATGTTTGCAACTATTAAGCAAATATTTAATGCAAAAAATAAGGATATTCAAAAAAGAATATTATTCACCTTAGCTTGTTTATTTGTCTTTGTACTAGGAAAAGCAATAATTGTTCCGGGTATTGATAAATATCAATTAGGTGTAACTGATAAATATCAATTAGGTGTAACACAATTAGGATTTTTAGAATTAATTAATGTTATGGGTGGCGGAGCTTTAGGACAATTTTCTATATTTGCTCTAGGAGTTATGCCATATATCACAGCATCAATTATTATTCAAATATTAGCAATGGATATTGTTCCTTATTTATCAGAACTTAAAAATCAAGGCGGTACGGGAAGAAACGAATTAAATAAAATAACTCGTATTTGTGGTATTGCTTTGGCTTTTGTTCAAGGATATATTTATTCATTTGCTTTTCTAGGAAGTGCTGGTAGTGGAATATTAAATATTGATTATTTACAATTCGCTTTAGTTTTAACAGCTGGTACTTGTCTATTATTATGGATAGGTGACCAAATTACTGCTAAAGGAATTGGTAATGGTATTTCATTAATCATCATGGCTGGTATTATTTCAAGTATGCCAACAATGTTTGCTTCTGCTTTTAGTCAATTAACTAGTGAAGGAACATTAATAGGAACATTATTATTTGTATTATATGTTATAGTTTATATTGCTATTACATTAGGTGTTGTATATGTTGAAGGAGCAGAAAGAAGAATTAACGTTCAATATGCTAATAAATCTAATAGTTCATTTGGAGGTAGACAAAACTATATTCCATTTAAACTAAACTCTGCAGGGGTTATGCCAGTAATATTTTCTTCAGCATTAATATCAATACCATCGTTTATAGCAACATTTGTTAAAAATGAAGCATTTACAAATTTTGTTAATCAATATTTGTCAATGACTAGTCCTACTGGATTTTCACTATATATAATTTTAATATTTGTATTCGCTTATTTTTATACTTTTATGCAAATTAAACCAAGTGAAATGAGTGATAATTTAAGTAAAAATGGTGGATTTATTCCAGGGGTAAGACCAGGTAAAGAAACTACAGAATATATTAGTTATGTAATTAGTAGAATAACTGTAGTTGGAGCTTTATTCTTAGCTATTTTAGCTGGTATTCCTGTTATATTTGGATTATTTTCTGGTTTATCTGGAAATGTATCAATTGGTGGAACAGGATTATTAATTGTTGTAGGTGTTGCCTTAGAAACTTACAAACAATTAGAAAGTCAATTACAAAGTAGAAGTTATAGAAAAGGAAGAAGATAATGCAAGATATAATTTTAATTGCCCCACCAGCGGCTGGTAAGGGTACTCAAGCAAAATTATTGTCTTCAAAATATCAAATACCTCATATTTCTACAGGAGATTTATTAAGAGCAGCTACTGGTGAGTTGGGCGATATA